>DATJYM010000027.1:0-18533 GCA_035499615.1 Candidatus Acidiferrales bacterium | reverse complement strand
GCTGTTGCCCCCGGCCGGTTTCCAATTGGACACCGAATAGGTGTGTGAGCTGCCGCCGGCGCCACCCGAGATATAGACGGTGTCCCCGGCGCTGACACCGGAGATTTGCGAAAGGCTCGTCCAGGCATTGGCCCACGACGTCCCGTTGTGGGTGCCGGCAGCGCTGCTGTCCACGTACCACGTCGTGGCCAGGCTTTTGGTGGCGAGTGTCAGGACACTAATAAGGTAAAACAATTTTTTCACGTTCAACTCGGATATTACGATTTGTCCAAATGCGACTCTGGTGTCATTCGACGACCATCACCAGCGCCTGTCTTGAATGATTCGGAAAAATCACTCAAAAGGGCGCTGGCGATTCCCACCCCACCTCCTTGGTGTCAGGGAATGTTTCAGGACCGATAAAGGATGCCGATGCCGCCACGACCGTTGACATGTGCGTTACTGCCGTTTTCATTTTCCGTTTCTCTCGATGGCGAATGTTCCCGTCTACGTTTAAAGTTTTTTATCACAGCCAAATCGGCTTTCAGAGTCCTGGCGCAGCCACCCTTGCTCAGCGCGCGCCTATTTGGCGCCGGCTGTTCGCTCTGAAGGCTGCCTCGACTTTGGCAAGTTCCGTGCCTCCTCCCGTAAACCCGTTAGATGTTGGTTTTCAACGCAGATGACAGGCAGGCGGGCGCGGTGAATGGAACGATTGCAACCAATGATGGACTAAATCCTGCCAGCGGGCGCGTAAGTTTAAACACTACAACGCTACTTGTTTCGTTCCTCACGCCGCGGATCCAATCCAAACTGAAGTATTTTTTCCCGGACCTTCATCCGACTTACACCCAGCCAGCGGGCAATTTTAGATTGATTGCCTTGCGCCAGTTGAATGGCTTGCTTGAAAAGCTCGGGTTCCAAATCCGTGATCATCCGCGAATAGGCGTCATTGATATCTCCGCTTTGCGCGTGATTGAGCAATTCGGCGACGTACACGGCGTGGGTTTGCTGGCTGGCCTCCACGGGCTTCCGGGTTTTGGCCAGCACCCGTTGCGCGTGCTCCAGACTGATGCCGAACGGCCGCGCCTGAAGCAATGCCTGGCGGATCACATTCTCCAGCTCGCGCACGTTGCCGGGCCACGGCTGGCTTTGCAGGAACGAAATGGCCTCAGGCTGTATGGACGGGGAGTCGAGACCCAGTTCCGCTCCGTAGCGATGAATGAAATATTTCGCCAAATCGGGGATATCCTCAGTGCGTTGACTCAGGGGGGGCAGGGTGATGGTTACAACACTCAACCGGTAAAACAAGTCCTCACGGAATTCCCTCTCCCGGATGGCCGCTTCCAGGTCGCGGTGGGTGGCGGCCATCACTCGGACATCCACCGGAATGTCGGCTTCGCTGCCGAGTCTTTGAATGGTGTGGTCCTGGAGCACGCGCAACAACTTGCCCTGGGTGTTGGCATTCAAGTCGCCAATTTCATCGAGAAAAATTGTTCCACCCTGCGCCTGCTCGAACCGGCCTATACGCCGTCCCTGGGCACCGGTAAAGGCACCACGTTCGTAACCGAACAGTTCACTCTCCAGGAGCGTGTCCGGAATGGCCGCGCAATTGACGGCGATGAACGGTTTGTCGGCGCGATTGCTGTACTGATAGATGGCGCGCGCGATCAGTTCCTTGCCGGTTCCGGTGGCGCCCCGGATCAATACAGTCGCGGGCGTGGCCGCGACCCGGCCGATTTCCTTGTAAATCGCCTGCATGGCGCGGCTCTGACCGATGATCGCCGAACGATTCATCCGGGCCTCTCCCATGGCCACCGGCTCCGACATCAACCGGCTGCTGGCCACCGCGGAGGCAACCAAATCCAGCAGCTCGTCGGCTTCGAAAGGCTTCAGCAGATAATCACACGCGCCAAATTTGGTCGCTTCAATTGCCGTTTCCGTCGTGCCGTGCGCGGTAATCAGAATGATGGGCTGTTTGGGCTTGGCCGTATGAAGCTGAGCCACCAGTTCCAAACCGCCCAGGCCGGGCAGCCTCAAATCGGTGATGACGACATTGAATTGCTCGCGGCACGCCTGCTCGAGACCGACATCACCACGGCTGGCAATTTCCACCTCGTAGTCCTCTTCCCGCAACACTTTTTGCAGGGAGGCGGCCGTGCTGCTGCTGTCTTCGATTAACAGGATTTTAGGTTTCATCTTCGCTGACCCGCGGCAGAACCACTGAGAAGGTGGTGCCTCGGTTCAGATGGGTTTGGTAGCGGAGTTCGCCGCCGTGTTTTTCCACAATGCGCGAAGCAATGGGCAGACCCAGCCCCGTCCCCCCATCCTTGGTGGTATAGAAGGGATCAAACAACCGTTGCTGAACTTCAGGTGGAATGCCCTTGCCCGTGTCGATCACATCCATGATGGCCAATCCACCCGAGCCATTGCGCGCACGCAGTGTAATGACCCCATCACGTCCGATACTGTCCGCGGAATTCTGAATAAGATTGATCAAAACCTGCTTGATTTGCTGAGTGTCGGCGCGCACCCAGACCGGTTCGGAGGGTTCCAGCTTCAATTCAATCCCCGACTTCTTCAACTGCGACTTCAGCAGCTCATATACCTCCTCAAGGATCCGCTGGATTGGAATGGTGATCAATGCCGGTTCAGATGGGCGCGCGAATTGCAGGAAATCCCTGACAATTCGTTCGAGGCGGTTGATTTCATCGCTGATGACGACCGCGTCTTCGCTATCCGCCACGCCGGCGGGCAGGGATTTCTTCAGGCTGTAGAGGCGGAATTTAATGGCCGTGAGCGGATTGCGAATTTCATGCGCGACACCCGCTGCCAGCACTCCCAGGGAGGCAAGCTTCTCCTGCCGCGCGATGATGGCCCGGCTTTCGGTCAAGCGATAGCGCAGGGGGGCGATCATGCCACGATACACCAAGATTGCCAGCGCGACGATCAGTGACAGCAAGAGCGCCACCGAGAGCTTGAGCAGCCGCTGAAAGGTGGCCAGGGTGCGATTCGACTCCTGAAGGAAGTCGTCGAAAGCCGAACTCTGGTCGCGGATAAACGAGTCACACAAATCCAACAGACGCTGGGATTGCTGTTGCACCTTCTCGTAACTACCGGGAAAGGCGACCGCCTTGGATTCCAGAAAGCCGATCCGGGCGGAGAGCAAATTCGTACTGTCGGTCAGATAGTCGTTGTAGGCGCCACCCATCCGTCTGAAGAATTCCCGTTCCAAAGGCGTGACGGCGTTGCTCTGGTTGGTGTTGAACCATCGCGTCAATTCCTGCGAGTCCGTGTAGAATTGGCTGTAATCAGTGGCTGCGCCTCGCAGGCGATACCGTAGCAAAGTATCATTTAATTGCTGAATTTCTCCCTTCATATGAATGGCCAGATAGAAATCCTTGGCCTTCAGTCCGTTAAACTCGTCTTGCAGATGATTCACCCTTTCCCAGGTTCTGTGACTCACCCAAATCACCAATGTGGACCCGAGCAACGCCGTCAGTAAGAGGCCAGCCAGGCGCAGTCTCGCCGCCGGCGGCGTCGAAGTGGCACCGGGGAAGCCACCTGTGGCAGGAATTGTTTCAACCGTCGGTTTCATTTTTGGGCGGGTTGCCTTGAAATTCAGGGATTCGGGCCGAAAACGCCCTCTGCCCATGCTGGCATAGCAACCGCTAGTCCATCGCCTAGAATACGGTCAAACGTGTTAGAAACCAACAAATAACCTTAAGCGCCGGAACCATGAAAAAGCAACTGGCAGTTAATTTCTACCGTGCTTTCTCCTTTTTTGCCTATCCATTAGGAAAGCAAATAGAGGAGGAAACCAACAACGACCCCGGCAATCGGAGCCTGTTGCAGACAAACCGTCTGGCGTCGCGAACCGCATTTGTTCCACCAGGTTGGGGCTCGGCCCGCTTTCACGATTCCCGGTTGCCGTCTTCCTTGAATGACTGGCTGAGTTCGAAAGACGCCTTGATGATTCACTAGCTGCTGGCTGTGACGGGGGTGAATCAAACGTATTTAAACAAATTTAAGAGAATTTAGATACCGGCCGGAACCAGGAATGCCGAGCCGGTTTATTAATCAGAACCAGTGGTTTCAGTTGGCCGTATGACTTCTTGGGGAGCCTGTTGGCGGCATCCACTGGTAAAGGGTTAGGAAAGTCGGTATTCATGAAGAAAACTGTCTTGATAGCAGATGATGACCTGAGCGTTCGCAAATCTTTGAGCAAGGTTCTAAAGGATGCGGGTTACCAAGTGGTGGAAGCGGGGGATGGTGCCGAGGCGATTGAACAATTCAAAACCGGGCAGATCGACTTGCTGTTGCTGGATATTGGTCTTCCCATCCGGAATGGATGGGACACTTTCGAAAGTATTACCAGCCGGTCGCCTGCCTTTCCCATCATTATTATTACCGGAAAGGACAACCAATACGACACCGCCGTGGCGGCCGGCGTCGGTGCCTTGATGGAAAAGCCCCCGGATGTCACCCAACTCCTGAAAACGATCCAGGAATTGCTGGTCGAACCCGCTGAAAGCCGGTTACGCCGTCTCTGCGGTTACAATCAGAACGTTCCTTTCTTTCCCCCTCCACGGCCATCACTCCGGCAAAAGTTGCGCAGTTGACTTGCGCCCTGGCTTCCTCGGTTCATAGCCCCGTCAGATGCCCAACGCGGCCAATCCGGTTACACGTCTGTCGAAACGTGTTCTTGTTGAATTTCAAGGGGGGTGAGATAATCTCCCGGCAATAATCGCCTCAATATTCGGCGGGATTTACCAGCCCGACGAGGCGGAAACAAACAGTTTAATTCGCACTTCAACCCAGTATGAAAATGGACAACACGAATGACCGGGTCACTTTAGGACTTCTCGTCGGCAATCGGGGCTTTTTTCCAGCACACCTTTGTGACAGCGGACGCGAGGAAATCCTCGCCGTCCTTGAGAAAAACGGCATCGACGTGGTCGCATTGCCGACGACCGAGACCAAATTCGGCGCCGTCGAATCCCTGGACGACGCGCAAAAATGCGGCGAGCTCTTTCGGCAGAACGCCGGCCGGATTGACGGCATCCTGGTCACGCTCCCCAATTTCGGCGATGAGCGCGCCGTGGCCAATACCCTTCGCTGGTCCGGGCTCCGCGTGCCGGTGCTGGTGCATGCCTTCAACGATGACCCGAAAATCATGACCATCAAGGACCGACGGGACAGTTTTTGCGGCAAGATGTCGGTCTGCAACAACCTTCACCAATACAACGTCCCTTTCACGCTCACCCGGTTGCACACGGTCAATCCGGGCAGTCAAAGTTTTCTCCAGGACTTGCGGGATTTCGTGGTGACGTGCCGCGTGATCAAGGCGTTGCGAAACCTCCGCATCGGCGCGCTCGGCGCCCGCCCCACGGCCTTCAATACCGTTCGTTTCAGCGAAAAACTCCTGGAACAATCCGGCATCAGCATCGAGACGCTTGATCTGTTCGAATTGTTCGGCTGGGTCAACAAAATGAAGGACGGGGACGCGGCGGTGGAGGCGAAACTGAAGGAAATTCAAAATTACGTTGTGGCCAAGTCCATTCCGCCGGTGTCACTCCTGAAAATGGCGAAATTCGGCGCGGCCGTGGACCGCTGGATGCGGGACACGAAGCTGAACGCGACGGCGATCCAATGCTGGACGGCGATGGAGGAATTTTTCGGGGTCGTTCCCTGCACGCTGATGAGCATGATGAGCAATATGCTGATGAGCAGCGCGTGCGAAGTGGACATCATGGGCACGGTGGCGATGTACGCCATGGCGCGGGCCAGTGGCCGGCCCAGTGCGCTGGTCGACTGGAACAACAATTACGGTGAGGACCCGGACAAGGGTGTCGTGTTCCATTGCAGCAACCTGCCGAAGGATGTGTTTGTGGAAAAAGGCGAGGGTGCCCCGGTGATGGATTACCAGGAAATCATCGCGGGTGTGGTGGGCAAGGAGAGCACCTACGGCACGATCGTGGGCCGGGTGAAGGCCGCCCCCTTTACCTATTTGCGGGCGAGCACCGACGATTTTGCCGGCAAAATCCGCGCCTACCTTGGCGAGGGTGAATTGACCGACGACCCGTTAAAGACCTTTGGCGGATATGGCGTGGTGAAGATTCCGAACTTCCAGAAATTGCTCCGTCACATTTGTGAGAACGGATTCGAACATCATGTGGCGATCAACCCGACGCACGTTTGTGCCGGCGTGAAGGAAGCCCTCGGCAATTACCTCGGCTGGGATGTATATCACCACTCATGATCGGTGGCGGCGGCGGTGACCACCGACGCATTTTGGTGATTGAATGACGCAAAATGGCGTTGTCTTGATTCCGGCGGTTGAGATCATTCAACCTCACACTGAACAAATAGAATATGAGCGCCCAATACACCATCGGGCTTGATTACGGAACCAATTCGGTGCGTGCGTTGATCGTGGACACGGCCAACGGACGCGAAGTGGGTACCGCAGTTTGGAATTATGAACACGGGACAGCCGGTGTCATTCTGTCGCATGATCCGAACCTGGCCCGACAACATCCGGCTGATTACCTCAAGGGCGCGGAAATTACCATCAGGCAGGCGCTCGCCGATGCCCGAAAAAATGTGCGCGGTTTTCAGGCGGACCAGGTCGTCGGCCTCGGTGTGGACACCACCGGCAGCACGCCGTTGCCGGTGGATGAGACCGGCCAGCCGCTGGCTTTCCACAAAAGATTTGCCCGGAATCCCGCCGCCATGGCGTGGTTGTGGAAAGACCACACCGGCGTGGCCGAAGCGGCGGAAATCACCGAATTGGCAAAAAAAATCCGTCCGCAATTTCTCGCCAAATGCGGCGGAACATATTCGAGTGAATGGTTTTTCAGCAAAATTCTGCGTTGCCTCCGCACCGAGCCGGCGGTGTTCCAAGCCGCGCATTCGTGGATTGAACTTTCCGACTTCGTCCCCGCCGAACTCACCGGCACGCTCGCACCGGACAAATTCATCGCCGGCGTTTGCGCCGCCGGTCATAAGGCGATGTGGAACGCGAATTGGCACGGCTATCCCGACGCGGCATTTTTGTCGCAGCTCGATCCGAAGCTTGGCGAATTGCGTTCTCGTTTGCCCGCGCGTGTTCATTCGATCGACCGCGCGGTTGGGGGTTTGACCGGGGCGTGGGCGAAGAAAACCGCTTTGAAAGCGGGCATCCCCGTGGCGGTCGGCGCGTTCGATGCCCATCTCGGGGCGATCGGCAGTGGAGTGGCGCCGGGAGCGCTGGTCAAAATCATCGGCACAAGCACCTGCGATATCGCCGTGTGGCCCGAGACTGAAAAGCTGGCAGACATACCCGGTTTGTGCGGCATCGTTCCCGGAAGCGTGTTGCCGGGTTATTACGGATTGGAAGCGGGTCAGTCGGCGGTCGGCGACATATTCAACTGGTGGGTCCATTACATCCAGCCGGGGGGAAAGAAGCCGCTGTCCCACGCCGATCTGGACAAGGCGGCGGGCCGGCTGCAGCCCGGCGAATCGGGGCTTTTGGCGCTGGACTGGAACAACGGTAACCGGACGATCCTGGTGGATCAGCGGCTTACCGGCCTGTTGCTGGGCCAGACGCTGTACACCACACCGGTGGAAATCTATCGGGCACTGGTGGAAGCGACGGCCTATGGGGCGCTGACGATCATCAACCGTTTTGAGGAATACCGTGTGAAAATTGAGCAGGTCATCAATTGCGGAGGGATCGCCGAGAAGAGTCCGCTGACGATGCAAATCTACGCGGACGTGACCGGCCGGCCAATGAAGGTGTCGCGTTCGGCACAGACGTGCGCTTTGGGGGCGGCCATTGCGGGGGCGGTGGCGGCGCGGGTTCACAAGGATTTTGCGCTGGCGCAAAAAGCCATGACGGGTCTGAAGGCGAAAGTGTACCGGCCCGACCTGAAAGCCCATGCGGTTTACCGGGAGCTGTATGCACTCTACAAAACCCTGCACGATGCCTTTGGCACGCGCGAAGGGGACCGCAATCTGCACAACGTAATGAAGAAACTGATTGAAATCCGCAGCCACGTTCGGAGATGATTGAGAGATGATTTCACGCTTTGGATTCGGGGACTCCGATGGTTCATGTCATCAAATTTCATGATATGCCGCGTTGAACTTTTTGTGTATCGAAGAGTAAGGCCATGTTCGATCAATTAAAGCAGGACGTCTGCCGGGCCAATCTGGATCTGGTGAAGGAAGGATTGGTGATCCAAACCTGGGGGAACGCCAGCGGCATTAACCGCGCTCGCGGATTGGTCGTCATCAAACCGTCGGGTGTGCCTTACGACCGGTTGAAGCCCGCGGACATGGTGGTGGTGTCGCTCAAATCCGGCCAGGTGGTCGAGGGCAGGCTCAAACCGAGTTCGGATACCCCCACGCATCTGGTGCTGTACCGTGCTTTTCCTGAAATCGGCGGCGTGGTGCATACGCACAGTTTGTATGCCACGGCGTGGGCGCAAGCGCGAAGGAAAATCCCGGCTTACGGCACGACGCAGGCCGATTATTGGTTTGGTGAGGTCCCCTGCACACGCGCCTTGACGCCGCGTGAAATCAGAGCCGATTACGAAACGAACACCGGGCATCTGATCGTGGAAACCTTCGAGAAACTGGATCCGCTGCATCATCCGGCGGTGTTGGTGGCCGGTCATGGGCCGTTTACCTGGGGCCGGGACGCCAACGAGGCCGTCCACAATGCCGTGGTACTGGAGTTCGTGGCGCGTTTGGCAGGCGAGACTCTGCGTGTGAATCCAAAGACAAAACCAATGGAACCCGCGCTATTGAGCAAACATTTTCTTCGCAAACACGGAACAAACGCCTATTACGGACAAAAATAATCGAGCAATCATGAAAAAAATCGTCCCCTTGACCGCATTGACTCTGGCCGGGCTGGCCACGGTTTACCTGACCAGTTGCGCCTCATCGTCTAAGTCCAGCTCGAACGCAAACGAAAGAGGAACCATTACCGAAGCGCCTTTTGGCAAAATGCCGGACGGCACGCCGGTGGAGATTTACACCCTGCGCAATGGCAACGGGATGGAGGCACGCATCATGACTTATGGCGGCATCGTGCAGTCACTCAAGGTGCCGGATAAGGATGGAAAATTTGGAGATGTTGTTTTTGGCTTCGACAACCTCGATGGTTATTTAAGTCCTGCCTATGCGAAAGCCGGACCGTTTTTCGGCGCGCTCATCGGGCGTTATGGGAACCGGATTGCAAAAGGAAAATTCACGCTCGACGGTCAGGAATACACACTGCCCATCAATAACGCCCCGAATTGCCTGCACGGCGGTCCCGAAGGATTTGACAAACGGGTTTGGAAGGTCGTCAAGGCGGATGTCGGCCCGCACGGCCCACGACTGAAGTTGAGTTATCTCAGCAAGGACGGCGAGGAAGGCTTTCCCGGCAACCTTCAGGTATTTGCGACCTATACCGTCACCGAAGACAACGCGCTGAGCCTGCATTTCAAGGCGACCACCGACAAGGACACAATCTGCAACCTGACGCACCATTCGTATTTCAATCTGAACGGCAGCGGCGACGTGCTGGGTTACCTGGTCTGCATCGACGCCGACAAATTCACGCCGGTGGACAGCACACTGATTCCCACCGGCGAATTGGAGCCGGTGGCCGGCACCCCGTTTGACTTCCGCACGCCCACGGCCATCGGCGCGCGCATTGCGGAGGCTGACCAGCAGCTCAAGTATGCCAACGGTTATGATGACAACTGGGTGCTCAACCATCCGCCGGGAGAACTCGGCCTGGCGGCGCGCGTGGAAGATCCGGTCTCCGGTCGGGTCCTGACGGTTTACACCACGGCACCAGGGATGCAGTTCTACACCGGCAATTTTCTGGACGGCTCGCTTACCGGCAAGGATGGCCGGGTCTATCAATTTCGCGACGCCTTTGCCATGGAACCGCAGGATTTTCCCGATTCGCCAAACCATTCGAATTTTCCGTCGTGCGAGTTGAAACCCGGACAGACCTACAAGAACACGATGATTTACAAATTTTCCACGAAGTAATTTCCTTGAAAAACCAAGAACCGATCAACCCCATCCGCCCATGAAAAGAACCTGTATCCTGACCCTGGCCTTGTGCGTGGCAACGATGTTTTCCGGTTGCAGCAAGAAGGAAAATGAAACGGCCGCCGGCGCCGCGCCCCAGAAAAAACTCAAGCTGTCATTTGTCAGCAACAACGCGGCCAATTTCTGGGCCTTCGCCCGCGCCGGCTGTCAGGCGGCGGCCAACGAGCTCGGCGACGTGGACCTGGATTTTCGCATTACGCAGGACGGCAGCTCCGCCGCGCAACGACAGATCCTCGACGATCTTGTCGCCAAAGGAGAGGATGGCATCGCCGTCAGCGTGGACGACCCGGATAACCAGATAGACTTCTTGAACAAGGTGGCCGCACAGACGTTGCTGATTTGTTGCGACAGCGACGCCGCCGCGAGCAAGCGCGTAGCCTACATCGGCACGGACAACGTGGCCGCGGGAGTCGAGGCCGGAAAAATGATCAAGGAATGCCTGCCCAACGGTGGCAAAATCATGCTGTTCGTCGGACACAGCGACGCGGAGAACGCCAAGGAACGTTACGATGGCATTAAAAAGGCGTTGGAGGGGTCCAACATCCAGATTGTGGACATCCGCACCGACGACACCGACGCCGTCCGGGCGCAGAAGAATGCCGAAGACACGCTGGTGAAATATCCCGACATCGCCTGCCTGGTAGGCTTGTGGAATTACAATGGCCCGGCCATCCTGAACGCTGTTCGCGGCGCGGGCAAAATTGGCCAGGTGAAAATTGTCTGTTTCGATGACGAGGACGACACGCTGGCTGGCATCGCGTCGGGCGCCATTTACGGCACGGTCGTCCAAAATCCGTTCGTGTTCGGGAAAGAATCCGTAACGCGCATGGATAAATACCTGCATGGCGACAAATCCGCGCTGGCCGGCGGCACAATTTATATCCCCACACGCGACATCAAGAAGGACAACGTCGCCGAGTATCAGGCCTATAAGAAGAAAATCCTTGGTCAGTAATTTCATGTCCGACGCGCCGCTGCTTGAGATGCGCGGGATTTCCAAGCGATTTCCCGGCGTGATCGCGTTGGACGCCGTGGATTTTCACATCACGCGCGGCGAAGTCGTCGCGCTGGTCGGCGAGAACGGCGCGGGCAAGTCCACGCTGATGAAAATCCTCGGCGGCGTCCACCAGCCGGACGCCGGCGAAATCAGGCTGGACGGCCAGCCGGTCAAAATCCAGAACGTCAACGACGCCTTGCGCCGCGGCATCGCGTTCATTCACCAGGAACTCAACGTTCTCGACAATCTCGAAGTGGCGGCGAATGTCTTCCTCGGCCGCGAACCGCGCAACGCGCTGGGTCTGATTGACCGGAAAAAAATCCACGACGACACCGCTCCTCTGCTGGAGCGGCTCGGTCTGCCGGTGTCCACCCACACGCGGCTTGACCAATTGCCCCTCGCGCAACAGCAGATGGTGGAAATCGCCAAGGCGCTTTCCCTGAACGCGCGCCTGATCATCATGGATGAACCGACTTCGAGCCTCACCCTGTCCGAGACCAGGCGCCTGCTGGAACTCGTCTGTGAACTGGCCGAACAAGGCGTGAGTGTCATCTACATCTCGCACCGGCTCGGTGAGATTGATGAGTGCGCCGACCGCGTCGTCGTTTTGCGCGACGGCCGGAACGCGGGCGAATTGACCCACGACGAAGCCACCCACGACCGGCTGGTCAACCTGATGGTCGGGCGCGACATCAAGAGTTTCTACGTCCCGCCGGACGCGAAAGAAGCGCCCGGCTTCTTCCAGGCCCGCAATCTTTCCTCGTCCTTGCATCCGGGCAGGACGGTTTCGTTTGACGCCGCGCGCGGGGAAATCCTCGGACTGGCCGGTCTCGTCGGCGCCGGGCGCTCCGAGATGGCAAAGGCGCTGGTGGGGCTGGAGCATTCGCCGGCCAGGCAAATCATCCTGGACGGCAAAAGCATCTCTATCAACGCGCCGCGCGATGCGATTGACCATGGCATTTATCTCGTTCCCGAAAACCGGCGAACGGAAGGCCTCGTCGTCGAGATGTCCGTCCGCGAAAACGTCAGCCTGCCGTCGTTGCGACAACTGTCGCGCGGCGGCCTCATCCAGCGCAAACGCGAGCGCGACGTGGCCCGGCGGCAGGTGGATTCCCTCAAGGTCAAGACTCCCGGTATTGAGTCGCTCGTCCTGAACCTGAGCGGTGGCAACCAGCAAAAAGTCGTCCTCGCCAAATGGCTTGCCATGAATCCCCGGGTGATGATTCTGGATGAACCCACGCGCGGCATTGACGTCGGCGCGAAGGCGGAGATTTACCGGCTCATGCGCGCGCTGGCGGGGCAGGGGACGGTCATTTTGATGATCAGCAGCGACATGGAGGAGGTCCTGAACGTCAGCGACCGCATCGCGGTGATGCATGAGGGCGAAATCACCGGCGTGCTCGACCGGGCTGATTGCAACGAGCAGAACGTCATGCAGCTCGCCGTCGGGAGAAAAATTGCCGCCGCGAAACCGGCCTACACCCACTGATTTCATGCCAAACCAAACGCCTGAACCCGCTGGAACGCCTGCGCCGGAATTGGACAACCCGTCGTTCATCAAAACGCTGGTAACCAGGAAGGAATTCGGAATTTTCGTCTTACTGGTCGTAATGTGCGTCGTCACCGGGCTGAAGAACCACGCTTTTTTTTCCGCGGCCAACCTGTCCAATACCGCCAATCTCATCGGCCTGTTCGGCATCTTCAGCATCGGCGCCGGCATGATCATCATCACCGGCGGCATTGACTTGTCGGTTGGCTCGATGATTGCCCTGAACGGCATGTTGCTGGTGATGGCGCTGACCGATTGGCATTGGCCCTGGCCGCTGGGAGTGGCATTCGCGCTGGCGGTGCCGATGCTGCTCGGTCTTGCCCACGGCCTGCTCATCACACGGTTCAAAATGCAGCCGTTCATTGTCACCTTGTGCGGTCTGTTGCTGTATCGGGGCATCGCCCGCTTCATCGCCAACGACACGACCAAGGGATTTGGCGAGGCTGCCGGTTTCCAGACGCTGCAACACCTGGCGAACGGTGAATGCCTCGGCCTGCCGATGCCGTTTGTCATTCTCATCGTGACATCGATTATTATGTGGATCGTGCTGCATCGTTCCATCTATGGCCGGTATCTGCTGGCCGTCGGGCGCAACGAGGAGGCCACGCGCTTTTCCGGCGTGAACACCCGGCGCGTCATCGCCAGCAGCTACGTGCTGGGCGGCTTGCTGACGGGCATCTCCGGCATCCTGTTCGCCTTTTATACCAATTCGGTTTCGCCCTCGACGCACGGCAATTTCTACGAACTTTACGGCATCGCCGCGGCCGTGCTGGGTGGCTGCAGTCTGCGCGGCGGCGAAGGTTCGGTCATCGGCATCCTTATCGGCACCGCCCTGCTCCTCGTGCTGCAAAACCTCGTGAACCTGCTGAACATCCCCAGCTCGCTCAACTTTGCCGTCATGGGCGCGGTGGTGCTCATCGGCGTACTGACGGACCAGATTTTCAAAAACCGGGCTGCGAAGAAAATAGCCCGCCAACCCAAGTGAAAAGTCGCACAAACGCCGGGGCGTGTTTGTCTTTGCTTTTGGCAGCAGGCTGCCTTTGCGCGCAGAACATCCTGCCCGACACCAAGCTCACCGCCCGCGAGGAACAAATCATCGCCGCCGCCAGAGCCGACGCCGTGCCCCGGTTTAACGGGACAAGCGTCATCGGTATTCGTCCCGGCACGCCGTTCCTTCAGTCTCTGGCGGTGACCGGTGTGCGTCCCGTCACATTTTCCACGAAGAGATTGCCCGCCGGACTCACACTCGATCTCCAAACCGGCATCATTACCGGCGTATTGAAGGATAAGGGGATATTCGTCTTCGCGGTCTCCGCTCAAAATGCCGTAGGCCAGGCTGCGGCAAAAATCAAAATCATTTGCGGCGATACCCTGGCGCTTACACCGCCCATGGGCTGGAACAGCTATGATGCCTTTGGCGATTCCGTCCGCGAATCCGAGGTCCTTTCCAACGCGCTGTGGCTCAAGGAACATCTGCAACCGGTCGGCTGGGATACTGTCGTCGTGGATTTTCGGTGGTATGACCGGTTGGCCAACGGTCAGCCCGGCCAGAGTCCCGAGGGTGTAATGATTGATGAATACGGCCGTTGCCTTCCCGCGCCCACTCGTTTCCCCTCCGCGACCAACGGCGCCGGTTTCAAACCCCTGGCGGATAAAATCCATTCCCTGGGTTTGAAATTTGGCATCCACATCATGCGCGGCATCCCGCGAAAAGCCGTTGAAGCCAATCTACCGATTGCGGATTCCCAATTCACCGCCGCACAAGCCGTGCTGCCCGAGGGCAATGTCAATCGCACTTGCGTCTGGAACCAGGACATGTTCGGGGTGGACGCCGCAACCGGCGCGGGCAAGGCGTGGTATGCGAGCATCGCCAAACAGTACGCTGCCTGGGGCGTGGATTACATCAAGTGCGACGATATTGCGAATTTGCAGCGCGGGAAAATTTACGACGCCGACGAAATCGAGGCCCTGTCGACCGCGTTGAAAAATTCGGGCCGGTCCATTGTCTTGAGCCTTTCACCGGGGGCGACTCCGGTGAGCCATGGTGCGCACGTTGCCCAATTCGCCAATCTCTGGCGCATCTCGCCGGATTTCTGGGACAACTGGCACTCACTGAACCGTAATTTCGAATTGTTTGCCAGATGGACCGAATACACCGGTCCCGGCCATTGGCCCGATGGCGACATGATTCCTTTCGGGCACATCTGCCAGCGTAATTGCGATGTGCACCCCGACCGCTGGACGCGGTTCACCCGCGATGAACAGTTGACTCTTATGTCGCTTTGGGCGCTGGCGCCATCGCCGTTGATGCTGGGAATGAATTTGCCTGACAACGACGAATGGACGACGGCAATTCTGACCAATCCGGAAGTGGTCGCAGTTGACGAGGATCCGCTGGGCAAGCCGGCGCAACGAATTGTCAATCCCGCTATGCCTGCTGAAATCTGGCTAAAGCCATTGACGGATGGTTCACGCGCCGTAGGGTTTTTCAATCGCACCAGCCAGCCCGTGAAGATTGATTTGGTGTGGCACGATTTGCATAAATCAGGAATCCGGTCCCGGCCTGACGTCCGCGATTTATGGTTGCGCCAGGACCTGGGCCGGCAGAAAAACCTGATGGCCGAACTTCCTGCACATGGTTGTATGCTCCTGCGCGTGAATTAAGGCGACTGTGAGGAACCTCGCGATTTACAATCGTGACTGACGCCAGGTGGTTCGTTCACGTTTGATGGCTGTGGAAAGTATGCACTGTGCGCCCTCAGGAGCCAGACTGTCATCTTTATTAGCACAAATGTTAGGGGTTATGAAAGGAGGAAGGAGTCATGCCAGGGGCAGTACTGGGAGTGGGGACAATTACGACCTCGCCGATATCAATGGGCGTTGTAGGACTGAAAGTGTCGGGGACAGTAACCGTGGTAGAACCCTGGGCGATCGGTGGCTGCGCCCAAGGATTGCCATTGTTGAGGCGTACGAAAAAGTGCAATGAATAGGTTCCTGGGACAACATCGTCCACATTAAACGAGCCGTCCGGATTCATCTCAACCGTGTAATTTTTTTGCTGTCTCATCAGCGCCTGATATTCGGGTGTTGCGAAATAAGCCTGTGCATCGGTCGGCGAATTAAAGTGCGGCATCGGGGGCATCTGACCTGACAAATTGCCCTGATAGGTCAACGCGACATCGTTCGTCGGCGGATTATTAAATTGTATTCTGCCAACCAACGTCGCGCCATTGTCACCCAGCGTCACTTGAGTGGTCTCGCCCGACTTCACCGTGACCGGTGTGCTGTCGCTCCATGACCAGGAGTTCGGCGATGTCGAAATGAGCCTGACGATCGCACCATCCCCGGGCGGGACGTTTTCCATGGTAAACTGCCCCTGATCATCCGTCGTGGACTTGTAACCGTTGAAATCGGTGCCGATGCCGGGAATCGAGAGATTAAACAGCAGATCTTTTCCTGCCGCCGGCTGTCCGCGGATTTTCAGGGTGCCTTCAATACGACCCCATAATTGCAGCGTGATGATTCCGGTGCTGCGAACTTCTTCGAGAGGGGCTCTGGCAAAACCCGGGGTACCCGCAGCCACGACGGTTCCAACGTCCGGTACCGAAGAGATGCTAAACCTGCCATCGGCGCCGGTGGTGGCAATTCGGGAGCGATCATTGTACGAACGCAGCCGGCCGTCACTGAGTTGAATATTTGAATGCATGGGATCACCCGACACGGCCACGTTAACCCCGGGGGCAGGGGACCCGTCCGGGGCCAGCACCATACCGCTCAACCCCGCACTCGGTTTTAAGCGGACAACCATCTGCACGAATCCATTTTGCGCGTCAGGCATTTTTTGAACCTTATCGGCATAGCCACCGGCCGTGACGTAAACGGCGTTGTCGGATTCCTCGTCCAGGTTAAGGGTGAACCTGCCGTCAACCGCGCTGAATTCGTGGTCACGGATTATCCCATAAACATCCAAATTGTCCGGGCTTGCGGTTCCGGTGCGAACCGTAAAATTGGTCACCGCTTGGCCAGTGGTGTCATCCAGAACCTGTCCCTGCAATTGTCGTGAAGGATGCATTGTGACCGTGTTGTCCTGGTTGGGGGCGAGTTTGACGCCGCGTTTGGCCTCAAATCCGTCATGGTAAATGTAGAACGGCATCGGCTCAGCCGGCGCACTGTCCCAGGAGAAATTACCCTGGCCGTCCGTATTCGCGGAAAACTCATAGGCGTCGTAGGCCGGTTCACCCGGACGGCCTTCCAAACTGACGCGGGCATCGGCGACCGGCTGGTCTGATTGGTCCTGTACATGGGCGCGGATGACACTGCCGGCCTTGAGCTGGAAGACAATTTCGCCCATGTTGGTGTGGACATTGACAGTCTTACTGTCGGGGCTGTGGCCTTGGGCCATTACGCTGAAAAGAGTGTCGCCGTCTGTGACATTGTGAAACGCAAACCGGCCCTGATCGTCGGACCGGGTTTGCTGGCGGTCGCGATAGAATTTGCGACCAGCCCAAACCGTCGCCCCGGATACGGGATTCTCCAGGTCATCCACGATATGGCCGTTAACGTCGAGTCCGCGCAGTAAAACAATCTTGAATGTTCCGTCGCGCAGTTGTCTTTCCGTTGTGGCGTTGGCCGTGATGTTGATGTTGGTTCCGACGAAATCAGGGTGCTTCACATCAAACATGATGTGATCGAGCAGATCCCGCGGTATACCATTCGCCTGCCAGTGTCCTTGATCGTCGGTGGTTTGATTCTGGTTTGAAAAGGCCGGCTGTTCGCCTTTTTTGTCAGGCGACGCGTCACTGCCCGACCAAAAACGAAAAAGCGAAACCGTCGCGCCTGAAATGGGATTTTCACCGTTGTCCACGACCAGACCGCCGATTTTGACCTCGCCACCCAGTTTTAACGTGTAGCTCGCAGGAACTCTATCGCCACCTTGCACATCCCAGCGCATTTTTCTGCCGCTATAGCCTTCGTGTTCTGCGCTGACATCCAGCATTTCCAGTCCGCCATCAGGAAAACGCACGAAGGCCGTGCCGGTGTTGTCGGTCGTATACTTTTTGCCGGACGAACTGCCGGATGCGCTGCGGAAGCTGGAACTGACGGAAGCGTCCGCCAGGGGATGACCCTCTGTGTCCTCGACAAGGAGCTGCAACTGACCGTCAAGCCCCTGATCGGCCATTTCTTGTGAAGTCAAATCGTCCGGGCGGGCACCGGCTGCCAGCGGATCCAAAGTGAGCGCACACACAAACAAGGATGGTTGCGCCATCGTGCTGGCAAATTCGATGGATCGGACCACTTTTTCAGGATACGGGTTTATAAATGCAACTCGGTACAGCCGTAAGGAATGATCTTTGCGGGTTGCAGAGGGGCCTTTCCACGCTACCTTCGTTAGCCTGTTTGGCAGCTGAGCTGGTTCTTCGAAGGGGAATCGCCACCAATCACGCAAATGTACGTTGTATTCGACTGCGTTGCTTGAGGTCGAGCCGTCGCTATAGTGCAGGATTAAATCCGCAAACGTCTCGCCTGCCTTCGAACTGCTGTAACGTGTCCCGCCCAACAAGTAGATGGTTGCAATGTTGCTCCCCCGATGCGTCACGGAACTCCCATCGGCCGTGACATTGGTTTGATCCAATGAAACGATGATTTGGGTTCGGAAATTTCTGTGCTCCTCATCCCGCGCGGCAAGGCCCTGGAGGTGGATCATTCCCTGCAACCAGAATTCAATGCCCCCATAAACCTGTGTTCCCTGGGGCAAGATTTGAGCGGAGGCGTCGGTTTGTGCAAAGTTTTTCTCCTCAGCGTCGATCACGTTGGTCAGGGAAATGGGAACGACCGGTGGAAGTCCGTCTGTGGTTCCTGCTTTTGGCAAACCCTGAGCCAGGTCATTAATCGGGACAGAATTTCTTGCAG
>DATJYM010000026.1:0-3140 GCA_035499615.1 Candidatus Acidiferrales bacterium | reverse complement strand
TGGTCCGGCTCATCCGGAATTTGCAATCAAAAGGCATCCGGATTGATGGCGTCGGCATACAAGGGCACTGGTTTCTGGATCGTCCGCGCATTGAGGAAATTGAGAATGCGATCCAGACTCTCTCGGAACTGGGCGTCAAGGTGATGGTTACCGAGTTGGACATTAGCGCGCTTCCCTTTTATGCCGTTGATTCCAAAGCGACCGATCTCTCCACGTTCAGCCCGGCAGCGCGAAAGCAGCACAACCCGTATCCCGAGGGATTGCCGGATTCGGCGCAGACCGCCCTGGCGAACCGGTACGCCGAGTTGTTTTCACTTTTTCGCAAACATCGGGCCAAGATCAGCCGAGTGACGTTTTGGGCCGTCCACGATGGGCAATCCTGGCGCAATTACCTGCCGATCCGCGGAAGGACGGATTACCCGATGTTGTTCGACCGCCACTGCAAACCCAAGCCCGCGTTTGACGCGGTCGTCGGAATCGGCCGAAGCAAAAAGTGAAAATCGTTGACGGATAAATTGAAGGCCGGATAATTTACGCGGAAAATTATTTTATCAAAGCTAACCCAGTGAACAAAAGAGACCTTGAAATTGTAGCCGCAGGTCATACCTGTCTGGACCTGATCCCGGCCTTTACCATCGATGGAAAAGTGGAGAACATGACCGACGTTCTCGTGCCGGGCAAAATGATCAACATGGGGAAATGTGTGGTCGTGGGCGGCGGCCCGGTGACGAACGCCGGCGTCTCCATCCGGCGGTTGGGGGTGAAAACCGAACTCATCGGCAAGATCGGCGATGACGATTTTGGCCAACAGATTTTGCGCTGGTACGCAGAACACGAAGGGCACTTCAAGGGGATTAAAATGGTCAAGGGCGAATCCACGTCGTATACGGTGGCCATTTGCATTCCCGGTATTGACCGTTTCTATCTGCACCATTGTGGGGCCAACGACACGTTCGGCTACGACGACATGGATTTCGGCCTGGTGAGCCGTTCCAAACTGATGCTCTTTGGATACCCGCCGTGGATGAAAAAGATTTACGATAACACCGGCGCCGAATTGACCAGAATTCTGGAGAAGACCAGGGAACTGGGGACCACCACCGCGCTGGATCTTTCCATTCCGGACGTCAACAGCCCGGCCGGTCAAGTGGATTGGCAAGCCATTCTCAAAGCCTGGGTTCCCCGCACGGATATCATGGTGCCCAGTGCGGAGGAGGTTTTCTTCTTCCTGTACAAGGAAAAATTCCTGGAGAAAAAGGCGAACCTTGGTCCTAAAGAAGGCGTGCTCGACCACATGACCGCCAGGGACGTTGCCACCCTGGGAAAAGATTTGATCAACCTGGGCACGGCCATCGCGATGGTCAAATGCGGTCACCGGGGATTGTATATCCGGACGGCAGACCAGGACCGTTTGCGGAAGCTGGGGGCGGCGGGCTGTGCCGACCTCGATAACTGGGCCAATCGCGAACTCTGGTTCCCGGTTTACCAGGAGGAAAAATTTGTCGGCGCGTTGGGGTCGGGCGATTCAGCCATCGCCGGGTTTCTCTCGGCGTTTGTCCGGGGAATGACCATCGAATCGTGCCTGCGGTACGCCAACGCCGCCGGCAGCATGAACGTGACCGTGCCCGACGGGCTCAGTTGGAACAAGGGCTTCGATGATTTGACACGACGAATTCAAGGCGGGTGGAAGACGAAGGATTTGAAAATTGAAGAAAAGGGGTGGAAGAAGGAACGCGAATTCTGGGTAGGGCCGGAAAACCGCGGCAAATGGGAATCATGAACAACCAGCACCGAAAGTGTTCGGGGCCAGCCTGAAACCGGAGATATAAAAATGTCTAAGAATACTGATGCGAAACGGGACGCCTTTGTCAGCAAGCTCATTGCGAAGATGACTTTGGAGGAAAAAGTCGGCCAGCTATTAACCTTCACCCGCCGCGGCGCGATGCTCACCCCCAGCGGCATTGAGCAGATCACCCGTTTGCAATGCGGCGGCCTGTGCCTGGAACCTTACGCGGTGGAAACCTGCAAGAATCTTTACTGGGGCAACTCGCAAATCGACAAGAATTTCAAAAAACCGAAAGATTACTTCACCATTTCAAATACCTACTACGCCGGGAAGCAATTTGGAATCAGCATCACACCGGAGGATTATACCAGGGACTTGAATGCCCTGCAGAAAATTGCGATGAACCGGCGGTTGGCAATTCCCCTGCACATGACCATTGATTTCGAGGGCGACTTCAAGAACGACTACATGGCCGGCGGTATCCGGCAATTCCCGCCGCCCATGGGCATGGCCGCCATCGGCGATCCCAGGATGACTTATAAAATCAACAACACCATCGCGAAACAGTTGAGCAATATTGGCGTTACGCAGATGTATTCGCCGGTCTGCGACGTGAACATCAATCCCAAAAATCCGGAAATCGGTGTTCGCTCCTTCGGCGATGATCCCGAGGTTTGCGCCAAACATGCCGTCGCGTTCGTGAGAGGCCTGCAGGATGGTGGCATCGCGGCCACCGCCAAACATTTCCCGGGCCGGGGCGATTCCGCCACCGACGCCCACGATGTGCTGGACGTGATCAAGGCCGACAAGAAAAGAATGCAGGAAGTCGAACTGGTCCCGTTCAAAGCGGCCATCGCGGCGGGTGTGAAAGCCATCATGACCGGGCATTCGGTTTATCCGGCGTATGACAGCAAATATCCGACGACGTTGTCGGAGAAGTTGCTGACCGGGCTGCTGCGGGAAGAACTGGGTTTCGACGGGGTGATTGTTTCCGACGCGATTGGCATGGCTGCCATTCTGAAACAGTGGCCGCTGCCGCAGGCCTGTGCCATGGCGATCAAGGCCGGTTGCGATACCATTCTGCTCAAAGCCGACGATGAATCGCGGTCACAGTGTTTGTTTGGCATCAAACAGGCCGTGGAGAACGGTGATATCTCCGAAGAACGTCTCAATGAAGCCGTGACGCATCTTTTGCGAATGAAGTACGACCAGGGGTTGTTTGAAACCGCCGGCAAACGCGATCCGAAAAAAGCCCAGGCTTATGCCCTGAGCAAACCCGTGATCGAGTTCTCCTGGGACGTGGCGAAGAAAGCACTGATGGTGATGCGCGATGACAAGAAAATGCTGCCGTTGA
>DATJYM010000025.1:0-27163 GCA_035499615.1 Candidatus Acidiferrales bacterium | reverse complement strand
AGATCAACTGGCACACCCAGTTCGAGCGGGAATTGTTTGCCGTGCGTTTCGATGAGGCGAAAGTACAGCAGGCGCTGACAAAGATTCTGGAGAACGCCGTGGAAGCCCTCGGCGGTACAGGGCAGATCGCCGTGCAAACGCGGAGTCTCGAATTGACCGAGTCGACACAGGACGGCAGCGTGCGACTCAATGCCGGCACTTATGTCTGCCTGGAAATCGTGGATAACGGCAAAGGCATCGAAGCCGACGTATTGCCGCGGATTTTTGAACCATTTTTCACGACCAAAGGCAGCGGCCACCGCGGGTTGGGACTGGCTTTGGTTTACGGCATCGTCACCAATCACGGCGGTGGCATCGCGGTATCCAGTCAGGCGGGGATGGGCACGTCCGCGCGCGTGTATCTGCCGGCGGAGAAGCAATTTGTACGGGAGAACCCGGACGTGGAAGAAAACCTGAACGGCACCGAAACCGTTCTGGTGGTGGACGATGAGGACATATTGTTGACCATGGCTGAGACGATCTTGTCCGAATACGGCTATCGCGTACTGACCTCCAACAGTGCCCAGAAGGCCCTGGCCATGCTGTCTCGTGACGACGCGCACGTGGATCTGGTGGTGACGGACCTGGTCATGCCGACGATGGGCGGCCGCGAATTTGTTGAACGGATCCGCCAACTCACGCCGAAAATACACATTTTGTGTGCCAGCGGCTGTGTTTTGCCGGCCGACCAGCAAATTGGTCTGTTATTCCTGCAAAAGCCTTATACCAGCCGGGATTTGCTGAGCAAAGTGCGCCAGGCGCTCACCGCAGAAACTGTTGAACATAATGTTGACTGATATTCCGGTTTTCTGGTAAACATCTGACCCATGCAAATTGAAAGCCTCAAAGTGTTCTGTGATTTGGCCGAGACCGAGAGCTTTACCAAGGCCGCGCAAATCAACGGTGTGACCCAATCGGCGGTGAGCCAGCAAATCAGTTCGCTCGAGCGCACCTTTAAATCCCTGCTCATCGAGCGAAGCAAAAAGAAATTTCGCCTGACCCGCGAGGGCCAGGTGCTTTATGACTACAGCAAGCAGATTATCCAGACCTATGAGTCTCTGCACAGCAAGCTGCAGGAATTGAAGGACATCATTTCCGGCACCATTCGCGTGGCGACGATTTACAGCATCGGCCTCCACGACTTGCCGCCCTACATAAAGAAATTCATGAAGGTTTACCCGACGGTAAACGTTCATGTCGAGTACCGGCGCGCGAACCAGGTTTATGAAGACGTGCAGGGCAATGTCGTGGACATGGGACTGGTGGCCTACCCGGTCAAGGATGCCAAACTGGAAATCATTCCCTTGCGCAAGGAACCGCTGGTACTCATCTGCCACCCGCAGCATCCGTTTGCCAAATCGAAATCCGTCAAACTCAAGGCGCTGGCCGGCCAGAAATTCATCGGGTTTGAGCCCGACATTCCGACGCGAAAGGCACTGGACAAAATATTGAAGGAGTACGACGTGAACGTGAACAACGTCATGGAATTCGACAACATCGAAACCGTGAAACGGGCGGTGGAAATTGACGCGGGCGTTTCCATTGTGCCGGAAGGCACCGTCGTGCAGGAAGTCGCCAAGCAAACCCTGGCCGCCGTGCCGCTCGAAGACGGCACTTTCTTCCGGCCGCTGGCTGTCCTTTACAAGAAAAACAAGGTCCTTTCGCCGGCGATGAAGCAGTTTCTGACAATCCTCAAAGACGTGGCTTGATCACTGTTTCAGGTTCGACGGATTCAGCGGTTTTAAGTCCCGCGGCAGGAATTGTCCGTTCTTGCGGATGAGTTCCCCATCGAACCACACCTCACCGCCGCCCCATTCGGGCCGTTGTATCAGCACCATGTCCCAGTGAACCGCCGAGCGGTTGCCATTATCGCATTCCTCGTAAGCCTGGCCAGGCGTGAAGTGCAGCGATCCGGCGATTTTCTCATCGAACAGGATGTCGCACATCGGTTTCAGAATGTAGGGATTAAACCCCAGGGAGAATTCCCCCACATACCGCGCGCCGGCGTCGGTGTTTAATATTTCGTTCAGGCGTTTCGAATTGTTCGCCGCGGCGGCGATGATTTTGCCGTCTTTAAATTCAAGCCGCACGTTTTCAAATTTTGTGCCCGAATAAATGGTCGGGGTGTTGAATTGGATTGTGCCGTTCACGGAGTGTTTTATCGGGCAGGAAAAAACCTCGCCATCGGGAATGTTCCGGTCGCCCTTGCACATTTTGGCGCCGATGCCTTTGATGCTGAAGGTGAGGTCGGTGCCCGGGGCTTTCAGCCGGACCCGGTCGGCCCGCTTCATCCGGCGTTCGAGGGGAACCATGGCCCGCGCCATCCGGGCGTAATTCATCGTGCAAACATCGAAATAAAGATTTTCGAACGCCTCGGTGCTCATGCCCGCGGCCTGGGCCATGCTCGGCGTTGGCCAGCGCAGGACGCACCAGCGCGTTTTATTGACCCGCCAGTCCAGCACCGGCCGCAAGACACGCGAGTACAGCGCCATGCGGTCGCCGGGGACGTCGGAGTTTTCACTGGCGTTTTCGCTGCCACGAATGGCGATATAGGCCTGAACTTTCTTCATGCGAAACAACTCCAGGTCGCAGACGTGCGCGGCGTGCCGGTCGTTCATTTCCAGCAACAACTCACGGGAAACGCGCGTATGCCGGACCTCCACCAGCGGCGTGGCGCCCGCTGCGCGCGCGGCGCGGATGAGTTCGATGGTGAACTCATCGGGCACGTCAATCATGTCCAACAGGACGCGGTCGCCCCTTTTCAATTCGGTTGAATAAGACACCAACAGTCTGGCCAATTTGAGGTAGCGCGGATCGGTCATAAATTCTCAGGAGGTTAATTTAGATTTTCCCGTTGTCGAGCCGCCGATTTAACGGGTAGTGGTACGTTTTGCGATTTTCGGTGGGGCGAGCGTCCTCGCGAGCCGGTTCGTCAGTAGCCTCGCCCCACCAAAACGTACCAGTACCATTTAACGCAAAGGCGCAAAGGTGCGGAGAAGCAAAGAAAACCCCCGAACCGTTTAGCGGCTTTGCGTCCTCGCACCTCGGCGTTATGTCTTGTTTAACGAAAAGTATTTATTGATATTCGATAAAAATATGTTGAAAAACGGAATTGGCCGGGTTATTCTGACGCCATGAATGCGAATGAAATGCCACCCAGAAACAATTCCCAAATGAATCGAATTCAGAAAGTCAGCGGCATTTTTAGAACCATTTTCTTAATTGTTGCGGTTTGTTGTGGTTTGAGCGCATTGGGGCCGATTATTCCGGTTTTCCTTGTCAAAGCGCATACTATTTCCAAATTTGAATTTATTACGTTTGGTGGAATAGAAATTGCCTGCGCAATTTGGGCGTGGTTTTGCTACAAACTATTTAACTTATGCGCGCATGGCGATTTATTCACCTCGAAAGTAGTTTCCTATGTTCGCAGAGTCGGCTACGCTTATTTTTTGATGGCCATCGTAGCTTCTTCTCAATGGTGCTTTCATTTTACGGGATGAACGATTTGTCGGCGGTGAACCATCCTTATTGGCCTGTCGGGGTGTTGAATTTAACGAGCAGTTTATTCCCCGGATTTTTAATTATTTTCATCGCCTGGGTGATGGATGAAGGGCGGAAGATTCGCGAAGAACAGGAACTGACCGTTTAAGTTTATGCCCCTCATCGTCAATCTGGACGTGGTTCTGGCGCAGCGGAAAATGCGACTGAACGATCTGGCGGACGCCGTGGGCATCACGCCGCAAAACCTGTCCATTCTCAAAACCGGCAAGGCCAGGGCCGTCCGGTTCTCCACCCTCGAGGCCATTTGCGAAACGCTCGACTGCCAGCCCGGCGAGATTCTGGAATACCGCCCGGAACCCCCGAAGAAGAAGCCAGCCGCGCGAAGCTGACAGAAGATCGTAACAGCGGACGTGAGTCAGCTTATTCTTCATCAAAAGACATTTGAGCCGGTTCACGTCGGCTGCTACAAATGTTGGTGAAATGAGCTGTGAGACGCTGGACAAGTTTTGTGAACGAGGAATTCTGGCGCTCGTGCTCGCCATTCTCGTCTTCGGTCCGTTGGCGATGGGCGCCGTGGATGAATGGGCGTTTCTGGTCATTCAGGGAATGACCATGGCCGTGATGCTATTGTGGGCGATCCGAATCTGGCTGGGGCCCAAAATGCAGTTGTTCTGGCCGCCGATCGGCTGGGTGGTGCTCGCGTTTGCCGTCTATGCCGTCGGGCGTTACCTCACGGCAGACATCGAATATGTAGCGCGGCAGGAAATGATCCAGGTACTGCTCTATGCGTTTTTGTTTTTTGCCATTGTCAATAACCTGCACCGGCAGGAATCAGCCCAAATCATCAGTTTCACGCTGATTTTTCTGGCTGCTGGGATTTCGGGCTACGCGGTTTGTCAATATCTGACGCACACTAATCATGTGTGGATTTACCTCTCGCCCTATACCGGACGGGCATCGGGCACCTATATTTCACCAAATAATTTTGCGGGGTTTCTGGAAATGCTTTTACCGCTGGCCGTTGCTTATGCACTGGTCGGACGCGTCAAACCCCTGCTCCGTGCGCTGCTCATCTATGCGGCCGTCGGGGTCATGGCCGGGTTGTTGGTCACTTTCTCACGCGGCGGTTGGGTGGCGGCGGCGGTGGGGTTGGTGACCCTTTTGTCAATCTTATCTTGTCACCGTAATCATCGTTTGCCAGCCCTTGGGTTGCTCATCGTTTTTCTGGCGGGCGGGGCGATTTCATTCACGAAATATTTGACGTCGACATCCAATGACTGGGAACGGTCATTCAACACACAGACGGTCATAGAAAGTGATTGGGGTGTCCGGCGCGATATGTGGTGCGCCGCGTTGCAAATGTGGCGGGATCATTTCTGGTGGGGGGTGGGACCGGCCCATTATGACTATCGCTTCCGGGAATATCGTCCCGAAAGCATGCAAATGCGGCCTGGCCGGGCGCATAACGATTACCTGAATCTACTGGCCGATTGGGGCACGGTCGGCGGCGCCATCGTCCTTGCTGGTATGGTGGCTTTTGGCGCCGGATTGTTGAAAACGGGGAAATACGTCCGTCCAGCGGAAAATGATTTTGGACATGGCATGGGCAGTCGCTTCGCTTTTTTCCTGGGTGCCGCCACCGGTTTGCTGGCCCTGGCGGTTCATTCGTTGGTGGATTTCAATCTGCACATCCCGGCCAATGCCATTCTCGGGGTTACGCTGCTGGCCTTGTTGAGCAGCCATCTGCGTTTTGCGACAGAACGTCACTGGCTGGCTGTCGGACTTCCGGTTAAAACACTGGTTACTCTGACGCTGGGAATGGGTCTGGCCTATTTAGGTTATCAGGAATGGCGGCTGGGCCGTGAACAACTATGGCTGACGCGTGCGGACCAACTGCCGGATTTTTCCTCTGCCCGTACCGCCGTTTTGATCAAGGCTTTTGATGTCGAGCCAAAAGATTTCGAGACGGCATATGACATCGGCGAAGGGTACCGACAGCAAAGCTTCAAAGGCGGGCAAAATTATCAGGACCTGGCCCGGACAGCTCTGGAATGGTATGCGCGTGGCATAAGACTCGACCGCTACGATGGCTACAATTATTTGCGTTATGGAATGTGCCTCGACTGGCTTGGACATTACGCCGAGTCCGGGCCGTATTTCAGCCGCGCCGAGGCGCTTGACCCAAACGGCTTTTACACTGTTGCCAACATAGGATGGCATTACGTGCAAGTGGAGGATTATTCCGCAGCCCGGGCATGGCTGGCACGATCCATGCGGCTGCATTGGCAGGATAACGTGATTGGCCGTTCCTATCTGGAAATCTGCCAGCAAAAACTGGTCGAAAACGCCTCCGAGCCGGCCCTTTTACCCGCAGGTTTTTAGGGACCGCCGGCATAAAAATGGGATTTGACATTTGACCGCAGAGATTTATAGTTTGACGAGTATTAAAAGTTCTGAAAGGGTAACTTTATCTATGAAATACATACAGACTTTGATTACCATGGTGGTTGTCGGCGCCGTTATGGCACTCGACGGCAGCGCGAAGGCGGACTCCGTTAAACCCTGTATCGTGACCGTCGTACGTGTTCAGGGGCAGGCGCGATATTCTTTAGGCGACAACAGTTGGCATCCGCTGGTCGTCGGCAAGGTGCTCAGGTCCGGCGCCATTATTCAAAGTGCGGTCGATTCGTCGGTGGACATTGTGCTGAGTGCAACGCCGGTGGGCATGCCTCAAGCTGCCCCGGCCCCGACTACAATGTTCCTCGCGCCAGATTCCAAAGTTCGTGGATTCCTGCCCTACGCACCAGCGGTTCAACAAAATGTCATCCGCCTGTGGGGCAACACGGTGCTGGCTGTCGATAAACTCACCCAATTTGACACAGGCGTCCAGACCGTCAGTGATACGGAACTGGATTTGCGTGCTGGTCGTATATTCTTTAACATCAAGAAAATGTCGGCCACGTCACGTTTTATCATCAAAATCCCCAATGGCGTAGCGGGTATTCGCGGTTCCTACGGTTATTGGGATGCAAACGGTGATGGTGGCATGGGAGACGGTTCCATGCTGGTTTCCATCATTGACTCCACCGGCAAGGCGATTACCCAGCTTGTTAATGCGGGGTTTCAGTTCAGCGCCCAGAGCGGTACCGTCTCACCCCTGCCTGCAGGGGTTTTGAACAGCTTTGCAGCCACGTCGACGGCACTGTCAACGTCATATCAAGGCGACGGCGCCCAGCCCACGCCAGGACAAGATACAACGCAGTCATATTGTTCTACCGGCACGGGCGTAAAAGAGTAAGTTTCCTTCGCCGACAGGCGAAAGCGAGGACCAGAGCAGCCTTGAGTTGCTCTGGTTTTTCGTTTAATCCGGCGGGGTGCAGTTGAAACCCATCCAACGGACCGCAGCCCTCCTGGCCGTGGCAATTCTCGTTTGCGTGTGCGTCGTTCGCCTGCTGCGGCTCGATTTTTTTGAGCGTTTGGAGGGAATCACCTATGACTTGCGCGCGCGAACGGCCCTGCATTTTCGCGCGCCGGTCGTCACCAATCTTGCCTTTGTGGCTATTCAAGATTCCAGCATTGCTGTCGTCCAGAGCGGCCAGTTGGGATATCAATATGGGCTTAAATGGCCCCGTCAGGTCTATGGCCGGCTGGTTGAAGAACTCGCAGCGGAAGGTGCCAAAGCCGTTGCCTTCGATGTGCAGTTCGGTGAATTGCGTCCCGACCATCCCGCCGTGCAAATGGCCGATGGCAGTTTGATTGACTCCGACGTTTTTTTTGCTTTGCAGTGCCGCCATGCCGGGAACGTCATTCTGGCCGCCACGCCGGATCTGATGCCTCCTTCCTTGTTCACCACCAATGTGCTCGCGCTGGGAGATATCACAACGGAGAAGGATTCCGACGGCGTTTTGCGACGGGTAAAAGCCTTTCAGATCGTTCGTCGCTGGCATCCGCTTATAGAGAGTGCAGCGGAGAAATATGGCGTCAGTTTGAGTGACATTCTGATTGAAAAAGACCAGGTTGTCCTGCCTGTGGAGCAAGGCCAAACGCTTGAAATCCCCCTCGATAAAAATGGCGAGATGGACGTCAAAAGCAGAACCGATCCGGCAGAACCTCCCGCAAAAGCCAGACCGTTCGCCGACGAGCGCGTCTGGCATATGGGCATCGTCCTCGCCGCTCAGGAATTGGGACTTGATCTGGCCCATGCCGACGTGGATCTGCCTGATGGCAGCATTACGTTGCACGGTACGAATGGTCTGGTGCGCGTGATTCCCGTGGATGCCAATGGCTACTTTTATGTGGACTGGCGGCTGAAGCCCAACGATCCGCATCTGACCTGTGCACCGATTGAGTTTTTGCTCGAGCAAAACAAGAATCGGCTGCTCGGCGAAACCAACGGACTCAGCGACCTGTTCCGGAATAAACTGGTCGTGGTCGGTTCGGCGGCCCAGGGCAACGATCTCACCGACCGGGGCGCGACCCCACTGGAGCGGGACACGTTGCTGGTCAGCAAACACTGGAATGTGGCCAATTCCATTATCACCGGGCGCTTCATCTACCGGGTTCCGTTGAACATGGAACTGGCCCTCATCGTCTTTCTCGGCGCGTTGACGGCATTTCTGACATGGCAACTGCGGGTGGACGTCGCTTCCTCCATGGTCTTCCTGCTGGTGGTGGCTTATGTCGTCGCTGGTTTCTTCGTGTTCGTGGAGTTCCGCGTCTGGCTCCCGCTGGTCTTTCCGGTTGCCGGCATTCTGGTCGAACATTTAAGCCTGGTGACTTATCGCGTCGCGTTCGAGGAAAGCGAACAACGTCGCGTCAAATCCGTCTTCTCTAAAATCGTTTCGCCGGACGTGATGAACGAACTGCTCAGCGCGAAAAAACTCTCCCTGGGCGGCGCGCGCCGTGAGGTGACGGTGTTTTTCGCGGATATCCGTGGTTTCACCTCGATGACGGATGAAACCCAGGAACGCGTGGCGGAATCCATCCGCAAACATCCGTGGGATACCGCAACGGAAGAAGCCTATTTTGATGAGTCTGCCCGCGAAATACTGAACACCGTGAATCTTTACCTCACCGTCGTTGCGGACGCGGTAAAGAAGCACGGCGGTACCCTGGACAAATATATCGGCGACTGCGTCATGGCCTTCTGGGGCGCGCCGACGCCAAACGAAAAACACGCGCTGGCCTGTGTGCGGGCTGCGATTGACACACAACGGGCCGTTCATGAGTTAAACCAAAAACGCCTGGCGGAAACCCCCAAGCGCGAAGCCGAGAATCACCTGCGGGTTTCTGCCGGTCTGCCACCCCTGCCGCAGTTGACCGCCCTCCAGCTTGGCACCGGCATTAATACCGGTCTGGTAACCGTCGGTTTGATGGGATCGGAAGTGCACCAATACAACTACACGGTCTTTGGCCAGGAGGTGAACCTTGCCAGCCGCCTTGAAAACTTTTCCGGCAGCGGGCGTATCATCATTAGTGACAGCACCTACAAGCGTTTGCGTGGCGACGATCCGGTGCTGGCGGCCACCTGCATTGAGATGTTCCCGGTCACGATTAAAGGCATTCGTGCCGCCGTGCGGGTTTTCGAAGTACCGTGGCAGACTCCCAACGCCAAATGATTTTTCTTCCTCGTCAATTTTACCGTGCGTGTTAAGCTGAGGGTGATGCGCACGGCAATTTATCCTGGCAGTTTTGACCCGCTGACCAACGGCCATCTCGATGTGATTCAGCGCGCGGCCAAGCTGTTCGATTCCGTGGTGGTGGCGGTGGCGAAAAATGAGGACAAACGCCCGTTGTTTCCATTGAAGGAACGGCTGGCCCTGGTGGAACAGGCCGTGCGCCATCTGCCCGGCGTTCAAGCTGATACATTTGACGGCCTGCTGATCGATTATGTGGTGGGCCGGAAGGCCCAGGCCATCGTGCGCGGATTGCGCGCCCTCTCGGATTTTGAATTTGAGTTTCAACTCGCGTTGATGAACCGCAAACTGAACGAGAATATTGAGACCATTTTTATGATGCCGAAGGATACCTACACGTTTTTGAGTTCGCGCATTGTGAAGGAGATCGCGCGGCTCGGCGGCGACGTCGCGGCGTTCGTGCCCGCGCATGTGCGGGTGGCCTTGGCCAGAAAATTTCCCGCGCCCGGGAAAGCCTGAAGGGAGCAGGTCATGCCGCTGACTGTCAATCTGCGCCACCTGGAGGAGCACAACGTCCGGTTGCGCGGCGAACTGCCCCTGGCCGAACTGGACTTGGAGACGGGTGACGAGATGATACAGGCTGCCCGGCCATTGCGATATGATGTCGAGGTTCAAATGCTCGAGGACGCTTTGCTGGTGCGTGGTTCCCTGCAGCTCGGGCTCGAATGCCGCTGTGTGCGGTGTTTGCAATCCTTCTCGCGCCGACTGGATTTGAAGGGCTGGACCAGCCACGTGCCGCTGGAAGGCGAAGACCGGGTGGCCGTGGTCAATGATTGTGTGGACTTGACGCCTTTGGTGCGGGAAGATATGCTCCTGGAATTTCCGCAGCATCCGCTGTGCAAACCGGACTGTGGGGGATTAAAGGCCAAAACCGGCAAGGGCCGTAAAACCGCAGCGGGAAATACTCCCGCGGTGTGGGCTGAATTGGACAAATTGAAATTGTAATTTTTATTTATGGGTGTCCCAAAACGCAAACCGTCTCACAGCCGACAGCGCATGCGCCGCGCTTACAACAGTGTCTTGAAGCTGCCGCAGTTAAGCACCTGCCCGCAGTGTGCCGCTCCTTATGTGCCCCATCGGGTCTGCCCGGCGTGCGGCTATTATAAGGGCCGTCAGGTGTTGAGCGTCACGGCCGGCGCCTGATTGGCCATCCCGCTGCGGAAATTTCCGCGTTCTTTCATCTATGCGAATAGCAGTGGATGTCATGGGCGGCGACCACGGGTGCGGAGTCGTCATCGAGGGCGTCCGGCGCGCATTGGAAGGCAATCATAAAATCACTGCCCTCTATCTGGTGGGCGATCAGGCCAGAATTCATGATGCCCTGCCGGCCCGCGGTTTTCGCGACCACCGTGTCCGCGTCGTCCATACCAGCGAAGTGGTGGAAATGGAGGACAAGCCTGCCAGCGCCCTTCGCAAAAAACGTGATAGTTCCATTGCCCGCGCGGCGGAGCTGGTTCACGAAGGCAAAGCCGACGCTCTGGTATCACTGGGCAACACCGGAGGTATATTTGCTGCAGCGACTTTCAAGGTTGGCCGCATTCCCGGTGTGGATCGCGGTTGCATTGCGACCGTCATCCCCCGGCAGGGAAATGAATTTGTCCTCCTGGACGCCGGTGCGAATATCGAGTGCAAACCCATTCACCTGGCTCAATTTGCCGTCATGGGCAGCATCTATTCGCGTGAGATTTTGCGGCGAAAAAATCCGCGCGTGGGGGTTTTAAGCATAGGCCGGGAGGATTCCAAGGGCAATGAGCTGACCCTGGAAGCCTTCAAACTCTGCCGCCGGCTGGATTTAAATTTCATTGGCAATGTCGAAGGTCATGACTTGTTCAAAGACCACGTGGATGTCGTGGTGTGCGACGGGTTTGTGGGCAACATCGTTTTGAAAACCTCCGAAAGTCTCGCGGTCGCCATGTTCTCGATGCTCAAACGTGAAGTGATGCACTCGGCCCAGCGGCAGATCGGCGCCTTCCTCGCGAAGGGCGCGTTTCAAGCCATTCGCAAGCGCATGGACCCGGAGGTTTATGGCGGCGCACCGCTGCTCGGCTTCAAGGGGCTGGTCTTCAAGGCGCACGCTTCCGCGCGCGAGCGCGCCGTCGCCAGCGCGCTGCACGTTACCGCCGAGGCGGTGCAACATCATATCAACGAGATCATCTCGTGCGAAATCGATCGGGCCAATGAAAAATTGAATGGCGGCAACGATTCCGCTTCCGCAGTCCCGGCATGAACCCAAAATTTAAAAACCCTCGCGCCCGGTTCAACTTCCAGGGGCGTACCTGTTCCATCACCGGCGTCGGCTCCTATGTGCCGGCCAGAATCCTGACCAATGCCGATCTGGAAAAAATAGTGGACACCTCGGATGAGTGGATCACCTCCCGCACCGGCATCAAGGAACGGCGGCAGGCGGCGAAGAATGAATTCACATCGGACATGGCAGTCAAGGCGGCGCAACGGGCGATGAAAATGGCCGGCGTCACGGCCGAACAAATCGACCTGATCATCGTGGCGACCATCACCCCGGACATGCCATTTCCTGCCACGGCCTGCCTGGTGCAGCAGAAACTCGGCGCCCGGCGCGTGGCGGCCTTTGATCTGGAGGCGGCCTGCTCGGGGTTCATTTACGGCCTGGAAATCGGGCAGCAATTCATCATGTCGCGCACCTACGACACCGTGCTGGTGATCGGCGCGGAAAAACTTTCCTCGATTGTCAATTGGAACGATCGCAACACCTGCGTTCTCTTCGGTGACGGTGCCGGGGCGGCGATCCTGCAAAATCGTCTGAACGCCCACGGTTTGTTGACGGCGGTGATGGGCGCCGATGGGGGCAAGGCGGATTTGCTTTTCATGCCCGGTGGCGGCAGCCGCAGTCCCGCCACCGCGGATACCGTGGCCGGGAAACTTCATTATCTGCAAATGGAAGGACGCGAGACATTCAAGAATGCCGTCCAGGCCATGTGCACAGCCGCCCAGGAGGCGTTGCACCGATGCGAACTGGATATTTCCAAAATCAAGTGCATCATTCCGCACCAGGCCAACCGCCGCATCATCGATGCCGTCGGCCAACGTCTTGGCGCGGCGCCCGAGCAATTATTCGTGAATGTGAACCGCTACGGCAACACGTCCGCGGCCTCGGTGGCCATTGCCCTGGACGAAGCGGTTGCCTCGGGGAAAATCCGCCGCGGCGATCTGGTGCTGTTGATTGTTTTTGGCGCCGGCCTGACCTGGGGCGCGGCGGTTATTGAGTGGTAATTGTAATCTGTTTGATTGTAGGTCCTAATTTGACGTTTGCGTGTGACGTGGTAATTTGTGGGGTCTTTATGAGCGCAAGAAAACTCGGGAATGATGGTGCTTTTCGACAACAAATCACGGTCGCGGCGCGGCAAACCCGCCTGGAACTTTCCACGGATGCGGTTGTCATTCATAAAAGCGGAGTGGAATTTCGCAGCCCGGCGCCGTTCAGTCTGTGGACGGAAATGACGGTGGCCCTGCAGTCGCCGCAGGACGAAAGCCCCATCCAGTGCAGCGGGGTGGTGATCGCCTGTTCCGGCAACAAACATACCGGGTACCAGGTCTCCCTCCTGTTTACCGGCATGTCCAGGCAGGCGCAGGCGCGCCTGAATTCCATGGCCTATTCGGCCTTGGGTGCGGGTTAAAAGAGCAATATTTTCATCGCAATTCGCAATTTTTGCACAACCTCCGTCATTGCCACGGAGGTGTTTTTTTTTCATCCTGAAGGACTGAAATTTTGCGATAAATGCTATGAAGATTTTGCTGACAACCACTTCCTTTCAAGACACGCCCGGCGCACACCACGATTTGCTCGCCCAGACCGGCTGGGAAATCATCCGCGCCCGCGGCCCGCTCAATGAAGCCGACACGCTCGCACTGGTCGGTGACGCGGAAGGTTATATTTGCGGCGACGATGCCATCACGCGCCAGGTGTTGGAAAAGGCGCGTCCGAAACTCAAGGTCATCAGCAAATATGGCATCGGAGTGGACAAAATCGACGTGAAGTCGTGCACCGAATTCGGAATTCCCGTACTCTTCACACCCGGCGTCAACCACACTACGGTGGCCGAGCACACGTTTCTATTGCTGCTCGCGCTGGAGAAAAATTTTCTATTCCACACCGATTCCACGCGCAGCGGTGGCTGGAAACGCAAGACCGGCCATGAACTGCTGGACAAGACCATCGGCATCGTTGGCCTGGGTCGCATCGGCAAGGAAGTCGTCATCCGCGCCAGGGCTTTCGGCATGAACCCGATTGGTTTCGACATTTATTGGGACGACAAGTTTGCCAAGGAACACGGCGTAAAGCGCGCTTCGTCGCTTGACGGGATTTACGCCGCCAGCGATTACATTTCGCTCCACACCAACCTCACGCCGGAGACGCGCGGCATGATCAATGCGAAGTCCTTCGCCAAAATGAAGAAGGGCGTGTTGATTTTAAACTGTTCGCGTGGCGAAGTGGTAACCACGGATGACATGGTCGCGGCGCTGAAGTCCGGCCAGGTCGGCGGTTACGGCATGGACGTGCTGGACAAGGAACCGCCCCCACCCGACCATCCGCTGCTCAAATTGCCGAACGTGGTCTGCACGCCGCACATCGCGTCACGTACCTACGAAAGCGTGGTGCGCCAGGCGACGACCTCGGTGAAAAATCTCATTCTCGCCATGAAAGGCGAAAAACCGATTGCCCAGGTTAACCCCGAAGTGCCGGCGAAAAAGGTGGTTTAATTCCCCTTTTAATTTCTGTCACAAAATTATGCCCGAATCCTACTATATCGTTCCCGGGGAAAAACATGATGCGCTGGTAAAGAAGGCGTATTTGGCCCGTGGTTATAATTCTGATGAAGCCGCCGCCGGTGCGCGGTTTTGTTCCAGCGCCTCCTATTATGGCATCCGCACGCATAACGCCATCAAAGCGCTGCACCTGGATGAATTGTTCGGCAGCAAAGTTGGCCGTTGGAAACCCGGCGCGAAAATCGAGAAGTTGCCGTCACGTTTCGCCGCCGCTGAAATCTGGAATGCGCATTTCAAGCTGGGCCAGGCCGTAGCCTACGAAGCGATGGATACCTGCATCAAGCTCGCGGACAAATTCGGCATTGGCATGGTGAGCGTGGACAACGCGACGCATTATCTCTGGGGCGGTGGCTACGTCATGGATGTCGCGCTCAAAGGCTACCTCGCTTATACGAACTGCACTTCGGCCACATCCGAAGTTGTTCCGTTCGGTGGCCGGACGCCGACCATGGGCACCAATCCCCATTCGTGGGCGTTCCCGACGCAGGACGCCATCGGTTTTCCTATCGTGATTGACTGGGCGACCTCCACGGTGGCAATGGGCCGGGTGCAGGTGATGAAACGCGAAGGCAAACCGCTTCCGCCCGGCTGTGCCGTGGATGCCGAGGGCAAGGAAACGACCGATCCGAACAAGGCCGTGGCGTTGCTGCCGTTCGGCCAGCATAAAGGCTACGGCCTCGGTTTGATTGACGAACTGTACGCCGGGTTCATCGGCGGCGGATTGCCGGAGATTCGGGGCACGGCTCGCGGGGACAGAGGTGAGAAACACGGTTCGACTTTTTATTTTCAAGTCATCCATCCGGAGGCGCTGAAAGGCAACGATTATCCCAAAGGCCGGTCGCAATTTGAAAACGTAAAGGCGGTCATTGCCGACATTTTGGGCCACGGCAACGAGAAGTGCCTGTTGCCCGGCCAGCCGGAAGCGCGGGCGGGGGAACTTTCGCGGAAACACGGCGGTTTGCTGTTTACCAAAGCGGAGATCGAGGAATTCGGTCATCTGGCCCGGGAAGTCGGTGAACCGGCCTGGCAGGCAACTGATTTTAAATCCGTGCAGGTGTAAATTTTAACCAATCAATTGACAAAACTATGGCCATTCAACTTCGTGACAAATCACAAAGCAAATACGACATGCTGGCACTTGGCGAAATCATGTTGCGGCTGGATCCCGGCGAGGGCCGCATCCGCTGCGCCCGGGAATTCAAGGTCTGGGAAGGCGGCGGCGAATACAACGTCGCCCGCGGCCTGCGCCGGTGCTTCGGTTTCAAGACCGCCGTCGCCACCGCATTCGCCGATAATGACGTGGGCCGGTTGCTCGAGGATTTCATCTTGCAAGGCGGTGTGGACACAGACTTCATCAAATGGGTGCCGTTTGACGGCGTGGGCCGCACGGTCCGCAACGGCCTGAATTTCACCGAGCGTGGTTACGGCGTACGCGGCGCAGTGGGCATTCCTGACCGTGGCAATTCCGCCGCCAGCCAGCTCAAACCGGGTGATTTCGACTGGGACCACATCTTCGGCAAGGTCGGCGTGCGCTGGCTGCACACCGGCGGCATTTTCGCCGCATTGAGCGACAGCACACCGCAACTCGTCATCGAGGCGGTCAAGAAAGCCAAGCAATACGGCACCATGGTCAGCTACGATTTGAATTACCGCCCGTCGCTCTGGAAATCCATTGGCGGCCAGAAACGGGCCCAGGAAGTGAACAAGGAAATCGCCAAATATGTGGATGTCATGATTGGCAATGAAGAGGACTTCACCGCCTGCCTCGGCTTCGAGGTCGCCGGCGCGGACGAGCACCTGCTGCACATTGACGTGGGTGCATTCCAGAAGATGATTGAAACCGCGGTGAAGGCGTTCCCGAATTTCAAGGTGACGGCCACCACGTTGCGCGCGGCGAAGACGGCCACGCGCAATGATTGGGGCGCGATTTGCTGGATGGACGGAAAATTTTACGAATCGAAGAAATATCCCGATTTGGAAATCCTCGACCGCGTGGGCGGCGGCGACAGCTTTGCCAGCGGCCTGATTTATGGTTTAATCACGACGAGTGATCCGCAGAAAGCGGTGGATTACGGAGCGGCGCACGGCGCATTGGCCATGACAACGCCCGGCGACACCAGTATGGCGTCGAGGGCCGAGGTGGAAAAGTTGATGAAAGGCGGCAGCGCGCGGGTGCAACGATAAAGCTTGAACCCTCACCCGGCCTGTGGCCACCCTCTTCCATCAGATGGGCGAGGGCTGGAGCAGGCACCTCGCTAATCTTATGAAGACACCAACGGAATTATTTTCACTCAAGGGCAAAACCGCCGTCGTCATTGGCGGTACGGGCGAATTGTGCGGGGCGATTGCGGAAGGACTGGCGGCGGCGGGCGCAATCGTGGTTTTGGTGGGACGCGATGCGGCGAAAGCCCAGAAACGGCTCGAAAAGATCGCCAAGGAAGGAGGCAAAGCGGAGTTTTTTTCCTGTGACACGACGTCCAGGACCGGCCTGCAAAAGCTGCTGGCGGACGTGCTCGCCAAATTCAAGCGCGTGGACGTTCTGGTCAATGGCGCGGGCGTGAATTCACCAACTCCCTTTTTCGATATTCCGGAAGAAGAAATAGACCGCATACTCGCGGTGAATTTGAAAGGTCTGATGCTGGCCTGCCAGATTTTCGGCAAGCACATGGTCGAACGCGGTTCAGGAAGCGTCATCAACGTCGGCTCCGCCTCCGGCCTTAACCCCTTGTCCCGGGTGTTCACTTATTCGGCGTCGAAAGCGGCAGTTCATAATCTCTCAAAAAATCTGGCGCGCGAATGGGCAACGCAGGGCGTCCGCGTGAACGTCCTCGTGCCGGGCTTTTTCCCCGCGGAGCAGAACCGGAAGGTGCTTAGCCCCGATCGGGTGGCCACGATTATGGCCAAGACGCCCATGAAACGCTTTGGCGAGGCGCACGAATTGGTGGGCGCGGCGTTGCTGCTGGCGACCGATGCAGGCAGCTTCATCACCGGGGCGGAGCTGGTCGTGGACGGCGGATTCGACGCCATGACGATTTGAAACAGACGTAACGGCTTTCGAGAGAAAGCCGCATTTCTTCTTTTTCCAGAAACAGCGGCGCTCTGCCGGGACACCGCTACTCGATTCACAAATCCGTAATCGGCTCGTGGCGCGGCACGAGCGCCTTCATCATGCCCCACGCAATCAAATAACTCAGGGCGCAGACAACAAACATGATGAGGTAGGCGGTCTGCGGCGTTTGGACGAAGGTGTCACGCAGCCGGCCTTGGAGCAATTGGATCAGCACGCCGCCGATGCCGCCGGCCATGGTGCCGATACCGGTGATGGAAGCGACGGTTTTCTTGGGGAACATGTCGGAGACGGTTGTGAACAGGTTCGCCGACCACGCCTGGTGGGCGGTGCAACCGATGGCAATCACGGAAATGGCCAGCACGGATGCCCATCGCCCAAAATGAGCCACGTTACCGAAGTATTGTGTCGTCAGCACGGCCAACGGAAAAAGGGCAATGACGAACATCGTCGTCATTCTCGCGCGGTAAACCGCCATGCCGTGTTTGATAAGGGTGAACGGAATGCTGCTGCCGTAAATGCTGCCGAGAATCGATATCCCATAAACGATAAAAGTGGGCATCCGCACTTCACTTTGCGTCATCTTAAATTGATCGTGCAGGTATGCCGGCAACCAGAATAAATAGAACCACCAGATGCCGTCGGTCATGAATTTGCCCGCGATGAACGCCCAGAGCTGGCGGTAGCCAAAAAGTCGTAGCCAGGGAACTTTCGCCTTATCGCCCGCCTGGGCCTCCGCGGCGACTTCGTCATCAATGTGGATATAATCGTATTCCGTTTTGGAAAGCCGCGGGTGTTTCGAGGGCGGGTCATATAGCCAGAACCAGAAAATCAGCCAGAAGAACCCCAGGGCGCCGGTAATGACGAAGGCCCATTTCCAACCCTGTTGATCGCCAAAATAGACCATGCAGGTCGGGACTACGAGCGCCGCCACCATGGCGCCGGCATTCGAACCGGCGTTGAAAATTGAGGTGGCCAGGGCGCGTTCGCGCTTGGGAAACCATTCGGCGACCGTCTTGATGGACGCAGGAAAGTTGCCCGCTTCGCTGACGGCGAACAAGCTGCGCACCATGATGTGCATCATCAGCAAACGCCCGACGAAGGCGTTCAAAATTCCAAAAATGGACCACGCAATAAGTGAAAGCGCCAAGCCCAGCTTGGTGCCGATCCGGTCAATGAGCCATCCAGCGAAGACCGTTGCTACCGCATAAACACCGGTGAAGGCCGAGGTCAGATAGGAAAAATCAGCATTTGTCCATCCGAAGCCGCCCTGTGTCTCCGGTCGGCAGAAATACGGTTGCAGATAGCTGATGACTTGCCGGTCCAGGTAGTTGCAGGTGGTCGAAAAAAACAACAGTCCGCAGATGATCCAGCGATAACTACGAAAACCCGGAGCAGGTTGGGTGGGGGAACTCATGCAAGGATAAAAATATCCGTGAAAATGAAGGCGATTCAAGTGTTAAATCGACCTTTACAAGTTGCCCGGGCTTGTGTAAAGCTGCCTTCATTATGTGGAAGAAAATCCTGCCGGTTCTATCCGGGTTGTTGCTGACGGGTTGTGCCGCGACTTTTACCAATGTGTCGTCGTTGCAGCAACCGCGAAATGCCAACAACCTTTATCCCGTGGAGGTCGCCTTCGCGTCGCAGCAACAATCGTTGCGATGGGACTCCATTCATCCGTACGTGGTCGCGAATGGTCAGCTCTATGACATGCGCCTGACGCCGTTGATGACCAACCGCTGGGAAGGTTTCGTGCCGGTGCCGCCGGGAGCCAGTGAGGTCACCTATCGTTACAAGTTCCAATACCTCTACAATGATTTCGGCAAGGCACCCTCGACCGGCAACGCCCTTTCGCGGGAATATAAATTGACCATCCTCAATTCCATGACTCTCCCCAATCCCTGAAGCCGTTCAGTGTCTGGGGCGGAGGAGGATGGCTTTCTTTTCGGAGCCTTCGACCTCGACGCTGTGCGTTTCCACATCGGGATCGTCCTTAAGCGCCTGATGCACCACGCGGCGGTCAAAGGCGCTCATGGGTTCCAGTTCCACCGTGTCGCCCCAGCGCCGGACCTTGTCCGCGGCATTTTGGGCCTTTTTGACCAGCGCTTCGCGTGCTTGCGAGCGGTAACCGCCCACATCCACCATCACCTTGGGTGCGGTGGTGTCCTGTTGAAAAAGCAGGCGGTTGGTAATGTATTGCAGGTCGGATAGCGTTTGTCCCTGCCGGCCAATGAGCCGGCCGGCGTCTTCGGTCTTTATCTCCAGCAAAAGACCCTCTTCCAATTTGTGTTCCTCGATGGTTGAGATAAAACCAAGGGTTTCCAGGATTTTCTCCAGCGTTTCTTTAGGTTGAGCAGGCATTGAATTGGTAACTGGTTAAACAAGCGACTGGTTAAATGCACGATTCACTCATTTAACCGATCACGAATTACGATTTGTTTCATTTTTTCTTTTTTGGCGGTGGAGTCAATGCCGGATTTGCCGCGGCCGGGGCCGGCGCCTGGTTCATTCTGGTGACTTTGGTTTGCAACACGCTCATCAGCGTGCTCACCGTCATGTAAAGGGCCATGCCCGACGAATAACTGTAGAGAAACACCAGAAAAATCAACGGGAGGAAACGCATGATTTTCGCCTGGGCGGCGTCCATGCCCGGTGAGGGCGGTTGCAGATGCGCCTGCCACACCATTACCCCCACCATCAACAACGGCAACAGGTTGAACGGAAAATTCAGTCCCGGAATCATCAGTATCGTATCCGGTTTTGACAGGTCCGCCACCCACAGGAAATGCGCGCCCCGCAGCTCAATCGCACTGCGCAGCATGGTGAAAAACCCGAAGAACACCGGCATCTGGATCAGCATCGGCAGACAGCCGCTCATCGGGCTGACCTTGTGTTTGCGGTAAAGCTCCCATTGCTTCTGGGTGAGCTTTTGCATGTCTTCCTTGTATTTTGCCTGGAGCGCCTTCAATTCCGGTCCGAGCGCTTGCATCCGTTTCATCGAGCGTGTGCTGGCCGCCGTCAAGGGCCAGAATATTCCCCGCAATATCACCGTAATCAACACGATCAGCAGGCCGTAACCGGCGTGCGTCAGATCGTGCAGCCAGTTCATACACAACAACAGCCCCTTGGCAAAAAAGGTTCCCACGCCCCAAAAAGTAATATAACCCGAGCCGAAATTCATGGCCAGGTCGGCATGATTTTGAAACTGTTCGCCGATGTGCGCGAGCGTCCGGTATTCCTTGGGGCCGGCATAGAGAATGATCTGCCGTTCGATCACCTGATTGGTTCCAAGAGTTTGTGCCGGATAAACCAGGGCGGTTTGAATGCCTTCCGGCAACGGCATGCCGGGGACCGGCTCGACGTCGGGGAACGGTGGCAAAACCGTCGGGCGGGCAATGACCTGTGCGGCCGGCGTTTTCGGCATCGCCAGCAGAGTGAAAAACTGGTTGTAAACCGCCGCCCAAACCACGTTACTCGTGCCCGCGCGATATTCGGTCTTCGGCGTGTGGGGAATAACGAACAAGAACGTGGTGTTCGTGCTGAAATAGGACAGACTGATCTGTTGCTCCCTCGTCCCGTCAAACCACATCGTCCCTCCATATATGGGGAAGCTGTTGTCATCCAGGTCCATGGGAGTTGCCGTGCCGATGACCCATTCCTGCGTCGGCAACGGAAGCGATTGGCTCGACAGGTTATCCATCCGCACGGTGACGTTCACCAGACCGTCGTCGCCGATATGGAATTCCTTCACGATGCGCAGGCCGTTGGGGAGAACCTTTTCCGCGTGAACCCCGTCGCCGGTTTTTATCAGGGTGAAATTACCATCGCCCACCAGACTGGCCTCGCCCAGGATCGCCAGCACCGGCACGGGGGCGCGCGTATTCAGCGTGGCCACGCCAGCGTTTGAAGTTGTCTTTTTCCAACGGGCTGAAATGGTTTCCGGGTAATTCAGCATCTCCACCGTTTTTATTCCGCCGCCCCACGATGTGAACGTGTAGCGCTCGTGCGCGTTGGTCAGCACCAGGAGTTGCTCGGACACGTTGGTGTTGGGAAGGAAACCGGCGGTCCCGGCGGAAGGGGCGGTCAGGCTTGCCGGCGCGACGTTCGAAACCGTGGCAGCCGTCCGGGCCTCCGCCGCCGCCAGCGCATTGGTGCCCGTTTGTGACTGGGACACCTGCGAGTAATAATTCCGCTCGTTGACAAACCATACGACCAACAGAACGGCGCAAAGCGAGACAACGATGATGCCGGTGCGGTCCATAATCAAATTCGGAATTCCTTTTCCGGCGCCGGGTCGTGTCCGCCATCGCCCCACGGATGACAGCGGCAAATCCGCTTGACGGCCAGCCAGCCGCCGAGCAACACGCCTTGCGAACGAACGGTGTCCACTGCGTAATGCGAGCAACTCGGCGTGAAACGGCAGCCACCGCCAGGCCCGAACAGGAAGACCAGCGCGGGAGAAACCGTCCAGCGGTACAGCTGAAGGGTGAAAATTAAAGCCGTTTTGGGAACATCCAACATCCAATCCCACAAGGCGCGACTGAACATCCAACGAGCGTACACGTGCGAAACCATTGGACGTTGGATGTTGGGTGCTGGGTGTTGGCAGTTGTTCATTTCAACAGTCCCGCCCGCCGCAGGGTTGTAAGGAAATCCTTTTCGACCTCGGCAAATTTTTTCCCGGCGATGGAATTCCGGGCGACGAGCACCAGTTCGACCGGTTGCGCAAATTCGTTTTGATGCTGCCGGAAACTCTCGCGCAACAACCGCCGCGCCCGGCTCCGCACCACCGCGCCGCCAATCTTGCGGCTGGTGACGACCCCCAATCGCGGAACGGCGCCGTCCGGCAGTGAATGCCAATTGGCAATGAGGCACCCCAGCACAAGCCGCTGTCCCTGCTGTCGCACGCGCGCAAAATCGCGCTGCTGCCGTAGCCGGGCCGGGCGGCGCAGCCGCAGGCGTCTGACTTCCGGCATCGGGCCTCCGGCATCTTGGGACGGGGCGGGCATGGGCAGGCGCATCAAACCGGCGTCAGGCGCTTGCGGCCCACACGACGGCGGTTGCGCAAGGTGGCACGGCCGCTTTTGGTGGATTTGCGGGCAAGGAATCCGTGCTGCCGCTTGCGTCGGATTTTTGACGGTTGATACTGGCGTTTCATAAATCAAATTCAATTCGCGCCTTTTTGCGCGGGAAAATAGGTTCCCTTTTTGCCCGGAAATTGATTTGTCATTTAATCAATTTGCCGGATGCAAAAAGGCCCCGTTTGACGGAGCGCCGAGAGTAGCAGTGAAACGCCTCGTGTCAAGGCGCGGTTCGGGAAATGATGGCTGCTTTGGCTTGTAGCGGTGCTCGGTGAGCACCGCATTTCCGTGCATTTTTTTTGAAAATTGCTGCAGTCATAGACCGCTGCTGCAGGCCAGGTTCCGGTAGTGGTACGTTTTGGTGGGGCGAGGCTACTGACGAGCCGGCTCGCGAGGACGCTCGCCCCACCAAAAGTCGCAAAACGTACCAGCACCCAAGTTCCGACTTTATTGCCGATCGGACCCGATGTCTGTAGGATACGCCTTCATATTTTGATGATGGACAAGCTCATTGACGCGCTTTGTTTGCAATGCGGCCTGTGTTGCAACGGGGTTTTGTTTGCCGATGTCCGGCCGGAACCGGGCGATGCTTCGCCCCTGTTCAAGGAAGGCCGCTCGCGTGTCACGCAGCCTTGTCCGGCCTTTAACGCCGCCACCTGTGCCTGCGCCATTTATGCGGAGCGCCCGGCGCGCTGCCGGAAATTCGAGTGCCGCCAGCTCCTCGGCGTGCGCAACGGAACCACGACCATGGACCAGGCCTTGCGCCAGATCCGTGCCGGCCGAGGGCTGGCCGTCGAAATTGAAAAGCTGTTGACGGAACTGGATTTCAACGACAAACGGCTGCCGCTCAGCCGCCGGTTTCAACGCTGCCAGCGTGCGGCGGAGAATGGGAAACTGCCGGAGGCACAGTACGACCGGTTGGCTGATTTGCAGTTGGCCGTACACCGGTTGACAGGTTTATTGGCCAGGGAGTTCTACGCGTGAGAACCATCCGTTGGACGGAATATGGTGAATTGGCGGTACTCTTCCTGATCCAATCCATGGCCACCGGTATCTGGATGGTGCCGTTGAGCGTGGTGTTCAAGGCGCACCAGCTGGTGGGCATCGCCCCCTACGCCTTTGCCACCTCCGCTCTCGCCGCGTTGGTTTCACCGCTGATCTTTGGTGCCATGGCCGACCGCCACGCCTCACCCGTCGCCGTCCTGCGCGGGCTGTCCGTGGCGAGCGCGGCCACCGTGTTGCTTGCGGCCTGGAGCATCAAACAAGGCGGGTCGCCGGGCCTGGTGCTGCTGCTGGTTCAAATCTATGCGCTCTGTGCCGCGCCCACCGGCAGCATTGTCAGCGCCATCGTTTTCTCGCGGCTGCACGATTCCCAGCGGCAGTTCGGACCGATTCGCGCCGGGGCGACTATCGGTTGGATGGCCGGCTGCTGGCTGGTGAGCGCGCTGAATGCCGATACTTCCGTGCTTTCGGAATACACCTGCGCGGTCACCTGGTTGGTGCTGGCGGCTTTCACCTTCCTGCTGCCCAGCGTGCCACCGCCGGATTCCACCGGACACCCGACCCTGTTGCAGCGGCTGGGCTGGGACGCGCTCGTGCTGATGAAGAATCATGATCATCGCGCCGTCTTTATTACCGCCGCGTTGTTCAGCATTCCGCTGGCGGCGTTTTATCCGTTCACCCCGCTGCACCTGCAGCAACTCGGTTTTCGGCACACGTCCGCCTGGATGACCCTGGCGCAAACTACGGAGTTGATCGCCATGTTTTCGCTCGCGGGCCTGTTCCGGCGCTGGCGGTTGAAATGGATTTTTCTTGCGGGCCTGGGTTTTGGCCTGCTGCGCTTCGTCCTGTGCGCAGTGAACGGCAAGGTATGGTTGCTGGCTGGCACCAGCCTGCACGGTCTGTCCTTCACCCTGTACTTTGTCACCGCGCAGATTTACATCAACGAACGGGTGGGACCCGAGTGGCGGGCGCGGGCGCAGGCGATGATGGCGTTGATGACCAACGGCATCGGTAACCTCATAGGCTATCTTGGCACCGGCTGCTGGTTCAATGCATGCACACACATTAACGGTACCCAATGGCAGTGGTTCTGGGGTGGGCTGGCCGGGGTGATTGTGCTCGTGCAAATCTATTTCCTCACGGCGTATCATGGAAAATATTCAGGGACGACCCGCCCGCAGGCATCGGTCTCCGCCATCAAAGTGACCCTCCCGCTGGGTGAGACACCTTAAAAAGTGTGTCTGATAATTCCATTTTCTCCAGTAGGAGCCGAGGTGACGAGGCTCAAACCCTCCGAAGTTAAAGCCTTTTCAAAAGTGTGTAGCCGCCGACGTTAGTCGGCGCAAACCGAATATAGGGAATGATTTAGCGCGAACTGACGTTCGCAGCTGCGAGATTGATTAAATTGCTTAAAAGAGCGCATGGGTCTCCTGACCTCGTCTGCCGCTATTTTTCAGACACGCTCTTCGCCATTATGTAATCGTCCATGACGAAGCCATCGCCGATGTCGGTGATCACAGATTCAGTGATGACAAAACCGTTTCGGCGGTAGGCGGCAATGGCCTGGGCGTTGCGCTTGTTTACGGAGAGGATCAGACGACGAGCGCCGTCGGCGCGGGCTTTGCACTCGCATTGTTGCAATAACCGGCTGCCCAGTCCGCGTCTGCGCCATTGCGGCAACAGGTAGAGCTTGTGCAATTTCATCACGTCCGGTTCGGGCGTGGGGCCGCAGGATGCAAACCCGGCCGGTTTGCCATCTACCAGCAGAAGGTTATAGAGGATGCCTTGTAAACGGATTTCATCACGCAGGGTGTCGAGCCCGTACATCCGCGCCAGCATGTAATCAATTTGGGCGTGACTGATGATGCCAGGATAGCACGCCCGCCAGATGATACCCGCCAATTCGGCAATGGCCGGCAGATGTTCCTCGCCAGCGTCGATGATTTGCGGGCCGGATGGTTTTCCCGTGTTCAAAGCTCAACCGTATGGTGTGACAAAGTCCGACCCTTCGCAAACCACGCAAGAAATCCAAATTTACCCTAGCGGCGTCTCGGCAGGGCGCCGCAAACTTCAGAAATTTGTAGAGTGCGGCTTTCTGCCGAAAGCCGCTACGCCCGTTTCGCAGAATTTTCTGACGGCATTGTTGTAAAAAAGCCGCTCCCCCCGCCCTGAGGGAAGGAGCGGCGTTGATATTCTACGTCTTAAGGCGCCGGAGTGACGGAGAGAGCACGTGTATCGTAGCTGATGGCGCTGCCATTCGGGTCGAGGAACTCCAGGAGAACTGTCCGGGTTTCAAACGGGTACAGGACTTCGTCGCGGTCACCGTCACCGTCGCCCACGGGAACACTGACATAGGGACTGCCCAGGGGTGCGAGCACAGATGTCGTTCCCGCGGCGTTGAGCACCGTCGCATTGGCGCTCAGATTATCCAGGACGAGCCAGACGGGCGCGGGCACAGTTGTGAAGCCGGTATTGGTGACAAACACCAACTGAAAGGCGTGGTGCGTTTTGGGATCCACGAACAAGCGGCCGCTCTTCACGGATAGCTTTGCGGGGGCCGGGATGGCGCCGGGTACGAACAGGTCGCTCAGGTCGTTGACGACGGCGACGTTGTTATAACCGATGCCGGTGACGTCGGTTTCGTCGGTCGGGATGGGGTTGCTGACGAACGGCAGGTGGAAAACTTTCGACCAGGTTTTGATGTCCGATGAATGATTCAACGGCACGCTGCTGGCATAGGCATTGCCTTTGGCCAGCGGCGAAATGATGATTTCGGGAATCGCATGGTTGGTGTCATCGCCGCCTTCGGCTTCATCCCACCAAAGAACAATCACGCCGTTGTCTTGGTATTCCGGCGAAGCCATGATTTGCGGGATAACCTGGGAGAGGAAGTTGTCCGCTGCCGCGATGGAGGATTGGTCACCGGTGTAATGAACCCCCTGATAAGTAAACCCGCCGTTTAATGAGCTGTGCGCTTCGTTGTATTGATCGGGCGTTATCCAGTTATAGCGTCCCACCGTGCCATTGTGGAGGTCCAGAAAGAACTGGGCGAGCGGATAGACATTCGCGGTGGCAGTGTCGGCAAAGAAGGCCATCGGGTTGTGCTTGACGGCGTAATTGTATTGCGTCGTGCCGTTATAGGTATTGACCGGGCCGTTGGTCCCCGACGCGCTGTTCGTCGGGCTGAGGCTCAAATCAACGTCCTCCTGGTAATTCTTCCACGGAATGTTCGCCGCATTCAGAAGACCGGCAAAGTGGACGGACTGGTCATAGAAGGTGTTGCCGTTGGCGGCGCGCGGATCCGCATCGGTATGCACCCCGAAATCCGTTCCGGCCTCGGCCCAGACGTAATTCGGCTCGGACGGATGGTCGCCGATGGCGGCATTGAAGTAGGCCGTAGCATACGAAACCTGCACTGCGTTCGAGTTCCCCGGCGTGATCAGACTGTTGATGTACGGTGCGGCCGGATTACCGAAAATCTGCTGCGGACTCGTCATGTTCGTGGGTTGCGTGAAATTGTGATTCTCCAGCGCAATCACAAAGATATCGCCGACCCGTTGCACCGGGAATGGGAAGGCGGGGGCGGTTTGGACCGCCAGCAAAACGCCGGCGGCGGCGGCACCGAGCAGAACTGTCTTGCTTGTTCGATGGGTGAGTAGTTTTATTTTCATAGTATTCTTCTCCTTTTGGTTGTGTTTATCCCCTTTATGGTCGGGGCTACTTAATCACACGCGGGCGGAGGAAGTAAACGTGACAATGGTGAAAATCCGGTTACGAATATGGCGGCAGAATGACAGCGGAGTTACAAGTCCATAAAGTACCCGTGAAATGGATGGGTCTGCTTCGAATTGACGGACACAAGAATGAGGGCTCAACATGGCGCAACCTGAGTCCTTAAATGAAAAAGAAAACATATGATAAAGCCTTCAAGGAGCATGCCGTAAACCTTTGGCTGGGCAGTGGCAAGTCGGCGC
>DATJYM010000024.1:0-4410 GCA_035499615.1 Candidatus Acidiferrales bacterium | reverse complement strand
TTTTCCGGACAGGCGTCTCGCAATCAGCCTTCCCGCGTATCGTCCTCCCTGCATCGCCACCTGGGCGACGCCCGGTAGCGGCTTGCCATCCTGCTGAACCGACGCCGTATCGCCGACGACAAAAATCTCCGGATGACCCGGTACGGTGAGATCAGGCTGCACCTTGACGCGTCCCGCGCGATCCATCTCCACCACAAGCCATTTGCCCACCGGGGATGGAGCCACTCCAGCAGTCCAGATCACCGTCTTGCTCGCGATCCTCTCGCCGCCCACGATCACACCTTCCTCATCAATTTGATCAACGCCATGGCCCAGCCTCACCTCAACACCCAATTCCTCTAGGTGTTTCTTAGCCGCCGCCGAAAGGCCCTCGGCAAATGTGCCCAGCACACGATTGCCCATGTCCACCAGGACGATTCGCGCCGAAAGCGGATCAATCCGCCTGAATTCCGAGCGCAGCGTTTTCTTCACCATCACGCCCAGCGCCGCGGCCATCTCGACTCCAGTAGGCCCGGCCCCTACCAGAACGAAGGTGAGGAGGTCGCGGTGCCGGCTTGGATCTTCCTCAGCCTCTGCCTGTTCGAAAGCCTGGAGCACGCGGTTTCGGATCGCGACTGCGTCCGCCAGGCTCTTCAACCCGGGAGCGAAACGTTCGAATTCATCGTGCCCGAAATAGCTATGGCGCTGGCCGGTGGCCAGAATGAGATAATCATAAGGGATGTGCACTTGCGAACGGTCGGACGAGTTGGCGACGACATACTGCTCCTCCTTGTTTACGCCGGTCACCTCCGCAAGGATCACCGTCGTGTTACTTTGCTTCCCCAGGATGCCCCGAATCGGGGCGCTAATTTGGCCCGGCGCAAGAACTGAGGTCGCCACCTGATAAAGCAGTGGTTGAAAAAGATGGTGGTTTGTGCGGTCAATCAAAACGACGTGCGCCGACGTGTGTTTGAGAGCCTTGGCAGCCGCCAGGCCGCCAAAACCACCGCCAACGATCACAATGGATGGAACACGATTACTCATAGTTGTTTTCAAGTTGTCGCCGTCCTGGCAATTGCCTTAAGCATTCAGAATTTGCATTCATTACAGTTGAAACCCTAGCCGGAACGCGAAACCCCCTCAATTCGGCCTTAGACCGAATTTGGAATGCCGCAAGAGAGCGACGTCCTTTTATTTCTTTAGAGGTAGCGTCATGTGGCTGGAGAATTTCAAAGCCGTCAACGCAAACATTTCCTCGTCCACCCAGATGACCGTGAATCTATCTAAGCCCAAAACACAATTACCATAATTGCGCCCCAGAAGCGGGTGCACGATGAAACTCAGATGCAATAACCTCTTCGATTTATCTGTCGTTTCCAGATACATTTTTGCATGGTTGTTGGGCAAAGCCTGATACTCAAACCTGCGTGCAACACCCCACCTCCAGACGAATTTGGAGCGGAACACATAACAAAGCAGCTAGAACGTACGGACCCAGGTGGATTCATCTGCCAAAAATTGGTTGCAAACCACGGAAATGAAGCGGCGGCAACAGGTTGAAATTTTGGCCCGGCTTTCGCCCCAGGTTCCATTGGATCAAGATGCCGATGTTGTTCGCCCCCCTGCCGTCGGAGCGCACGGCATTGATTCCGTAGCCATAGCCGACGAGAACGCTCCAGCGGTCAGAAGGCGAGCGGTAAAGCAAACCGGTGCCCACACCGTTCAACCAGTTTCCGGGTTGTCCTTCGCCAGACAGGTAATCCACAGCTGCGGTGGAGGCAGCCACGCCCACATTCCAGCGCTGCTTCTTATCCAGTGGCAGGAGATAACTGGCGTTGAGCAACACAAACTGGCTGGCGCTGATTTCCTGATAAGCATAGCCCGGCATTGACAGGGGGAATTCTGATTCAAGCGGGAGAAACCCGCCCAGCCGGTAGGCACTGAAACGATCGGCGTCGATGCTGCCACCGGCCGACAGGCGCACAGTAATATTCTGCTTGCTTTTAGGAAACGTATAAGCCAACGCGCCCTCGAACCAGAACAACTGTGATTCTGAATTCAAGTGCCGGTCGTCATTAAAGCCGTAAGCGCCCGAATCGGTGCGGAATTGTCCTTCGTACCACACGGACAATTCCATGGCCAAAGCCGGAAACAGCGTTGGCTCCATGCCGCCCCAGCGCAGTCCAGTGCGCACCGCGAAGGTGGCGTGGTTGTTTGGCAATTGAAAATTGGGCGCCGTGTTGTCGGTGTCGGCATAAGTTGAATAATGCATTCCCCCGCGCAGAACGAAATATAACGGAATCCGACTGGCGGGATTGAACAAATGATAAATATTCGCCGAAGCTCCGCCACCGTACCCGTTAAAAGATTCATCCGGATAATATGTGCCATCCCGGATTTCATAATAATTGTCGGCAAAGGCTCCTCCGGCCAGGCCGAGGGAAAAATCGGTTTTCGGGCCGAGGCCGCCGATAAAGCCAAAATCGGAATCCACGTAGGTCGGAGACAACGCCAGGCGCAAGGTCAGGTTCGTCCGCAAAAAATCCGGCTCGTTGTGGTAGTAATAAATGTAGCCGGCGAAAGGATAATGGCCCTCGAGGGCCTGATTGTAACCGAATTGAACCAAGTTGCGTGGGTAGGGATCAATTTGTGCCCAAGTAACAGTCGCCGTGAACCCCGTCAGGACGAAAATGGCACTCCTAATTTGAAGTGGAAGACATTTCATTGGAACTTTCCGATTCAATTGTTTTCCACCCACCACCCAAAGCCCTGTAAAGCATGACCAGATCTTGCGCCACGGCTTGTGCGCTTTGAACGAACGCATCTTGCGCGTTATAAAGCAAGCGCTCGGATCCAACACATGCAGGAAATCCGCAAAGCCGCTCTTGTAAAGTTGCGCGGACAATTCCAACGCCTGTTGGTTCGCCTGCACCGATTGCGAAAGTGATCGGCGCCGGACTTGTTCCTTGGCGTAGGCAATATGCCTCGAGTCGAGTATCATTTGCGGCTACCTGGATCGTTCCCAGCGCCACTCCACCCAATTGGACCGTGCGCGCGGCGATGTCGTCGGTGAATTCCTCCAATTCTTCGGCCACCATGTCGAAGGGTTCGTAAAGCTCGACGAAGTGTGGGCCTTTCACATTCCAGTGGGCTTGTTTGGCTTGCAGCCCCAGGTCCAGAACGTCAGAGAGTTGTTGATTCAGCAGGTCGATCATCGCGCGACAAGTGTTTTCGCGCAGGTCGTTCTTAGTTGGATGGAGTTTCGTTTTTATAAGCGGTGTCTTCAGAGGTACAAAGGATGTTTGATCTCACGTTCTGTCTGGAGCCGGTCCTTCAAGGCCATTCCCTCGGGGCCGCCGCGCGCGACAGAAATGTCATGGGCACGTTGGCGGTTTTGTTCCTCGCTAGGCGGAAGCTGGAGGGGTATTAATGGCTGGTACCCATTGATATGCTTCTTCGAATTTTCGCTTTGCTGCTCCAGTATCGTCGAAACTTTGATCTGCTGTTTATCCGAGGGACTTTCTAAGATTGTCGGCACTTGTTTAGGCGGGGAGGACTTTCGGAAATTTGGTCTACTGCGGGAGAACAAGACAGCCGGGTCCGATCTGGTACTTTCGCTTTCTATTTCAGGTCGCGCCGATTGGTTGTGCCACATCCAGCCAAGCACAAATCCTTCAGATACAAATGTCATGATGTACAGGGGATTCACGTTTCGCTCCTTCGCAAAAGGTGTGTGGAAAACAATTTATTACGTTGTGAATGAAGCATGCACGCAGGCTGCCAACCAAGGGGACAATTGTGGGCCGGATGAAGCACGGCTATGCGTCGTCGTAGAGCAAATGCGCCATCTGCAGCCAACGCTGCATCAAATGAGCTGTCCCGGGGACTATTGAACTTAGAGTAGTTTGTCATATGCTCTGCTTTCTTTTGATTTGTTTGGTTTGCGTCAGAAATTCTGGCCGCCGCGGATGACATGCAGGTGCGAGTCATTCAGGGCGTGGGATAACGCGGTGGCCGGCGGGATTGGTGTCGTTCGCCTCGATGGTCGCAGTTCGCGCCAAACACCGGCAACGTGCCACCGATATTTGTGATCATGGCAGAGGCAGCGGAGGTGCAATGCCATTCGATCGAAGCGGGTCAAATCTTTTGGCGTCATGATTGCTTGAATGGCTTTCACAGGTAGTCCGATTTACATTTCTGTTTTCACGGCTTGGCAAGCGAAGGGGTGTGGTCACGGCGCACCACGGCAGGGTGTGGCAATGCACCTTCACGCACGTCGTTTGCATAATTCTTTGCCGCGTTGGGAATCATTTCTCCGAGCTGTGCGTACCGCTTAACAAATGGCAGCACGAACGTGTCAAAGAGCCCGAGAACATCGTGGCTCATCAGCACTTGGCCATCACACTGCGGTCCAGCTCCGATACCGATTGT
>DATJYM010000023.1:0-8019 GCA_035499615.1 Candidatus Acidiferrales bacterium | reverse complement strand
ACATCCGCTTTGACCCGGCCGGCGACGCGAACATCAATTTTTCGAGCACGCACGCGGGCGGCGGCGAACTGGAAATCTCCAGCCAGGGTTCGGCGGCCATCGCGGGCGGTTACAACGGCCTCAGGAACTCGCACGTCCAGTTAGGCAGTGCCAGCCCGAATTTCCCCGGTTACGGCGAATTTTTCCTGTTTAATTTCGACGGCACGCCCACGAACGCATCCAATCCGCTCGGCTTTTCGCACTGGACGGAATGGGACTGGCGCTATTGGAGCGGCGGGCAGGCCGGCGCGGGGATGCGCGGCGAGGCGACGGACACGAACGGCCACGGCGGCATGTCCTTTTACACCGCCATCACGAACAGCAACCCCGGAACCAACCAGTTGCCCGGCGCGCGCCGCGGCGGCTTCTACGATGACGGCTGGGTGCAATTCGGCAAGCAGGTGAAGGAATACCGGGAAGTCGCCGCCGTGGGCAATACGAACGTCGCGATTGATTATTCCGCTCCCCAGTACATCGCCTTCCCCCTGGTGACAACCAACGTGAATCTTTACGAGACCAATTTTCAGACGAATTGCACCGCTGTCATTGACGCCCGCTTTTTCAACTGGACTACCAACGTGAATTTCAACGTGCCGACGAATTGGTTGCTCGAAACCGGCATCTACGAGGACGGCGGCATTGCCAACAACTTTTTCGCGTACCAGCAGATCACGAACATTCCCGCCAAAACGGTCCTCAAGCTGCATATCGAAACGCAGACCACCGGCAGCTACACGAACACCTCCGTGGTCGCCACGCTCGCGCCGTGGGCCGGGCCGGTCATAGACCCCGATGCCCAAACCTTCATCAACGCCGCCGGTCTTACCAACCTGACCGCGCAAAACGCCATCAACAGCCTCGTCCTGGCGATGAAAGCCGACGGCACCTGGTCGAAGATGGATTGCATCTATCCCCTGGTCGGCGGCACGTCGAACACGTGTTCCTGGAATTTGCGCAACACGTCGAAATTTCGCATCGCGTGGACCGGCAGCATGACTTTCAACGCCAACGGCATCACCGGCGACGCTTCCACGGCCTTCGGCGACACGCAGTTTAATCCCACGACGGCCACCAGCCCGAATTACGCGCTCAACTCCGCGTCCTACGGTTTTTACAACAAGACCGCCTCGCCCACGGACAATTCCTGTCTCATGGGCATCATCGCGGCCAACTTCGCCAGTGTGCGCGTCTTGTCCGGCAACTACGTTCAACGCGGCCCGAACGACGCCAACGGCGTGCAAGGCCAGCCGCCGGTTGTCACCGGCCTGATTGCCTCCACCCGCACGAGTTCGAGCACCGTGACGATCTACACGCCGTCCACGTCCACCGGCAGCGGCAGCTCGACCAGTTCCGCCGTTCCGAACGGGGATTTTTATCTGGACGCGGAGGACAACGGCGGCTTGTTCAAGCCCAGCAACGCCAACCTGGCTTTTGCCTTCATCGGCTCCGCGCTGTCGTCCACCGATTACAGCAACCTCGCGGCGGACGTGCTCGCGTTTCAAACCGCCCTTTCGCGCCAATGATCGCTGTTTAGCATGAATGGTCAACACAATACGACATGAGTTCTAGATTGAGGCTTTACGATTTGAGACTCTCGGATTTACCCGAAGCCGCCGGATTTTGCGTCGGGGACATCCCGAACCTCGCGCGCGCGGTCAATCGCGCGGAGTTGAGCCTGCTCCATTGCAAGGAGGCAGGCGATGAGGGGTGGTGGGGAACGTGGGCGGAAATCCAGTTCACGGCCTCGCGGTCGAGTCCAATCGTCATCCTCCCACGCGAAGTGGCCCGGCTCGAACAGATTGACGTGTGTGGCCGCACGATTCAGGTGAACAACCCGTTCTACGAGTATTTGAGGTTCGGCAACGGACGACTCGGACGGGCCCATCATCATCGCAACTGCGGCCCGACACAGGCGTATTCGCGCAATAACTCGGTCACACAGGTCGAGTTCGGCCCCGCGCCGCAACTACTGACGGTGTACATCACGAACCCGGTGGACGCCGGGAAGCGCATCCTTTTGCAGGGCTTGGACAACAGCAACACGCCGATTTACACGAAGGACGTGTTGAACCGGGTGCAAGGCGTGTTCGTCACCTTTGGTTTTCCGTTCTCGACCGCGCCGATGCAGTTCAATCAGTTGACCGGTGTGCAGAAGGACATCACCGAGGGCGAAGTGCAGGTGTTTCAGGTTGACCCGATCAGCGGGGCACAGGTCTTGCTCCTTACCATGCAACCGACCGAGCAGACGGCTTGGTACCGGCGGTATCATCTTGATCCGTTGCCGTGGAATTGCTGTCACAATCAGCCGGCCATACCGCCTGAGCAAAACCAAGTAACATGCACGGCGATTGCCATGCTGGAACACATTGACGTGATGGTGGATACCGATTATCTGCTCATCCAGGAGCCGAACGCCATCATCCTCGAAGCCCAGGCGATTCGCATGAGCAAGAACGACTCGGACAGCGCGCGCGCGCAGGCCAGAGAGTATCATTTGCAGGCAGTGCGTCTGTTAATGGGACAGCTTACCCGCTACATGGGACGCGACAGTGTCGCCATTCAATATCGTCCGTGGGGTAGCGCCACGCTGGCGCGCGCGGGCGTCGGACGCATGATTTGAACGATTTATGGCAAACGATCCCACACAAAATCCGGCGGCTTACGGGAGTGTTCCCGGACCGACAACGCCTTATGACACCGCGTCGCAAGCGGTCAGTGGTTCGGCGTCCCTCGGCACTCAGGTCTACTCGCAGTTACCCGGCTATCAGGCGTCCCTCGGCAACATCGGCGAGAACATTCAGGCGGAGACCAGTGGTCAAGTGCCCGAAGATGTCATCGAACTGTTGAAGCAGCAGGGCGCGGAAGGCGGGGTGAGCACTGGCGCGGCGAGTAACGCAGCGTATTTGAAGGCTTTGGGTCTGACTTCGCTGGGACTGGAAAACACCGGGTTGCAACAATTTGAAAGCGTGCTGCCGAACCTGCCGGGCGCGGCCATGGCGAACAACCCGAATTTCTACGTCACACCCGGACTGGCCTATGAGGCGGGTGTGAACAACCAGGAATTGGCGGCCGCTCCGAATCCAATGGCTGCGGCGCAGGCTGGTCTGGCAGCGACGCGAAGCGGGTTTCAGACGGGCGCAGGACCGGGAGTGGCACTGGGCATGAGGAACCCAAACACGGGTCAAGCTAACCGGATTATCGGGCCCGGCGGTCCGGTTGGCTCCGCAACGGCGTTGACCGAGCCTGCCGAATCGGACGCGCTGGGGCCAACGAGCCCTTGGGACACCACCAACGCCCCTGGCACACCCGGTGCGTATAATGCGTGGAACGCCTGGAACAACCAGCCGGTTTATCCAACTAATACGACCGACACTGGTTCGACAACCTCATGGAATCCTGACGACGAGGCCATTCCGCAAAGCGACGATACCAATGGCTGAACTTCCCTCATGGCTGAGAGCACCCGACGTGGCCGGCGATTACGCGCGCGGATTGCAAATCGGCGCGTCGGTGCGCGAGGCGAAGGCGCGGCTGGCACAAGAACAGCAGGAGTTCGCCATTCGCACGCAAATCCAATCCCAGCAGAACCAGCAGCAACACAACCTGGAACAACAACGCATTGCCGTCGCCAACGCTTATCGGCAGGAACAAATCGCCTTGCGCCAGCAGCAGTTGGACGAAGTCAAGGCTGTCAACGACCAGAAAACGGCCAATGCGGCCAGGCAATTCGCCGCGCGACAGGAATGGCAAAAGGGCTTCGCCGCGATTGACGCCGACCCGACCAAGACCGACGCCGAAAAGGACGCGGCCAAGACGAGTTTCACGATGCGTCTTGCGCCGATGATGGGTATGCCAGGGACGGAGGCCGCCTCGATGCTGCGCGATATGCGACCGGCCAAACCGGTGGTGCCATCGTCAGTCGAGGATGAGGGTGATTTCCTGAAAATCACGAACCCGAACACAGGAGGAGTGACCTTCCACAACAAACCGAAGGAGGCTTCCGCCGGTCCCGACAATGTGAAAGTGCAGTTGCAGTTGGAAACTCCGCCGGTCACGATGCCTCGGAAACAGGCGATGGCGACGATCCCTAATCTGCCGCCTGAATTGCAGACGAACGCCGTCAACAAGGCGGTGATGTCCGGCGCATCGGAAGTGGCCGGTAAAAAACGGTTTCGTTACGATCCAGATAAACAGGAACTCGTGCCATTGGATTAAGATTCATGCCTGTCGCCGAACAAGATTCAGGTATCGAAGTGGACGTGCCGGGCGTGGGCTTGGTCACGTTCCCGGAAGGCATGTCCACTGATGACATCAAGGCTGTCATCGGCAAAAAGACCGCTCCGCCGCTCAACACTGTCCCGAAGCTCACTCTGCCGGCGGGTGTCAAGCCCGAGCGCGTGAATGCGGTTTACGACGTGGAATCGAAACAACCGATGATGGATTTCATAAAGGGCGGTATTGAAGGCGTGTATGATTTGGCAACGCATCCATTTACACGAGCGCAACAGGTGCTTGATTATATTGAATTGCCGAAAGGTGTCAAACCAGCCCCTTTCGTTAATCCTTTCAGGATCGAGGTTGGTCCAGGGATGCGACAGGAATTGCGCCCGTACGCCGAGGGCGTGGCTGCGACGGTGAACAAGTTCACGGACCCGGATAGCCTCGCGCAACTGGCTTTCGCTCCGTTGAAAATCGCTGACATTCCGGCAGCCGTGGGAAAGTTGTTTGTCGCGCAGATGGGCGCACAGTTGCCGGAGAAGGCCGCGCAACTTGGCACCATCCTCGGCAGTGACGCCAGTCCGGACGAGAAAAAGAAGGCCATCACGGAGATGGGATTGGATACGGCAATCACCTACGTTGCCGGTCGCGGGATGGTCAAGGGACCTCCATCCGGAGGCCCGCCAGGCCCGCCTGCGCCGTCGCAAGCGGAACTGCCACCGGAACTCGCCCAAGCGGCGAAGGCGCTGCCACGCACGGCTGAGGCGGCAAAACAGGCTATTGCAGAGTCCAGTCCAACCAAAACCACAACTACGGAGGTATCAGATGCCAGCAGTAAGCAAAAAACAGCAGAGATTCATGGCGATGTGCAGTCACAACCCGGGGGCGGCGAAGGGAAGCTGCCCGTCGAAGAAAGTGGCGGAGGAGTTCTCCCACAAACCGGCGGGAGGCTACCAGAAGAAGCCAATCCGACCGGGGCACAACCTGCGCCACGGGAAGTGGACGTAAAGACCTACCCGAATCCCGAAGCAGCCAAACCCGATGCCGTACCATTGAAACCCGGAGACGAGGCTCCCGTCCGGTTTGTTTCCGTCCAGCCGGGCGCGACTCACATCGGCTGGTACGAGCCGACCAAGCCATTCCTGTCGAATGACGGCGGTCTATACTATCCAGCGGAAGGGGGAAAGGTCAAAATCTCGTCCAGCCAGCTTGGTAACGCCGGGTTCAAAATCCCCGAAGCTGAACTGGCGAAGTTCAAAGAGGCAGGAGGGACAGAAAAGGCTGCCGTGATTCCTGTTACTCCCGCCGAGCCGATTGTTGACCAGACGGTCAAGAAAAAGGAAGAATCAGCACTTGAGCCGATTCCCGCCGGTCCCGGAGCCGCGACCCGCCCCGACCTCGTGCCCGGCGGACCTGACCTGCCGGTCGAGCCGGGAAACCCCGACACGTACGGCGTGGCCGAGCGGGTGCGCAAGGAACGGGAGGCTGCCGGTCAGACCGCACCGACGCAGCCCGGACAGGGCATTTCCGCCCCGGATTCGGTCGAACATGGTCGGCAACTACTCGATTCCGGCGTTGACCCGGAAAAGGTAATGTCCGATTTTGAAAAGACCAAACGCCTCAGCGCCGATGACATGGCGGTGGTTCGTGCCCACGGTGAGGCATTGGCAAAAGCCGCCCGTAACATCGAGGAGAAGTTCGGAACCAACTCGCCGGAATACAAGGTCGCGTGGGACGCGCTTTCGGCTTGGGACAAGCGCAGCAAGACGATGCAGACCGAGTGGCATAAGACCGGTCAGGCGCAGCAGGGTGAAACGGACATTGACACCGGAAGTTTTACGGGGTTGCAACGCGCCCACAAGGAACTGACCGGCGATGACTTTACGCCGAAGCAAGCCGTTCAAGCAAAGCGGGTGGTGAAAAAAGTCAAAGCCGCCAAAGATACCGAATCAGCCGCGAAAAAGCAATTGTTCGACCATTTGAACAAGGAGAATCCACCCCGCAATCCCAAACAGGTTGACGCAGAAAAACGGGCACTGGCGGCGGCAAGCAAAACGGTGCGCGATGCAGCGGTGCGATTGGCGGACGCGGAAACCAAAAGACAGGTGGCCGACAAGGTCCGACAAATGGCCGCTGAAAAACTGGCGGACGCTCAAAAGAACGCCGGTTTGAAGGCAAGAGATAAAACGGTGCGCGATGCAGCGGTGAGGGCGGCGAAGGCGGAAGAGAAAGCAGCCATCAAAGCCGCCGACTTGGCGAAGCGGGCAGCGGAGACGGCCCGCAAGGCCGAGGCCGACGCAAAAGCAGCAGTTGAGAAGTTTCATCGGGATGCCGCCGCACGGGCTGCGAAGGCCGAACGCGAGGCGATGGCCGACCCGCAACGAACGGTCTGGAACAAGGTGCGGGATTACATAGAGCAAGGCGTGGATGACTTTGACGACATCCGCAACAAAGTAGCGACTGATTTGGGAATGAAGGCCGAACAGGTGACCCGGCTGATCACACAGGCCAAACAGTCCAAGCGTCTCGCTGATGACGTGTGGCAAAAGCAGCTAATGGCGCGTCGGGTGCAGGAACAGGCCAGGCGATGGTTGACGGCGCAATCGGTGCCGGGTTATCAGCGGGCGTTGTCGGCCATTCCGCGCATTTTGTTCGGCTTGAAGGTGGGTTTCCACGGCACGGTGGCACTCGGTACGCACGCGCCGATGGTGGCGTTCCAACCGCGCTTCTGGTCGAACTACGTCCGTGATTTCGGGAAGATGTACCGGATGGTGGGCAGTCGTGCGTATTACGAGCGGCAGGTCCAGGATTTGGTGCGGCGTCCGAACTACATTACCGCACGCCGTGCTGGGCTCGTCAACGACCCGTTCACCTACGAGGACTACAACAGCCCGGACACGGCGGCGTATTTCGGCGGACTGTCGGGCATGGGCAACCGGGGTTATGCGATACTCAAGGTGCTGCGGCAGGACATGTTTGACCAGATGTGGAACCAACTGCCCAGGACGGCGCAAATCCCGGAAGTGGCGCAGGCGGTCGCGGACGGCTTGAATCATGCAACCGGCGTGGTGAAAGGCATGGCCCCGAAGGGATCTAATCTTGCTTTGTTCGCACCGAGGCTCATGGCTTCGCGGGCGATGTGGCTGGCGGGCGACCCGGTGAAAGCGGCTGACACCTTTCTGCGCTGGAACACTGCGACCGAAGGGGAGAAAACATTCGCCTTGAACCAGGTGAAGGAAAAGGCATGGGTGCTTGGCACGGCTTATGCTCTGCTCAATCTCAATCAAGGCATCCTATCCGCGACCGGCAGCAAGCAGAAAATAAACTTCACCGATCCGATGAAGTCGGATTTTATGAAGTTCAAGGTGGCCGGAATGAATCTGGCCTATGGCAACGCCATGCTCACGATGGCCCGATTGCCATTTCGTCTTTTCCAGATTCGCGCCAGCAGCGGCGGCAAGACGCGCAATCTGATTTATCCAGACGAGGATGTGTATTCCGTTCTGGGCGAGTACGCCCGGTCGCAAATGAGTCCTTTTGCCAGCTTGGTGGCCGATCTTTGGTTTCGGTCCGACTGGATGCGACGGCAGTTGCCAGGCTCGAACCGGCCCATGCCGGCGAGGTTGCGCAAACAAGGCATCAAGCCTTACACCTGGCCGGAGTTTCTGAGTGAGCAATTCCTGCCCATCCCGGCAGAGGAAGCGGTGCGCGAGGTCTGGCAGCACGGTCTCGGAATGAGTCCGCAACAGATTTCCTCGATGA
>DATJYM010000022.1:0-9311 GCA_035499615.1 Candidatus Acidiferrales bacterium | reverse complement strand
GAATTCGGCCTCGAAACTTTTGCCGAGGCTGCCTTTGGATTGGGGATTGATGTGGATGCGTTTGATAATGTTGTTGTTCATGTGAAGTGGTCCATGTTGAATTTTGAAAGGTCGGGACGTTTGAAAGTGGGTTCCGGTGGCAACGGTGCCGGGCGGGATTGAGGCCGGCTGGCCTCAGCAGTTGGACGCACGGGCTGTGACTCGGAATGTTCGGACTGGCCCTCCCAATGCCCTTTGGCACGGCGCTGCAAATGACGCCGGTAAAATTGATGAACGCCCTGCGCGATGATGACGCAACCCTTTTCACCGGACAATGCACTAGCAATTTCCCGCCATGTCTTGCGCCGCTGGCGAAGTTCGCGGATAAAATCCACGAACGGTTCAAGCCGGCTATGAAAGGCGCGTCCGCCGCCAGAGCGTTTTCGTTTGGCCGGTTGGCTGTCGCTGATGATTTCTGGATTCATCAACGCACAGTTTAGAAAATTTCTGACTGTTGTGGTTAGCGGATACCTAGCAGATTCGATGGCAAAGGTGGACGATTAGGCTGGATAGCGCCTGGATAGATTTTCTGACGTTGAATTTTGTTGAATGCCGTTGACACAATGGGTTGAACCGCGTTGAGCGGAGTTGACAACAAATGTTGAACGGCGTTTAGCCGTGTTGAAATCATCAACGCCTATCAACGGATTTCAACTTCCGTCGTTTGCTGTGCCGATTTCGGAAGCGACTGCTTCGGGGATGGTGTCTAACAAAATTAGCGGCTTTCACATTCCAGAAAGCCGTCAGAAATCACGTTCGGCTGAACGTATCAAAATTCAACACGGATGTAATGATTGAGCACTGAACGAGCGTTCTGAAACCGGCAGCGGAATGGAGCAAGTCGGGAGTGGCATGAACGGACGATGGCGGAATGGAGCGCGGTTTCAGGAACGCCCGTTGAGTGCGTGACCGTCTAGGTTTCATCTGAGGCGATTTGTCTGGCCGGTTTCCGAGTGCCCGCAGGAAAGCCGGCCAGTCAAAGCGCCGAAATTACATGAATTTCCTATCTGGTCAGGATGGCTGTGGGTGGTTTGCGGGTCATGTGGCGCGGATGCATCGTGATTAAGGAGCTTGAATTCCTTGGTTCATGCAGTCACGAACACAACGGACATAATTGTAAATGCGGATGACATCACCCTGCGGCCCACGCCCGTGGGGAAAATTGGTTCGGCGGGCGTAAAACTCTGCGGCAGTTGCATTGAAACATCCATTTCAATGCCCAAACTGGCCATCTTCCTGTTGATACGCCGGATTTTTTTGCCAGTCCTTAACTTTCGGATTGATCTCGGGAATCGCAAGCGCGTGGAAGCCTGCCACACGGCGTTCCATATCCTGCTGCTGGTCAGCCGTCAGGCGGGCCAGTGCGCTGGTGAGGTTGACGTTCGCGCGTTTTGAGATATTCGGATCAGATGAATGCAGCATCGCCAGCTTGCACCACATTGCCGCTTCTTCCGGGTCTGTTGAAGCGATGTCACCGTTTAGGATGGCGAAACCCAGATCGTTCTGCGCGGGGACAAACCCATGTGCTGCCGCGTCGCGCAACAATTTCTCTGCTGCCGCCTTGTCTGGTTCTACATCCAACCCGCGAATCAACATTACGGCCAAGGTGGATTGCGCCTGAAGATTCCCGTGGTCTGCCGCCCGGCGCAGCCACTTGATTGCCTCGGCTTTGTCTTTCGGATAAGCGGGGCAATCCTTCCCCGGGGCCACTCCATTGTAATATAGCTGAAATAGAATGAACTCGGCTTTGGGCCAGCCGTTTTCCGCGGCCTTGGTCAGCCATTGATTTCCCGATTCACAATCCACGCCGAAATCACCGCGAAAGCAAGTCAATGCACATTGCAACTGCGCTTCGCGATGCCCCATCTGCGCCGCCCGGACCATGAATTCGTGCGCCATTTGCAATGAGGCGCGGTTGGTTTTGTCCTCCAGATAATGCAGGGCCAGATCGTATAGGGCTTCGGGATGATTTTTCGCCGCAGCCTTGCAATACCACGCCAGGGAGGTTTCAGGGTCTTTCGGCACGCCATCGCCCAGCCGATACGCCTGTCCCATGAAATATTGCGAGTCGGTGGCGCCGAGCGTTGCGGCCTTGAGTCGCCAGTTATGGTAGCTGGCCAGATTGGTTTCGGTGCCGCCCCAACCGCGATAATAAAAATTCGCCAACTCCTGCGCCGCTAGGGCGTCCCCGAGTTCGGCGCTTTGTTTCATCCACTTGAAGGCTTCAACCATCGCATTGGTGTCGGGATATTTAAGGCTGTAGATCACGCCAAGATCATATATTGCCCGGCGGTTTCCTCCTTCATTCGCCGCTCGCATCAGCCAGTATTCGGCTTCCGCCTCGTTTGTTTTTACGCCGTAACCGTTCATCAGCAGGTAGCCCAGGCTCTTCATGGCCACGTAATTGGTCTGTTCGGACGAGAGCCGATAATATTTTGCCGCCATCGAAAAATCCTGTGTCGTCCCCAGGCCGTAGTGATAGCAGCCGCCCAACTGAAGTTCCGCTTCAGCGTTTCCGGTGTCGGCAGCCTGACTGAACCAGTGAAAGGCCTCGTTGTCATTCTTGCGGACGAATTTGCCCCCTTCCAACAAATATCCCAAGTTCAACATGGCCAAGATACAGCCTTTTTCGGCCGAACCGCGCAGCAACTGCAAACCCGTGGCCGAGGCTTCCGGAGAATTGCTCTGAACAACCAAAGCAAAGCCCCATAGCGCTTGCGCCACGGCATTTCCCTGCCGGCTTTCCTGACATATATAATTGGTCGCCTCCGCGACGTTGAAATTGGTGTTTGCCCGGTATCTGGCTGGCACGGCAGCAATGACGGCCGCATACCAATTGGTTGAAAGCCTGTCGGCAATCGGATGCGTCGGCATCTCATCCTCCGAGGGGACGCTGGCGGCGTGCAATTGACAATACGCTGTCAGAACCAACGCGAACATGGCCAGGCTGCGCATGGTTTTTTGCATAATTTTAATTCGCCTTGGCCGGTTTGACAGCCGGGTCGGCCGGTTCGGTCTGGCGGGCCAGATAGCGCAAGATGGTTTGGGCGGTCGGCACCGCCTTTCCCTCCAAGCCGCTGAGTGAAAAGGTCACGCCCTTTGTCTTCGCTCGAATGATGCTGCATTTCCAAATCGGCGGTTGCTTATCCTTGAGACGGAACGACAGAATCACGTTGGAATAAGAACGGCGGGCGAAGGTTTTTTCGATTTCCTGAAAATGCAGCGGGCGCGTCCAGCCGCTGTAAAAAATGCCTTGGGCGTTCAGGGTCAATTCCCCGTGCCGGTGGCGTTTCCAAACCAGGGTGATTCCAAGTGCTGGAAGGACTCCGAAGACGGCAAACATGACCCGTGCCGCAATGTCATTGATGAAGATGGCACCCGCCAGACAGCCGGCCACAACCAATCCCAGCAGCACGACCACCGCCCACAACCCGGATTGTTTGTAATGCCATTTTTTCTCCGGGAAATGCTGGTCCAGCATCGCTTTCCCCTCCTGTGTGGCGTAATCGGCCTTGGCCAGACGCAGTTTGCCGATGACGGTTTGCGCCTGCTGGGCCAGATTGGTGAACAGCGCGTCGCGCGTGGAAAACCATTTCGCATAGGCGCTCTCCGATTCCGTCAGCGCAAGGTTCCGGGCGTCGTCAACGCTGATGTTCTGGCCGAGCGCTCCCAACCGGATGTTCAGGGGCGGATGAGAATCCAGCGGATGGGGCGTCCTTTTCTCAAACAACTGGGTCCAAAACTCCGTATCTGCCGCCAGTTTCTCCTGCACGACGGTTTGCAGCGGAACGTTCAGGGGATTTTCGATTTTGTTCTTGATCGCGTCCGCCAGGCCGCGCTGAAATGCCTCAGTGGCCACTTGGAACCGGACGAGCGCGTTGGCCGCCGTTCGCGGTGAGGTCAAGGCCGCCGCCTTTTGGTCCGCCAGCAATTCGCGCTTGCGTGAGGCCGCCTGTTCCGTCTCGCCAAAACACCAGCTGAAGAAGTTGAGAAATTGAAAGCTGGGCCAGCCAACCCAGCCCGACCGCGCCATGGTTACCATCGTTGCGTGGATCTTCAACCGCAACGGATAGAATTCGCGCGTCATCCGCGTGTCCTCGCCGATGAAATGCCCCAGCTCGTGGCCGATGATGGCCAGCACTTCGTCACTCGAAAGCTGTTTTAGCAACGGATACGAGAGATATAGCGTTTTGCCTTCCGTTCGCCCGGAATCCAGGCACACGGCCAGTTCCGTCACGTAAAAGTTGAATTGTAATCCAATGACAATGCGATCGGGCGGCGAGGTTTGCAGTCGCTCCGCCGCATACCTGACTGCCTGCCATAATTCGGGCGCCTCTTCCGGCGTGACCTCCCGCGACATCGGTTCCTTGAATTCCAACGGCACTTTTTTGAGCAGAATTGCCGCGCTCCGCCACAGGGCGAACAATCCGCCCAGGATGATCACCAACAGCAACTTCGGGAAGAACTGGCCAAATGACAGAACTGTGAGTTCAAATGTTCCATAAGCCAGCAGCGGTATCAGGAGGAACACCTTGGCCAGCGCTGCGGCCATTCCGATCTTCCAGCTCAACCGATAACCGTGGATCAAATCTGCTTGGGAGTTTTTAGCCTTCCCGTTCAGCGCAAAAATTGCCCAAATGGCAGCGCCCAAACCGGCCACCAAAACCGACGAGAGAATCAGCCCCCATTGCAACCGGCGAAATCTCGCCGCCAGACCCGCGCGCACCAGGTTGTCATGCAACTTTTCGAGTCCGACAGGTGGATTAAAACAGACCTGCCGAAAATCTATATTGGCAATCTTATCCAAACGATCTTCCATCTCGGCAGGCGAAAGGTTGGGGCTGGCCTTGACGGCAGTGGTGATTTCCGTGCGTATTTTGCTGTTCAACCAATGCGGAGCCGCGATGAAAAACGCCAGCAATAACACCGGACCCACCAAACTCTTGAAAAGAGCCAGCCACAAATTTTTACGAACGCCCACCGGCGGCTTGTTCTTGACCATAAATTTAGATGTTTGACCTATTGATTGCAGAGTGGCTTGTAAATATTGAAGCTGCTGCCACTGCCATCAGGGGAATTTACGCTTTTATTTAGACTGCAATCTGATTGCCATAGCGCGGCGAGTGTGCGCCGTTGGGGCACGCGCGTCAATGCCGCGTAAAGGGCGCGTAAAGGGTGTTTGCGTTTTGTGGCGAGTTTCATTTGGCCACGTCTTCCACAATTTTGATTTCGTCGGGTGAGGCCATAAAGAATATCGCCCAGGCTGTCAATCTGACGGTCGGGGATGTGCATCTTGTGTGCGTGACACGCCGAAACGCAGGCCATTCCTGTAAAATGGCAAACCGTGAATGAAAACAGAAAGGGATTAGACGATTGTGTAAAGATTACACAAAACGAGGTGATTTTTCGTCCATGCTTGTGCCGAATGAAAAAACATCGTCCAAGTGCATTTCGTGTATCACATACACCTTTGAGGGACAATTTTCAGTTAAACTGGCGGGTAAAAAACTGGATTCATTTTTGATTCTAGCCGGACGTGCCGAAAAAACTGGGGCGAATTTTGTGTCCGAACGACACCTTTGATGATTCGTCGTCGGGTAAAATGACAAAACTTTAAATGAAAACAGGCAAGAAATTAAAAGATGTTCCAAAATGGAACAAAGCCTTTTGGGAAACAGATAATATTGAGGTTTATGTTCACTGCGGTTGCACATAAAAATCTGGCCGATGCCGAGAGTTACTTCGACGAGCATCTGGCGCAGAATGATTACTACTCGGCGGGTGAAATCCGCCCCGGCCATTGGATTGGCGCGGGCGCGGAACGGTTGGGATTAAAGAACAACGTCACGCGCGAACAATTTCATGCGCTCTGTGAAAACAAAAATCCAAACGATGGCGAACGCCTGACGCAACGACAACAGAAGGAGGACAAGCGCCGGGTGTTTTTCGATTTCACCTGTTCCGCGCCGAAATCCGTATCGGTGCTGGCAGTGACATTGGATGATGAACGACTGCTGGCGGCGCACGAGGAAGCGATGCGCGTTGCGTTCCGCGAATTGGAAACTTTCGCGGCGACGCGGGTGCGCAAGTCAGGCAGTCAGCGTGACCGCACGACCGGCAATCTGGTCGCCGCTGCGTTCCTGCACGACAGTTCCCGCGCACTGGACCCTCTGTTGCACACGCACTTCACGGTGTTCAATGCCACGTTCGATGAAAGGGAAAAATGCTGGAAAGCTCTGCAAGCACGTCCGATGTATGACGCGATTCGCTACGGCACGGCAGTTTATCGAAACGAACTGGCCAAACGGATTCAGGCCATTGGCTACAAAATTAGACCGGCCAAACATGGATTTGAAATTGAGGGCGTGAGCGATGAGGTGTTGAAACGCTTTTCCAAACGCTCGCAAGAGCGTGACCGGGTGGTTCAGGAAATGGAAAAACGGCTGGGGCACAAACTTTCCAATAATGCCGTCGCCCTGGCCGTGCATCAGAGCCGGGCAAAAAAGATCAAGGGTATTTCGACCACCGAAGTGCGCGAACATCAACTGGCGCAATTGTCGCCAGAGGAGCGCCAATCGCTTCAGGAACTTTGCGCTTCGGCTCAACCCACCCGAATACCTCGAATCACCTCGAATGAAAATCAGGTTCTCAATCACGCCATCGAGCATTTGTTCGAGCGCAAATCGGTGGTGCCGGAACATGAACTGTTGAACGTGGCATTGTCGCAGCGTTTGGGGGACGTGAATTTGAATAATTTGAAACAGGCGGTGATGTATTCAGGGGAACTGGTTAAGACCGAACGCGGATTTTCCACCCATCAGATTTTGGCAACGGAACTAGATTTGATTCAGACGGTCAACGCGGGCTGCGATTCGGTTGCGCCATTGCATCCCGGCTACCAGCCTGCCGACTGGCTTGGTGAAGATCAGCGTCGGGCGATTTATCATGTCCTGCGAACCAGCGACCGCATTACGGGACTCAAAGGACTGGCCGGAAGCGGCAAAACCACGGCGTTGCGCGAGCTGGTCACTGCCTGCAAAGAGGCGAAGATTGAACCGCTCCTCTGCGCGCCAACGGCGGCGGCAACGGACGTGTTGAGAAAAGAAGGATTCGAGGCGAAGACGCTGCAAAGCCTCCTGCTGACAAAACCGGTGCTGTCTGCGCGTCAGTTGCTGGTGGTGGACGAGGCGGGGGCGGTGGGAATGGATGACATGAAGCGCCTGTTTGATTGGGGACACGATGCGCGAATCATTTTGTCTGGCGACACCGGGCAGCACGCTTCGGTTCCGCGTGGCGATGCTTTGCGGATTTTGGAACGGCATTCCAGTTTCAAATCAGGCCAGTTGACGGCCATCCGGCGGCAACGCAAGGCCGGGTATCGCAAGGCCGTGGAACTGGCGGCGCAAAAATGCACAATCGAAGCGTTCACTCAAATGGAACGCATGGGAGCGGTGACCGAACTTCCCGACAACCGACTTCACGACTCTGCCGCGCAGTCGTATGTAAAAGCTTTGGCACAAAATCAATCTGCGTTGCTGGTCGCGCCGACGTGGAATGAAATCGAGGCGGTGACAGAAAAAGTCCGCGCCACGTTGAAAACGTCTGGTCGGCTGGCCGCTGAAGAAAAGGAATTTCAAGTTTTTGATTCGCTGTCGTGGACCGAAGCCCAGAAACGGGATGCGCGGCAATACCGCCCTGGTTTGATGATCCGGTTTCACCGGCAAAAAACTGGTTTTGCCAAAGATGAAACCGTCTCGGTGGTCGCCGTGGAAAATGACGCCTTGAAAGTCCAACGCGCGGACGGTTCCGAAAATATTTTCACATTGGGTCAAGGCGCCAATTTGTTTGATGTGGGGGAGAAACGGAAATTGAAAGTGGCCGCTGGCGACAAGCTGCTGCTGCAATCGAACTGGCGGAAAAAATTCGTGAACGGTGAATTGGTGGAAGTGAAGGCGACTCAAGGCGATTCCGTGGTGCTGGCCGATGGCCGGGTGATTCCTGAAAATTATCGCACGTTCACGCACGGCTATGCCGTCACGTCGCACGCCGCCCAGGGCAAGACGGTGGACGAAGTGTTGATGGTGGCCTCGTCACGCTCGCTGCCCGCCATCAATCAGGAACAATTTTACGTCAGCATCTCGCGTGGGCGCGAGCGTTGCCAGATTTTCACCGATGACAGTGACTTGCTTCGTTCGCATGTCACCCGTTCCAGCGCCCGGCTGGCGGCGGTGGAAGTTGTCCCGCCCGTCCACCGTCGAAAATTCATCATGACTGTTTTGCAACGAGGTCATCGCTTCCTGAAACAGTTCCGCCAGCGCCTCGGAATGCGACAGACCATTTTACCTGACAAGCGCAGCCCACAAATGAAAACACCCCGTTATGAACAGCAACGAACTTCCACCCACCGAATCGGTGTCTAACCCGCGCGACAATCCCTGCCTGGGCAGTGATTCCACCATCGCCGCACTGGATGCGTTTGCCGATGACGGCATCAGCTATCTGCTGCCTTACGCGCAGTTTTTATATGCTGAAAGAATCTCAAACCCGGCGTTGGAAAAGGAGCCGGATGCGCCGCCGGAAAAAATGTTGATCCGCTTTGCATCCGCCAATGTGGTCGTCCTGGGCAGCGGCCTCAAGCGGCTGGAAGCTGAGATTCAGAAATATGAATTGAAATTTGTGAAGTCGGCGGATCGTCGTTTGGCCGCCACGCTGAAAACCCACATCGCCGCCGTCTCCGTCACTTTAACCAGGGAAAACGTATGAATCCCGAACGCAAAGAAATTCTGGCCTTGCCTTGTCTGCCAGGACGGCTCACCCCGGCGGAGACGGCCTGGCGGCTCGGCTTCGAGCCGGATCACATTCCCATTCTGGTCAACCTCGGCCTGTTAAAACCATTGGGGCGTCCCCCAGCCAGCGCGGTGAAGTATTTCGCCAGCATCGAGATTGAAGCCTTGCGGAATGATCCCAAATGGTTGGCCAAAGCCAGCGATGCCCTCCGCGAAAAATGGAAGGCCAAGAACGAGCGCGCGGCGAATAGCCGGGCACGCCAGATGACCAGCGGCAACGGTCAACCATTGGCGAAAGCCCACCACCAGTAGTCTTGGATTGGCGGCGATAAATTTTAGTCCGGATAGTAATCGTCGCCGTCCGGCGGCTCGCCGAGCGGCGGGAACGGGTTAAACAGTTCAGGCGTTTGCGTGGGGCGTCCAATGGGTAGATAAACCACGATGACGGGTGCAACATGAGGCATGGGTTTTCCTCGCAACAATTTT
>DATJYM010000021.1:0-36356 GCA_035499615.1 Candidatus Acidiferrales bacterium | reverse complement strand
AGTTCGCCATCGCCATTTTTGTCCAACGTCAACAAGGCCGCGCTGGCATTGGCGATTTCGTTGGAATCAATCACCCGATCGTGATTGGCATCCAGCACCATGATCAGGGGTAATGGCGGTGGGCGATGTCGCGGTCCGCCTCCGCCGGGACCGCCACCGGGAGGTGGGCTGCCAGCATCCTGGGCGTTGACGATGAGGGCCGACGCGCCCAGTGTCAGCAACGTCAGCATGGTATTCATTGTAGCTTTCATGTTGTGCTCGCTTTCTATTGTTTGCCGGTGTGAATCTTTCTTCTGCCGCAATTTACGCGAGGCAACCTTAAGGAAACGTGAAGCCGAAAAAAAAAGCCGATCCAAATCTTCATCTTGCCTTAAGGTTGGCTCTGCGAGAGTGACGGCGGAAGGCGGTTGTGCTAAATCAACCGCACCGGAGCCAACATGAGAATCCTGATTGTCGAAGATGAACCCGATTTGCTCCGCAGCCTGGCCCAGGCGTTGCGCGAGGAGGGTTATGCCGTGGACAGCGCCAACAACGGCGTGGATGGTCTGTTCAACGCCGAGAGCTACGATTACGACGCCATCGTTCTCGACGTGATGCTGCCCAAACTTGACGGCTGGGAACTGCTCAAACGGCTCCGTAAAATCAAAAAGACGCCCGTGCTCATGCTCACGGCCCGCGACCAGACGCGGGATCGCGTCAAAGGACTCGATACCGGCGCGGACGATTACATGGTCAAGCCGTTCGATCTGCCGGAGCTGTTCGCCCGCCTCCGCGCCCTCATCCGCCGCAGTGCCGATAAGACCACCAATGTTGTCGAAATTGGCGACGTGAAAATTGATACCGCTGCGCGGAACGTTTCACTCAAGGGTAAACCGGTCGAATTGACCGCACGCGAATATTCGCTCCTGGAATTTCTTGCGCTGCACCGGGGCGAAGTGGTCACGCGCACGCAACTTTATGAACACCTGTTTGACGAGAATGACAGCACGCTTTCCAACCTGCTGGATGTCCATGTTTCCAACGTCCGCAAAAAGCTGGGCGCGGAATTCATCACCACACGCCGCGGCCATGGGTATTGCATTGAGTAAATGAAAACACCGAACACTGAACATCCAACGTCCAACATCCAATATCGGCGCGGCAAACGGTTGTCCAATGGGGTGTTCGATGTTGGATGTTGGTTGTTGGATGTATCATCCAAATGAAATTCTTGAACTCCATCAAGTGGCGATTGCAGCTCTGGTACGGTCTCATTTTAGTGCTCGTGCTTGCGGGCTTCGGTTTCACCGCGTACCAGCTCGAGTGGGGACGACAAATACGCCGGATCGACGACGAATTGCAACGCCGGTTTGGAATTCTGGCCGGTGCATTGCATCGTCCCCCACCACACGGACCGAACACGGGCGTACAACCTTTTGACCGTCCACCGCCCGAACAGTTCCCCGACGATGGCCCGCCTCGGCCGTTTGCATTCCATCTGCCGCCCGAAGCCATCGCATTATTCGGCACCAACGACGCGGACAGTTTCTATTTCGTCGTCCAATCAAGCGATGGCAATGAAATTGCCCGCGGGGGCAACGTGCCAACACTTATTGACCTTCATAGATCATTTCAAGAATCGGGACCCTATATGCACCATTTAGCTGCAAATTCACCCGAGCCGCCGTCGATACGGGATCTGTTGGGCTTTCGCGAAATGGTGCAGACCCTGCCGCGAGGTGAAACCATTCGGGTCGGCTGCTCCGTTGTGCCGGAATTGAAGGAGCTTCGACGCACGGCCCTGAATCTGACGGCGATTGGAGGCCTGATCCTGCTCGTCGGCCTCGCCGGCGGCTGGTGGTTGGTTGGGCGCGCCCTAGGGCCAATCGACGGCATCAGTAGCGCGGCCGTGAAAATTTCCGCCGGCGATTTGTCGCAACGCATCAATGTCGCTGAAACCGAGAGCGAACTGGGCCGGCTGGCCGCGGTTTTAAATTCCACCTTTGCCCGGTTGGAAACGGCCTTTACCCAGCAACAGCAGTTTACCGCCGATGCCGCTCATGAACTGCGCACGCCGGTTTCCGTCATTCTTACGCAAACCCAGACCGCGTTGAGCCGTGAGCGCTACGCCGCCGAATATCGGGAAACGGTCGAGGCCTGCGAGCGTTCGGCCCAGCGGATGCGCCGGTTGATTGAATCGCTGTTGGAACTGGCGTGGCTGGATGCCGGACAGGAGACCATGAAGCGGCTGCGATTTAACCTGGCCGAAACGGTAAACGAATGTGCCGACCAATTAAAACCCATTGCCAGTCAGCGTAATGTGAAAATTCTGAAAGAACTGGCCCCGGTTGAAATCACCGGCGACGCCGAACGCCTGAGACAAGTCATTACCAACCTGCTGGTCAATGCCATTCAATACAACCGGCCGGACGGCGAAGTGCGCGTAAAACTGGAGGCCCAACCCGGGCTCGCCGTGTTGACCGTCAGCGATACCGGTCCGGGAATTTCCGCCGAAGACCGGCCACATGTATTCGAGCGGTTTTATCGCGGGGATAAATCACGGACCGCTTCCAACGGCAACGCCGGACTGGGGCTGGCCATTTCGAAAGCCATCGTCGAGGCGCATGGTGGAACCATTTCCGGTTCAAGCCAGCCCGGTACTGGAACCACATTCACCGTTATTCTCCCACTTATCCAGTAGTCGAAGAATTTGCGATTGACGATATACGATTTACGCGGCGGCGTGGACCAGGAAGATGGCTCGTAAATCGCAAATCCAATATCGTAAATAGTTCAACGAAGGAACATTTCCGCCGCCGCATCTGCGAAGCGCAAGCCCTGACGGGTGAGGTGAAATCCGTCCGGCCAAATTTCCGCCCAGCCGCAGCTGGCCAGCCGGGTCATGTCCGCCGACCATTCCTGGTGCAAATCAAAACCCGTCGTGCGCCGGAATTCCTCAAACGGCCAGCCGGCGACCAGGCGCAGGCCGAACGCGGCGGTTTCGCCGGCGCGTTTCAGCGGCGGCAATTCCTCGCGCGATTCGATGGCACGTTTTCCTTGCTCAAGCTGCTCGCAATAAAGCGGCGTGTTCGCCCGGTTTTTGGTCCGCACCCCGCGAACGTAACCGGTGGCACTGGGGCCGAGCCCATAAAACGAACCGCCGCGCCAGTAATTGACGTTGTGTTTGCAGGCGAAAGAGGGGATGGAGTGCTGGAGTTCCGGAGTGTTGGAGGGCTGCGTCCCGGCTGAATTTTTACTCCAATTCTCCCTCACTCCATTACTCCACTTCTTCTCCCGCGCAAAGTTGGCCACCTCGTACTGCCGGAAACCAGCGGCGGTCACCCGTTCAACCAGTTCCTCATACATGGCGCAGGCCAGTTCCTCGTTGACGTCGAATTTGCCTGCCTGTAATTGCGCAAACAGCGGGGTGTCATCCTCGTAAATAACCTCGTAACTGGACAGATGCTCACTGCCGAGGGCCAGGGCCTCGTCCAACGTGGCACGCCAGATCTTGAGCGTCTGGCCGGGTATGGCGAACATGAGATCCATATTCAGATTGTCGAAACCGGCCCGGCGGAGAATATCGAACGATTTAAAGACCATCTCCCGTGAATGAACCCGGCCCAGCCGGTCGAGCAGGGCTTCGTCGAGCGACTGCACGCCCATGGAAATCCGGTTGACCCCGAAATCCCGGAGCAATTTGGCCTTATCGGCCGAAACGGTAGCGGGATTGCATTCGACGGTGAACTCCTCCGCGCCCAGCAGATTCAGGCGTTCCATGGCCCGGAGGACCTGGTTCCATTGGCGGAGGTTGAGCAGCGAGGGCGTGCCGCCGCCGAAGAAAATGGTGCGTCCACCCTCCGCAGCAGTGCTACGGAGAACGGGCGGCCGCACATCGTCCGCAACGATCTCCATTTCCCGGATCAAAGCGGCGACATAACGATTGACCAGTTCACCGCCCGCCGGTTCGGAATAGAACGCACAATAAGCGCATTTTTGCGCGCAAAAGGGCACATGAACATAAAGGCTGGAAATCCGCGTCACGTTTGAAGCCGCCATGAAGACACATTACCCCTCCCAACCGCCGTTGGCGAACCTAAATCCTCGGGGCCGCGCAATTCTGAAACTCGGACAACGGCGTCGTTACTGCTGGTGCACGCGCTGAACGTTCTGGGCTTTCAACCCTTTGTCACTGACGACGACATCAAACAAGACATCGTCTCCCTCGTTCAGTGTTTTGAATCCGGTGCCCACTATGGACGAATGGTGAACGAACACGTCCTGCCCGGAACTTTGGGCGATGAACCCAAATCCTTTTTTATTGTCGAACCACTTGACTTTGCCACTGGCCATAATCTTTCCTTCCGAGGCGCGACTTTAAGTGAAAAAGACACGACAGAATTCTGCCGTGCCTGCAATCACTTTTCATGATTCACTCATGCTTATTTACCGCGACAATAGTGAGTTATTGCGTCCGCGTCAAGCACAACTTTTTAACACGATTTTAACATTTGAAAAACCGGGTCATTACTCCAACTGCAAGGCCTGATTCAGCAGTTGCGGCAGGTAATTAATGATGGCCGCTTCGCTCACCGCCAGGTTCGCCCCGGCCTTTTGCGCCGCCGCCTGCCACTCGGCCGCCGCTTCGCCGGCAAAGGCGATCACCGGGATGTGTTCTGTGGCCGCGTCCGCCTTCAACGCTGCGATGGCGCGGCATACTTCCTCCCGACCCGCCAGATCCGCAATCACCAGCAGCGGGCCTTCACTCCGCGCGCACTGTTGCAGCGACGCCAGATCGTTCACCGCCTGGACGCGATAATTCAAATCCTGCAACCGGTTCACCAACTGGCTGCCAGGCATGAGTTTCTCGTAAAAAACGAGCGCGAGCGGCTGCGTCATGCGGTCAACGTGCGCCATGGCGGGTTAAATAGCAAAGTCGTTTTCAATCGGCAACCGTTCTCAGGGCAATCCGGTGCGCCCCATCAGATAGCGATCGCACTCGCGCGCCGCGCCCCGGCCTTCATTAAACGCCCACACAACAAGGCTTTGGCCGCGACGGCAATCCCCGCAGGCAAAGACCCCCTTGAGATTGGTCGTGTATTTTTCAAACTCAGCCCGGGCGTTGCTCCGCGCATCGCATTCCACACCGAGCGCCTTCAATAACGGCTGTTCCGGCCCCAAAAAACCCATGGCCAGCAACACCAGTTGCGCCGGCAAAACCTTTTCCGAGCCGGGCACGTTCCGGGGAACAAACTGCCCCTTCTCATTGCGTTCCCATCCCACCTGGACCGTATGCACTGCCTTGACCTGGCCGGCTGCGTCGCCTTCAAACTTCGTTGCGGTGGTGAGGTAAACGCGCGGATCGGCACCGAACTTCGCCGCCGCCTCCTCCTGGCCGTAATCCAGCCGATAAACCTTCGGCCATTCCGGCCAGGGATTGTCCCCAGCCCGGTCCACCGGTGGCTGGGGCAAAATCTCAATCTGGACCAGGCTGTTGCAACTATGACGCATGGCAGTACCGACGCAGTCCGTACCGGTGTCACCACCGCCGATGACGATGACGTCCTTGCCGGTTGCGGAAATGAAATTGCCATTCTGGTGGCCGTCCAAAATGCTCCGGGTGTTGGCCGTAAGAAAATCCATGGCGAAGTGAACACCCTTGAGGTTCCGGCCTTCGACCGTCAGGTCGCGCGGCCTGGTGGCCCCGGTGGCCAGAATGACAGCGTCAAACTCCTTCAACAAATCGTTTGCCGGATAATTTCCCCCCACCTCGGTATTGCAGGCAAAGCGGATGCCCTCGGCTTCCATCTGTTTTATCCGGCGCAGCACGACCCCCTCCTTGTCGAGCTTCATGTTCGGAATGCCGTACATGAGCAATCCACCGGGGCGGTCGGCCCGTTCGAAAACCGTGACGAGGTGGCCCGCCTTGTTCAACTGCGCGGCGGCACAAAGTCCCGCCGGACCGGAACCGACCACCGCCACCTTTTTGCCGGTGCGGCTCCGGGGCGGCTCCGCCGCCACCCAGCCGTGCTCCCAGCCGTGGTCGATGATGGCACACTCGATATTCTTGATCGTGACCGGCGGATTATTGATGCCGAGCACGCAGGAACCTTCACAAGGCGCCGGGCAGACGCGGCCGGTGAATTCAGGAAAATTATTTGTCTTGTGCAGCCGTTCGAGCGCTTCCTTCCACAGACCGCGATAGACCAGATCGTTCCACTCGGGAATGAGGTTATGGATCGGGCAGCCGCTGGCCATGCCGCTGAGCAGGGAGCCCGTGTGGCAAAAGGGAATGCCGCAATCCATGCAGCGTGCGCCCTGCTCGCGCAGCTTTTTCTCCTCCATGTGGAAGTGGAATTCCTTCCAGTCGGCGACGCGCTCGATCGGCGTGCGGTCCACCGGGAGCTCGCGCAAATAATCCAAAAATCCTCGTGGGTTTCCCATTTATAAATCGGGTTTGATGACTGATTGGTGATTAACCGCCGCCAACGCGCGCCGCGTCGCGGATATTCGCTTCAAAAGCGGCCATAATGGCCTGATCGCCGCTCAAGCCGTCCTTCTCCGCCTCTTTCATCTTCTCCAGGGCGCGCTTGTAATCCTTCGGCTGCACCTTGACGAATTTTGGCACAAGGTTTTTCCAGTCGCCAAGAATTTTCGCCGCGCGCTCGCTCCGGGTGTAACTCTGGTGCCGCTGGACTAGTTTCCAAACCGCTTCCCGTTCGTCCGGATCCGTCAGTTTTTCGAGACCGACCATGTCCAGGTTGCAGCGCGTGGCAAAATCGCCGGCCTCATCCAGTACATACGCGGTGCCGCCGGACATGCCCGCCGCGAAATTGCGCCCGGTCTTGCCCAGCACCACCACCCGCCCGCCGGTCATGTATTCACAGCCGTGGTCGCCGACGGCCTCAACAACCGCGCTGACCCCGGAGTTGCGGACGCCAAAGCGTTCACCCGCCATGCCTCGCACGAACACCTCGCCGCTGGTGGCACCGTAAAGCGCCACGTTGCCGATGATGATGTTTTCCTCGGCGACAAACGTCGAGCCTTTCGACGGATAAATGATGATTTTGCCGCCGCTCAAGCCCTTGCCAAAATAGTCGTTGGCATCGCCTTCGAGCTCAATGGTCATGCCCCGCGGCATGAAGGCTCCCAGGCTCTGCCCCGCGCTGCCGGTGAATTTGAGGTGAATCGTGTCCTCCGGCAACCCGTTCGGCCCCTGTTTTCTGGTGACTTCACTGCCGACAATGGTGCCGACGACGCGGTTGACATTCCGGATGGGCAGATCCGCATGGACCCGCTCGCCGCGTTCGATGGCCGGTTCGCAAATGTCGAGCAGCCTCGTCACGTCCAGCGATTTTTCCAGACCGTGATCCTGGTCAATCTGCCGGTAACGTCCAACTTCCGGACCGGCTTCCGGTTGGTGCAGGATCGGCGTCAGGTCGAGTCCTTTCGCCTTCCAATGCTCGATGGCCTTCCAGGGAATCAGTTTGTCGGTGCGGCCGATCATTTCGTTGATCGTGCGGAATCCGAGCCGGGCCATGATTTCGCGCAGCTCCTGCGCCACGAAACGCATGAAGTTCACAACGTGCCCGGGATCGCCGGTGAAGCGCGCGCGCAATTTCGGGTTCTGGGTGGCCACTCCGACCGGGCAGGTGTCCAGATGGCAGACACGCATCATGATGCAACCGAGCACCACGAGCGGCGCGGTGGCAAAGCCGAATTCCTCCGCGCCGAGCAACGCGGCCACGGCCACGTCGCGTCCGGTCTTCAACTGGCCGTCCGTCTCCACATAAATGCGGCTGCGGAGGTTGTTCAACACGAGCGTCTGGTGCGTCTCGGCCAGGCCGAGTTCCCATGGCGCGCCGGCATGCTTGATGGACGACAACGGCGAAGCGCCGGTACCCCCGTCGTGGCCGGAGATCAAAACCACGTCCGCGTGCGCTTTGGCGACACCGGCGGCCACCGTGCCGACGCCGATTTCGGCAACCAGCTTTACGCTCACCCGGGCGTGGCGGTTCGAGTTTTTCAAATCGTGAATCAACTCCGCCAGATCCTCGATGGAATAAATGTCGTGATGCGGCGGCGGCGAGATGAGGCCGACGCCCGGCGTGGTGAACCGGGTCTTGGCAATCCAGGGATAGACTTTGCGGCCCGGCAATTCGCCGCCTTCGCCGGGCTTGGCGCCCTGCGCCATTTTGATCTGGAGTTCGCGCGCGTTGATAAGGTAATGGCTCGTGACGCCGAACCGTCCGCTGGCCACCTGCTTGATGGCCGAATTCTTCGAATCCCCGTTGGGCAGCGGAATATAGCGGTCGGGGTCTTCGCCGCCTTCGCCGGTGTTGGATTTGCCGCCCAGGCGGTTCATCGCGACGGCCAGCGCCTCGTGCGCCTCTTTGGAAATCGAGCCGTAACTCATGGCGCCGGTCTTGAAGCGCTTCACGATTTCCTCCACCGACTCGACCTGCTCGATCGGAACCGGGTTCTCCGCAAATTTGAAATCCAGCAGGCCGCGCAGGGTGCAGAGGTTGGCCGCCTGCTGGTTGATCAACCCGGCGTATTCCCGGTAAATCTTTTCGCTGTTGAGGCGGCAGGCGATTTGCAATTTGTGAATCGTTTGGGGATTGAACAAATGATATTCGCCGTCCGAGCGCCATTGATATTGGCCGCCCGGGTCGAGCAAGCCGTTGACGGGGCGGTCCGGGAACGCGTGGCGATGCCGCGCCAGGACTTCCTCCGCCAGCACGTCCATGCCCACGCCCTGGATGCGCGACGGCGTCCAGGTAAAATACCGGTCCACCACGTTGCTGTTGAGGCCGACCGCTTCAAAAATCTGCGCCCCCCGATAGCTTTGGATGGTGGAGATGCCCATCTTGGCCATCGTCTTGACCACCCCTTTCACCGCCGCCTTGATGTATTTCTTGACGGCGGTCGGGTGGTCGAGCTTGAGCAGCAAGCCTTCGCGAATCATGTCCTCGAGCGTTTCGAACGCCAGGTAGGGATTGATGGCGCTGCAGCCGTAGCCGATGAGCAGCGCAAAATGATGCACCTCGCGCGGTTCGCCGGATTCGAGAACGAGGCCGACCTTGCCCCGCGTGCCCGCCCGGATCAGATGATGGTGCAGACCGGCCACGGCGAGCAACGCCGGGATGGGCGCATGCTGCGGGTCAATGCCCCGGTCTGAGAGAATAATGACGTTGACGCCGTCGCCGATGACCTGGTCGGTCATGGCAAACAGCTTGTCGAGCGCGGCCTCCAAACCTTTGGCGCCGTCGGCCGCGGGAAACAAGATGGGCAGCGTGGCGCTCTTGAACGCCCTCGCCTCCACATTGCGCAGTTTCTCCAATTCCTCGTTCGTCAGAATCGGGTATTTCAACTTGATCAAGGCGCAGCTTTGGGGCGCCGGCTGCAGCAGGCTGCCCCGCGGGCCGACCATCGTTTCCGTGGAGGTGATGATTTCCTCGCGGATCGGATCAATCGGCGGGTTGGTGACCTGCGCGAACAGCTGTTTGAAATAATTGTAGAGCAGCTGCGGCTTGTTGGAGAGCACCGCCAGCGGCGTGTCCGTGCCCATGGAACCCAGCGGCTGCACGCCGTCGTTGGCCATCGGGCCGACGATGAAACGCACATCTTCGAACGTGTAACCGAACGCCTGTTGCCGTTCCAGAACGGTCTGGTGGCCTGGCTCGGTTTGAAACCCCGGATCGGGGAGACGTTCGAGCAGCACGTGATGCTCATCCAGCCACTTTTGATACGGCTGGGCCCTGGCAAATTTATTCTTCAATTCCTCATCGGCGACGATGCGGCCCTGCTCAATGTCCACGAGAAACATCCGGCCGGGTTGCAGGCGGCCCTTGATGGCTACCCGCTCCGGTTCCACCGGCAGCACACCCGCTTCCGACGCCATGATCACCAGGTCGTCTTTGGTGACATAATAACGCGAGGGGCGCAGGCCATTGCGGTCAAGGCAGGCCCCGATCACCTTGCCATCCGTAAACGCAATGGACGCCGGGCCGTCCCACGGCTCCATGAGACACGAATGAAATTCATAAAACGCGCGGCGTTCCGGGTCCATGCTCTCGTGATTTTCCCACGGTTCGGGAATCATCATCATCACCGCGTGCGGCAATTCGCGGCCCGCCATGACGAGCAGTTCGAGGCAATTGTCAAACATCGCCGAGTCGCTGCCATCGGTGTTGATGACCGGAACGATTTTCTTGATGTCATCGCCGAAAAGTTCGGAGGCAAAATTCGACTGTGCCGCGTGCATCCAGTTGATGTTGCCCCGCAGCGTGTTGATTTCGCCGTTGTGCGCGAGATAACGGTACGGATGCGCGCGGTTCCAGCTCGGGAAGGTGTTCGTGGAAAAACGGGAATGCACCAGCGCCAGCGCCGATTCCAGCGCCGGATGCGACAAATCCGGATAGTATTCTCCCAATTGCGCCGTCAGCAGCATGCCCTTGTATACAACCGTCTTGTACGACAGGCTGGCCAGATAGAAAAATTCCCCGCCTTTGACCTTGCCCGAATAACGGATGGCATTTTCCGTTCGTTTGCGAATGACATAGAGCTTCCGCTCAAACGCCATGTCATCGGTCAATTTCGCGTTACGCCCGATAAAGACCTGCCGCATGAACGGCTCGGAGGCCTTGGCGGTAGCTCCCAACGAGCTGTTGTTGGTCGGGATGCTGCGCCAGCCCAGCACCCGCTGACCTTCCTCGGCCACAATGTCGCCAAAAACCCGTTCGCATTCCCCGCGTTGTCCGGCATCGTGCGGCAGGAACACCATGCCGACGCCGTATTCGCCGGCGCCGGGCAGGGAAATTTTCTCCTTCGCTGTGGCTTGCTTGAGAAAGGCATGCGGCGTCTGTAACAGGATACCCGCGCCATCGCCGGTGTTGACCTCACAGCCGCACGCGCCACGGTGATCCAGATTGAGCAGCACCTGCAGCGCCTGCCGGACGATCGTGTGGGATTTCTTCCCCTTCATGTTGACCACAAAGCCCACCCCGCACGCCTCGTGTTCAAATTGGGGATCGTAAAGGCCTTGTTTCGGCGGGGCAGCAAGCTGCGCCGGCCGGCAAGTATTAGAATTCGGCGTTGAGCTTCTGGTCATCGCTTGGCGAATTAGCCGTCGTTCATTCATTTTTTACCCAAATTTTGCCGTTGCGCAATAAATGTTTTCAAAAACTGCACAACCGCCTCAGTCTACACCAGGTTGGGAGATTGTACATGCTTGTTGTCGGGAGGAGGTCGAATGGATGGCGCAAAACTTCCGGGGGAAGGCTGCCCCCAAATGGGCATCAAGCCTGGAATTGCTCAGACGGCCCGGGTCGCTGGCCAGACCGCCTGCTTTACCATGCCACCACGCGCCAGAATTTCGGACTGCCCGAAGGTAGCGGGAGCCAAACCACCTGGGGATCGTTGGTTTGCAGAAAAGACTGTGCTACCTGCCAATTGGTTGAAGTCAGCGAACTGATTCCCAGGATTTGGTTCGTATGCCCGACCGTGCCGCTGACCGTCAACAACAGGTTGGTTGAGCCAGGCGCGAGAGAAAGATGCGGCGCACGTGGCGGCGTCACACTGGCCGGGTTGTCGCTGAAATCCGGGATGCCGTTTGCGTTGGCGTCGTTCGTGTCATTGAGGGAAAGGGCCCACAATTGGTAATCCGCGCTTGCCGTGCTTCGATCACCATCGGCAAAGAAAACCCAGCCGACGTAATTGGTGGGCCAGGAAGGAATACCCCGCGTAAAAATTTCGCTGTCAAAACTGAGGGGCTGTAGCGCCGCGTTGGTCCAGATGCCAGCCTGATTGGTCAGTGTGTTGAAACGGTCAGTCGAAGATTTCATGAAAACGATGGGCCCTTTCAACGTGTTGGCGGGATTGCCGGTCTGCGTCAGGCTGACGGTTGCCGCAACCGTGTTGGAGCCGGGCGTATACGTCAATGGGCCGGTGTATTCGAGCAGTGTGAAGGGACAGGTAAAATTGCCCAGACTTCCCCAGTTATCGTCATACAGGTTGAGCACACAAGTACCGCTTGCCGAACCGGCATTCCGGTTCCAGGTAGCGGTGACGGTCCCGGAAAAATAGGTGCTGGTGGAATAAGTTCCGCCCGAAGTGACCTTGCTGTTTACACCTTGTGAAACTTCAAAAAAATCGTCGTAGCCGTCGCCGTTCGCATCCACGGCCGGTGGCAAATTCACGTAAATCGTCCCGCCATCGGCATAGCCGCTCCAAACCAGCGCCAGTCCGCTGTACCATGTGTCACCGGAATTAAACATCAATTCGCCGTTGTAGGGTGGTCCGCCAATCGAGCTCAAGTTCAAGGTGCCTCCAGACGTGGTGCCTTGCTGAAATCGAAGGGACTCGCAATACAGCCGCGCTTGCGCCGTTTCCGTGCCGTAATCTGTTATAGGGTAAAGAAGCCAACCCGCTGCCAAAAGAATGAAAAGTTGTTTCATAACCACTCCCGCTGAGTGGCCATTAAAACACTTATGTTAGTGCCTGTCAATATAAGTATTGCTGTCGATACAAAATAGTGTGCAACAAACCGAGGCACTTGGGGTCGCGTAAACTGTATATCGTAAAGCGAAAAGGCTGTCAGCCATTTGCCAACCGGGCATCCACCGACCAGCGCCCGGGCCCGGTTACCAGCAGGAACAGCAGGCCGAACCACATGGAAAAATCCGTGCGCGCTTCATGCACCATGCTTAAAAAACCATAGTGATCAGCCTTCATCAGCGAGAAACCCAGATAACCGTGGCCCAGCAAAACGGGAATCTTGGTGGTAAAAATTGCCACCGAAATATCAATGAACAAGGCGAAGGCCGCAGGGCGCGTCAACAGGCCCAGGATGACCATTGCGCCGCAAAAGGTTTCCACTGTCGCCACAAACGGGCCGAAGAAATCGGGATAGGGAATGCCGATGTGCGCAAACCGGCCCGCCGCCTGTGCCGACGGATACAGGAATTTAAGAATGCCTTCGTTCAGAAACACTCCGCCGACCACCAGGCGAATGAGGAAGTTCGCGTTGGCACCGCTCGGTTTGCAGATTGCTTTCAAGAGACTCATGATTTTCTCTCCTTTTCCTTTCACGGTTTGCTCGATTTCTCCGGTCCCCAGGTCCAGTAAAGCCCCAGGTACCAGAGAAAATGATTGTCGCCCGCCACACTATGCCCGGCGCTGAATAACAGGCTGAAATGTTCGGTGAAATTGTAGTACCCGCCAAAATTGAGCGCGGCATAGGCGCGGTCATTTTCCGTGTCCTGTCCTTGGGCCCAAATCTCACCGCCGAGCGTCAAATGTGATCCAAAATCACGCTGCAGCAGCCAGCCTCCGAAAGGATAATCGCGCTGACTGGGTGCGGAATTCAGTGCCGCCCCGCCGCCGCCATAAGTCGTCCACGGCCCCCAGCTTTTTTGCACCCACAGCGGCAGACGAAACCAGGTCTTGCCGTTGCCCAGACCGCGGTCGGCATCGCCCGTCGGAATCTCGGCCATCGGAAAGACTCCGATTTGCGGCCACCAATCCGTTTCATGCACGAACCGGTACTTCACACCCAATTCCATGTCGCCCAAACCGGTCTCCGTCGGCGCGCCTTGAGTACCCACCGTGGTCATCGGCAGGATGAGATGAAGCTGCGTGTCGGGCAGTACTCCATAATTTAATTCCGCAGCCGGGCCGTTGATCGTGTAATTCCCTCCACCGGTGTGGTCCCCGATGCCGAAGAGGTAAAATTCCCAATGCCGATAATCCACCGGCTCCGGGTCATCGGTCAGGAAAGGGGGACCGGCGAATATCCGCATGGCCCAAACCCAGTTCAGGCAAACGGCCAGCCAAATGATTTTAATGGCCCTGTTCATTGTCTCGCCCACAATAGTCAAAGCAGCCGCGTTTGTAAAAATGCGATTCAATTGGTTGAACACTCGCCCTCGCCTGTGTCCTCTCCCCCGGGGAGAGGAAATGGCGACGGTCGCTTTTGGTTTTGCGTAGGCGCCCCCGACAAATGCCATCATTCGAACTTTCAAAGAGGCAGCAGGCCATTCCCCCTCTCCTCGGAGGAGAGGGCCGGGGTGAGGTCGGGCGTAACCACCATTATGATGGAAAAAACTGTTACCTTTTTAACAGCAACGTAAATGTATGGGTGAAATCATGAATGACGACTTGACCCTGCTGCGGGAATACGCCCGGGGGAATTCCGAGGAGGCTTTTGCCACGCTCGTCTCGCGCTACGTCAATCTCGTCTATTCCGTGGCGCTCCGGCAGGTCCGCGACCCGCAACTGGCCGAAGAAATCACGCAAGCGGTGTTCATCATTCTGGCACGCAAGGCGGGTTCACTCGGAGACAAAACTATTTTAGCGGGGTGGTTGTGTCGAACAGCACGTTACGCCAGCGCAAACGCGCTGACCATTCAGCGCCGCCGTCAACGCCGCGAACAGGAGGCGTCTATGCAAAACATTTTGAACGAACTGACTGCCGATGACACCTGGATGCAAATCGCGCCGTTGCTCGACGCGGCGATGGGAAAACTCGGCCAGAAGGACCACGACGCCCTAGTGCTGCGGTTCTTTCAAAACAAAAATTTCGCGGAGGTGGGCGCGGCGCTGGGTGCGAGCGAGGGCGCGGCGAAAACGCGCGTGCATCGTGCCTTGGAAAAGCTTCACCGCTTTCTCAGCAAGCACGGCATTTCCTCGACCACTGCTATTATTTCTGGCGGAATCTCCACCAACTCCATTCAAGTTGCGCCAATTTCGGTACTACAATCTGCAACTGCCGCAGCATTTACCAAAGGCGCGGCCAGTTCGGCTTCAACCTTAACTCTCGCCAAGGGAGCATTGAAACTTATGGCGTGGACCAAAGCAAAGACTACGGCTATCACAGGCGCGGTTATCATTTTGGCAACAACGAGCACAGTGACGTCGACGATTTATTTTCTTCATTTTCATTTTCTCCAAACCCACCGGCTCCCGACCGGGAAGGTCACTCCGATGGTCGCTTATGGTTACAGCCATTTCGGTGTGGTTCTCGCATCTAATGGCAGCCTTTGGAGTTGGGGTGAAAACAGATTCGGATGGCCGACGCTGGGCATTTCCAATCTTGAAGAAAGCACTTCGCTGCGGCGTATTGGAAGCGAAACCAACTGGGTCGACATCGCGGCAGGTGATGCCGATTGCCTTGCTGTCAAATCCGACGGCACGTTGTGGGGTTGGGGCGAAAATCTAAATTATCAATTGGGTGACGGCACAAAAATTACGCGTCCCACACCGGTCCCATCCATTCCAGGAAACGATTGGAAACAGGCAGCTACGGGCGGTTCCGCCAGTTTTGCCATCAAAAACGACGGCACACTTTGGGCGTGGGGCAATAATTGGGCGGGAAATCTCGGAACCGGCGACACCAAAGACCGGACGAACGCAGTGCAAATCGGCACTTCGACCAACTGGGAAAAGATTTGGGCCGGCGGCATTCAAACGGTCGGCCTGCAAAATGACGGGAGCCTCTGGTTTTGGGGAACATTTACCGGCGACGCCACCAGCAAAACCATTGTCCCTACCCGCATTTCGCCAGATACCAACTGGGTGGATGTCTGCTTCGGTTATTTTACCGTTTTTGCCATCAAATCTGAAGGAACCCTCTGGACTTGGGGAAGAGAAGCCAATTTTTACACTGGCGTTGCCGACACGAATCTAAATACCAAGCCCATGCAGGTAGGGACCGACACAGATTGGCAGTCATGCAGCTCAGCCGCCGGAGGATTTTACCATCTACTTCAGGAAAAAGACGGTTCGTTTTGGGCATTGGATGCTTCAGAACATCGCACCATAAAGCCGGCTTCCGCCTATGAACCGATAATACTTAAAAAAATCAATCTGCCCGAGGGCGTCGTTGCCTTTACCGCGGGAGGTGACAATTTGGGCGTCGCGCTGACACGAGATGGAGAAGTATGGACCTGGGGGAATGTAATTGGTGACCACAGCGCTTCGGATTATTTCGGACCTAACCCTCGGGAAGTGAAACAACCCAAGATTAAGGTCCGAAATGAGCCATGGCTGCTTTCCATCTCCGATTAGGTCAACCAAGCACGATGGTCGCCTTCTCGGCTGCAATTGATTTCAAATATTCCTGTCTCGTTCCACTGCTGGCGGGAGATAATGGATTCGTGGCAAACACGAGCGACATTGCCCGGTCGCAGGAATTTGCCAACCAAAATTGGTTATACGATAACCGGAACTATTGATGCAATTCGAGGTAGTGGGAAAGTTTCACCGGAGGCCAAACTTACCATGAAACCCTGACGGTCACAATTTCAAACCATTTTACATGCCGCGCGCCAATCGTATAATGTCCCTCTGTGAATTCGCAAAAGCGCCAGCGCGTGGTCTGCGGCATGAGCGGGGGAGTGGACTCCTCCGCCACGGCAGCGCTGTTGCTCGAGCAGGGCTATGAGGTCATCGGCATCACGCTCAAGCTCTGGCCGCAGGATTGCGTCAATCGCGCTGAGGACAAGTGTTGCGGCCCGCAAGCCGTTACCGATGCCCGCGCCGTCTGCCACACGCTTGGCATCCCGTATTACCTGATTGATGAGGCGGCGGAATTCCAGAAGCACGTCATCAGCTACTTTGCCGACGAATACAAGGCCGGCCGCACGCCGAATCCGTGCGTGTTGTGCAATCAGAATCTCAAGTTTGGCAGGTTGATTGACCGCGCCAGTCAGCTCGGCGCGGATTACATCGCCACCGGCCATTTCGCGCGAATCGAGAAAAACGCCGAAGGTTCGCGCTATCTGCTCAAGCGCGGACGGGATTTGAAGAAGGACCAGAGTTATTTCCTGTTTTCCCTACGGCAGGACCAATTGGCGCGCGCAATGTTTCCGCTGGGGGAGAAGACGAAGAGCGATACCCGCGAGGTGGCGCGGCATTGCCACCTGAAGACCGCCGATAAGGAAGAGAGCATGGAAATCTGCTTTGTGCCCGATAAAAACTATGGCGGTTTTCTTCAGCAGGCCGGTCTCGCGCACAAGCATCGCGGTGAGATTGTGGATTTACACGGAACCGTCCTTGGCCATCACGACGGCATCGAATTTTACACCATCGGCCAGCGGCGCGGCCTCGGTATCACCACACCCAAGCCGGTCTATGTTGTCGAAGTCGACGCGGAGAACAATCGCGTCGTCGTCGGTGACGAATCGGCGCTCGACCGCGACGAGTTCACCGCAACGAATTGCAATTGGATTCCGTTCGACAAACTCACCGAACCAATCGAGGCCATGACCAAAATCCGTTATAATCATCCCGGCGTACCGGCTACGGTGACACCTACGGTCAACGGTTCGGTGAAAGTGAAAATGCATTCCCCCCAGCGCGCCATTACGCCCGGCCAGGCCGCCGTTTTTTACCAGGAAAATCTCGTGGTGGGGGGCGGGTGGATTGCCAGATAAACGTCGTGGCGGATTGACAGACGGCACCGCCCGGTGCATGGTTCCGGCCATGAAAGCATTTATTCTACTGGCCGCGATTACATTTCTTCAAATGGCGGTCGCCCGTGCGGCTGAGTCCATTTATAACATTCCCCTCAAGGACATCGACGGTAACAGCACTTCCTTAAAGCCGTACCAAGGCAAGGTGCTGCTCATCGTCAATGTCGCGTCCAAATGCGGATTCACGCCGCAATACACCGCCCTGGAGGCGACTTACCAGAAATACAAAGACCAGGGATTGGTCGTGCTCGGTTTTCCCTGCAACCAGTTTGCCCATCAGGAACCCGGCACCGACGCGGAAATCAAACAGTTCTGCACTTCCAAGTATGACGTGACCTTTCCGATGTTCGACAAGATTGAAGTCAACGGGGTCAACCGGCATCCGCTCTACGTGATGCTGGCGGGCCCGAATTCGCCGTTTCCGGGCGATATCGGCTGGAACTTCACCAAGTTTGTTATTGGCCGCGATGGCAAAATCCTGAATCGCTTTCCCTCGCCGGTGAGACCGGATTCGGCGGCAGTAACTCACGCCATTGAAGCGGCACTGGCGGCGAAGTAAAGCCACACTAGCTAGACGGCGACCCTCTATAAACGCCGTTTGGTTGTAGGTGGCGGGTGGATTGGACTTTGGACTTGCTTTTCAGCGGTTGGCGGTCCCAGAAATGTTCGGCCTATTTTTCGTTGCTCCCAAACCTGACGGGGCAACTTATAAACGTGCGCAAAATTTTGATCCATCATGAAGATTTGCTGTTGCAAAAGTTGACCAGCCCAATCCCCAATAGTCTCATTTACGACCAGAAATTTCTTTTCATCAAGTGCGATGGGCATATGTCCCGGCGGATACCACTGCGCACCAATTAGAGCACGTTGCGAACCCAAATTCCTTATTGCTTCTGCAACTTGACCAAATTCATCATATCCTCGCCTGTGAACTAAAACATTTCGACACAAGCACAGAAGTTCAATTTCAGGATTCTGCATCACATTGAGGTTGCGATGGATGGCTTCCCTGATATTCCAATCGCCCTTGTATTTATCTTGAAGAAATTCCTGAATGATTTCAGTCGCAGCGTCTTTCCCTTTGTTTTCAGCTTTGGAAACTGTATCGGCAATTCTGCCCTTTTGCCTTCGTATAACTTCAACGACCAACTGCGGACTGCTGGAAAGCGCTAACTTCAGGGCCTCACGACAATACCAATTGTAAATATCAACAGCCCGACACAGTTGGGAAATTCCAATGAAACGAAAAGCCGCAGTATTAAATGACTTATTGGTGACAGGGGTTATATCTGGCCATTTTTTGTTACGCGCTTCCAAAATACTCTCGTCATACTTGATATCCCCTACAATTTGCCGGAAAACGAATTGTAATTGAAACAAATCATCCATTGCGAGGTTTGCATATTCAGTAAGTGGTGTCTTTTGAATCATGCAAATTCAGAATTCAGTCACTAATTCCGCCGCGGCAGCGTTCGCCTTCACCTGTTCAGGATTTTTGCAGCCGGGAATGAGCGTGGTCACCACCTGGTTTTTAAGACACCACGCCATCGCCCACTGGGCCATCGGTACACCCGCGGGCACTTCTTCTCTTTGCAGGCGTTCCACCTCGGCCAAATCGCGCTGCATTTTTTCCGCGTTAAACGTGGTGCGAACATCACCGGCAGCAAAAGCCGCGCCGGGTTTGTATTTGCCGGAAAGCAATCCGCTGGCCAAGGGCACACGGGCGAGAATGCCGAGGTTGTTCTTTTGGGCGTGCGGGAAATACAGAGTCTCGGCGCGACAGTCCAAGCGGTTGCAGAAAACCTGCAACGCATCCACGCCAAATCCCGCCGCTTCCCGTGCCTGCAATTCGCTGCCCTTTTGCAGGATGGAAACCCCCAGATGCCGGATTTTACCGGCGCGTTTTTGTTCCGCCAGCATCATCCACAGCTCCTGATTCTGGAACCACGCGTCCGAACCGGAATGAAACTGGTAGAGGTCGATGGTTTCGACGCGCAACGCCTGGAGTGAGGCTTCGAGTTGTTGCCGCACGCCGGCGACGGAGAAATCATCGTCGCGGTTCATGAAACTGTTGAAGTGATGGCCGAACTTGGTAGCCACCAGCCAGCGCGACCGGTCGCGGCGCGACAGGTAACCGCCGATCAGCCGTTCGGACAGGTGATCACCATAACATTCGGCGGTGTCGATCAGGTTGATGCCGTACTCCGCCGCCGCGTCGAGAACGGCGTCGACCTCGGTTTGGGAGAAATCATGTCCCCACTCGCCGCCAAACTGCCAGGTGCCGATGCCGATGACCGACACCTGTAAACCCGTTTTGCCCAGAATCCGATAACGCATGGCCCGATGTTGTGAGTAAAATCCACTTGCGCCAAGTTTGTTCGTTGTTACAGTCACGACACGTTTTCATCCGTCCCGCATTGCGAGACGGTTTTTCCGCCTTCGCGGCGCGGCCCGGCGCCGCTTCGGCGCGACGACGGCCATTTTAACCTGAAAGACAACTAATCTGTGAAAGTTTTCAGCGGCACCGCCAACGAGCCCTTGGCTCGGGCGATTTGCAAATCCATCGGCATGGAACTGGGCAAATGTTCCATCCAGCCCTTCCCCGACGGCGAGACGTTCATCAAGATCGAGGAGAATGTGCGCGGCGAAGACGTGTTCGTGGTGCAGCCGACCTCGCCGCCGACCAACCACAATTTGATGGAGCTGTTCATCATGATCGATGCGCTGCGTCGGGCGAGTGCGATGCGTATCACGGCGGTGCTGCCGTTTTACGGTTACGCCCGGCAGGACCGCAAGGACCAGCCGCGGGTCCCCATCACGGCCAAGCTCATCGCCAACCTGCTCGTCGCCGCAGGGGTCAACCGCATCCTGGCCATGGATCTGCACGCCCAGCAAATCCAGGGATTTTTCGATATCCCGGTGGATCATCTCTACGCCGCGCCGGTCATGTACGAATATTTGCGGAAGAAAAACCTGACCGACCTGGTGGTGGTCAGCCCCGACGTGGGCGGATTGAAGATGGCGCACGCCTATTCACAGGTATTGGAATCGGGCCTGGCCATCGTGGCCAAGCGGCGCAAGAGCGCGACGGAGGTGGAATCCATGGCTGTCATCGGCGAGATCCGGGGCAAAAACATCCTGTTGGTGGACGATTTGACCGAAACGGCGGGCACTTTGACGGCGGCGGCGACCTTATTGAAGAAAAAGGGTGCCAGGCAGATTCTGGCCTGTGTTTCCCATGCCATTCTCAACGACGTGGGCGTCGCCCGATTGCGAAAATCAGTGATTGACGAATTGATTACAACTGATACAGTCCAACGCCCCGCAATTGACGGTGTAAAAATAACCACCCTCTCGGTGGCGGGACTTTTGGGCGAAGCCATCAAGCGAATTAACAGCAATTCGTCGGTGAACTCGCTCTTTGAATTCAAAGGCGGGCGCACGAGCTAACCCGCTGGAAAGTATTTTAAGCATGAAATCGGTGCCATTGAAAGCGTATCCCCGGACGCAGCTGCGTCGGGGCGGAGTCAAGAAATTGCGCGACACAGGTCGTGTGCCGGCGATCATTTACGGCCGCCAGGCCAAGCCGCAAAACCTCGAAATCAACGCGAAGGAAATCAGCGATCTCATCCTTCATGCCGTCTCGGAAAATCTGCTGGTGGATTTATCCGTGGAAAACGATCCCGCCGGGCGGGACCAACGCCTTGCGCTCGTCCAGGAAATCCAGCATCACCCGCTCGATGGCAAGGTCCTGCACGTGGATTTGCATGAAGTGGCCGAGAACGAAAAGGTCATCATCCAGGTACCGGTGGAAACCGTCGGCGAGGCCGCCGGCGTAAAGAACAGCGGCGGCGTGCTCGAACATGTGATGTTCAAGCTCAAGGTCCGCTCCCTCCCCAAGGATTTGCCGGAGCAGATTGTGATCGACGTAAGTCATCTCGAACTCGGCAAGGCCGTTCATATTGGCGAAGTCAAGGCGCCCGCCGGGGTTGAAATTCTCGGCGACAAGAGCATGCCGGTCGTGACTGTGGCCATGCCGCGCACGGAAGAGGAAGAAGCGGCGGCGACGACCACCGAAGCGGTGGCCGCCGGAGACGTCGAGATGATCAAGGAAAAGAAGGAAGAAGGCGAAGAAGGCGAAGCTCCGGCCAAGGGCGAGAAGGCCGGCAAGGCTGGCGAAAAAGCCCCGGCCAAGGGCGCCGAGAAAGGCGCCGCGGCGCCGGCGGAAAAGGGCGCCGAGAAGGCTGCCGAGAAGAAGCCGGCCGAGAAAAAGAAATAGCATTGCGGGCGGTCCGCGAGGGTCGCCGTACCCGCGCCGCGCATGGAGCCATTGCATCTCATCGTGGGCCTGGGCAACCCGGGCGCGGATTACAAAAAAACGCGCCACAATGCCGGTTTCTGGCTGGTCGAAAAACTGGCCGCCCGCTGGCAGGCGGACTGGAAGCACGAGCGCAAATTCAACGCGCGCCTGGCCCGCGCGGAACGCGGGGAAGGCCGGGTGTTGCTGTGCCAGCCGCAGACGTTCATGAATGCGAGCGGCGAAGCAGTTGGCGCCTTGCTAAAATTTTACCGGTTGCCGCGGACGCGGATGCTGGTGGTGGTGGACGATGCGGATTTGCCGCTGGGCGGGATCCGATTGCGACCGGGTGGCAGCAGCGGCGGCCATCACGGGCTGGAATCCATCGAACAGCACCTGGGTTCGCGCGAATTTGCGCGGTTGCGGCTCGGCATCGGGCGCCAGGACGGCGCGCGGGAGATCACGGATTATGTGCTCAGCCGTTTCGACCGGACCGAGGCGGCGTTGATGGAACAGGTTTTGGACCGGGCGGCCGGCCAGGCGGAATGCTGGTTGGACGAAGGCATACAAAAAGCAATGCAATGGAATGGAAAGTTAGTTGGTTAAATCAGTAACTGGTTAAATGGTTAAATGGGCGATGGGCCCGAACTCATTTAACTGATTTAACGAGTCACTCATTTAACGAATCACAACCATGAAACGATACGAAGGTCTGTTTATCTTGAATACGGCGGGACGGGAAGAGGGCATCAAGGACGCCCTTGACAAGATTTCCTCCGAGATTGTGGCGGCGGGCGGCAAGGTTGAAACGGTGCAAAAAATGGACCGCAAAAGCTTTGCACGCGTGGCCGACAAGAAACACAACGCCGGTTTTTACGCGAATGTGATTTTCACCGGCACGCCAACGATTGTCACGCAATTGCGGACAAAACTGGCGCTGAACGATGAGGTTTTTCGTGTTTTCTTCACCGAGTCGCCCGAGCCCAAACCAGCCAAATAAACCACCCAACCCCCAACCTCCACTACTTATGGCCAGTTTCAACAAAGTGATTCTCGCCGGCAATTTGACCCGTGACCCGGAATTGCGTTACACGCCGAAGGGCACGGCGGTGGCGCGCCTCGGCATTGCCTGCAACCGCAAGTGGAAGAGCGAAACGGGCGAAATGAAGGAAGAGGTGACTTTTGTGGACGTGGATGCCTTTGGCAAAACCGCCGAAACCATCGGCCAATATCTGAAGAAAGGCCGTCCCATTTTGATTGAAGGCCGCCTGCGTTATGACACCTGGGAGGACAAACAAAGCGGCCAGAAGAAAAGCAAACTCGGAGTCGTGCTCGAAAACTTTCAATTTCTGGATTCCGGCGGTGGCCGCGGCGAAGGCGCCGCCGAAGCTCCGCGTGCGCGCCCGGCGTCCGGTTCCACACCACCTGCGTCCGAACCGGTTGAAGGCGACGTGCCGCCAGCAAGCGACGATGTCCCATTTTAGTTTCATCGCACCGGAGAATTTTCTTGTCACACGTCACACGTCACTTGTCAATTTATGAAGACTGAAGTCATTCTTACCCACAACATCGTCGGCCTCGGCGCCGAATCCGATCAAGTAAAGGTCGCCGCCGGCTATGCGCGCAACTTTCTGTTCCCGCAGCGGCTGGCCATTCCGGTTACGCAGGCCAACAAGCGCCAAATCGAAGCCCTGCGCCGGCGTCGCGCCGAGCGGGAAGCGCATGAGTTCAACACCATGACCGAACTCTCCAAGGCGCTGTCAAAATTTGTCTGCCTGATCAAAGTGAAGGCGGGCGAGGACGGCAAGATGTTCGGCTCGGTGACCGCTGGCATGATCGCCGATGAATTGAAGCATCAGTTTGATATTTCCCTCGATAAAAGGAAGATCCACCTGGAACACCCGATTCGCGTGTTGGGTGACCATGAAGTGGAATTGAACCTGCACGCCGAAGTCAAAGGCACGCTTAAGGTCCGCGTCGAAAGCACCACGCCGGCGGCCGCCACCGCTCCGGAAGCGGCAGCCGCAACCGGACCCGCCGAAGACAACGCCGAGGAGGGCAAAAGGCCCCGGACGGAAAAACGCGGTTTCGTCAGACGCGATGCCAGGGGCGAAAAAGCAGCCAAACCCGAAAAGGCTGAGAAAGCCGAAGCGTCCGAAGCCAAGCCCAAAGAGAAAAAGCATGTCGAGCGACCGGCCAGAGCGGAAAAAGCTGAAAAACCGGAAAAAGCCGCCAAGGCACCCAAAGCCGAAAAGAAGGAAAAGAAAGCCGAGTAAGCCGCCGGCGAACAATCTGATGGAATCAGGCCGCGGAGCTTCTTCGCGGCTTTTTCATTGGCGCAGGCATCCCGGTCAATTCTGCAGTTTCAGGCCTCTTCGAGAAAAAGGCAAAAAAGTGTTAAAAAATGGCCAAAAACAGGGCTTGACCCGGCCGGTAACTCCTGTAAACTGAAGGCATAATGTTGAAAAACGTTCTACAAGTCGTCAATGTGGTCGTCGTCGTAGTCGCCGACGCCGTTGGCGCTTGTTGAACTCAACCAAGTTTTAACAAGAACCCACGGCTGGAAACGGTCGTGGGTTTTTCGTTCAATCCACGCCACCGGCCACAACCAAAACATGATTAAGATTAAGAGAAAGATTAAGATTAAGACGAGGCCGTCGCCACGGCTGATTCCTAATCATGATCGTAATTTTACACTTAATCGCCAAAACCCATGAGCAAGACAACTGAAACCACAGCGTCCGCCTCCGCCGCCAAAACGGCTCCGGCGCGACCAGACAAAAAATCCTCCGCCGCGCGCGCCGAGGTTGGCCCCGCGATGGCCGGATGCGACATCCTCGTGCAAGCCCTCGAACGCGAAGGCGTCGAGGTCATTTTTGCCTATCCTGGCGGCGCGAGCATGGAAATCCACCAATCGCTTACCAAATCCAAAATTCGCACCATCCTGCCGCGGCACGAGCAGGGCGGCAGTTTTGCGGCGGAAGGTTACGCGCGGGCGACCGGCAAGGCCGGCGTGTGCATGAGCACCAGCGGCCCCGGCGCGACCAACCTCGTCACTGCCGTCGCCGACGCCTACCTGGATTCCTGCCCGCTCGTCGCCATCACCGGCCAGGTGACCACCAACATGATTGGCCGCGGGGCGTTCCAGGAGACCGACATCATCGGTGTCACGCTGCCCATCGTGAAGCACAGCTATCTCATCACGGACGTGAACGAGATTCCGCGCATCGTCAAGGAAGCGTTTTACATCGCGCAATCCGGCCGGCCCGGCCCGGTGGTGATTGACGTGCCCAAAAACATTCAGCAGGCCAAAACCCAGCCGGTGTGGCCGACGCTGGAGCAGATCAAAAAGGGTCTGCCCGGCTACACGCAACCGGATTTGAAGGCGGACGAAGTGGCGCTTAACGAAATCATCGGCCTCGTCGAAAAAGCCGAGCGCCCGGTGATTTACGCCGGCGGCGGCATCATCAGCAGCGGCGCGGCGGCAGAACTGAAAAAGTTTGCCGAGGCCGCCAACATTCCCGTGACGACGACGCTCATGGGCATCGGCGGTTTTCCGGAAACGCACCCGCTTTCGTTGCGCTGGCTGGGCATGCACGGCGCGGCGTTTGCCAACTGGGCCGTCAACGGCGAATACGAAAAACGCAAGTCCTTCAACGACCCCATGGTGAAAATCAAGGACGGCGCGGACTTGCTGCTGGCGTTCGGCGTGCGGTTCGACGATCGCGTGACCGGCAAGTTCGAGGAGTTTTGCAAAACGGGCACGATCGTCCACATTGACGTGGACGCCTCTGAATTGAACAAAAACCGGAAGGCGCATCTGCCCGTGACCGGCGACATCAAGGACGCGCTCAGGCGGCTCAACGCGTTGCTCGCCAGGCGCCCGCTCAACAAAAAGCACACCGCCTGGCTGACGCAGATTGACGAGTGGAAAAAGAAGGGGCCGTTCTCCTATCGCATCACGCCGGAAATCGCCAACAGCGACCACATGGTGGACCACATGCAGGGACAGGAAAACCAGGTCATCCTGCAACAGATGGTGGTGGAGGCGCTGTACGAATTGACCAAGGGCGACGCCATCATCACCACCGGCGTGGGCCAGCACCAGATGTGGGCCGGCCAGTGGTTCAAATACGAGCACCCGCGCCAGTTCATCACCAGCGGCGGCCTGGGCTCGATGGGTTTTGGCTTTCCGGCGGCGCTCGGCATCAAGGTCGCGCATCCGGACCGGGAAGTCATCGATATTGACGGCGACGGCTCGTTCCTGATGAACATTCAGGAACTCGCCACCGCGCACGTCGAGAAGATTGCCGCGAAGGCAATCATTTTGAACAACCAGCACCTCGGCATGGTGGTGCAATGGGAGGACAACTTTTACCAGGGCAACCGCGGCCACACCTATCTCGGCGACCCGAAGGTGCGCGCCGACATTTATCCCGACTACGTGCGCGTCTGCAATTCATTCGGCGTCAAATGCGAGCGCGTGATGTTCAAAAAGGATTTGCGCGCCGCCATCCAGCGCATGCTCGACGCGAAGGAACCCTATGTCCTCGACGTCATCACGCCTTACAGCACGCACGTCATTCCATTCATTCCGGCGGGCAAGACCGTGGCGGACATGATCTGGAAGGCGTAGTTGCCGCGGCGCTCTCTGGAACGCGGCACCCTTCTTATTATCCTGGATAAATGGCGGCGGTCACAGATCGCCGCCACCATTTCGGCCGGGCGCAAACACTTGTCGTCCGGCCGATTTTTGTTACGCTGCGCGCAATGCGTAAATGGTCTTTCGGTTTCGTGCTCGCGCTGGCCCTGTCCGCCCCGGGCGCAGACATAAATATTGATTTCAGCAATTTCCCGACGAACACCACCCCGGCCGGTTTTCACGGTGCGCTGGCCGGTGGCGGCGAAAAGGGTGACTGGAGAATTATCATGGACGAATCGCCCTCGGCGTTTGTGCCGTTGCTGCCCCAAACCGGACGGCCGCTGATCCTGACGCGCCACGCGGCACTCGCCCAGCTCAGCCAGGACCCGACCGATGAACGGTTCCCGATGCTGATCTACGACCGGGAAACCTTCAAGGATTTCAAACTGACGACGCGGTTCAAAATCGTCAGCGGCAGGGCGGAACAAATGGCGGGCATCGTTTTCCGGTACCAGGATGCCTCGAATTTTTACGTGATTCGCGCCAGCGCGCTCGGCCACAATATTCGCTTCTACAAGGTGGTGAACGGTCAGCGCGGCAACCTCCTCGGACCGGACATGAACATTACCACCAACGTCTGGCATACGTTGGGCATCCAATGCCAGGGAAATCAAATCACCTGCCTCCTCGATAACCAGGTGGTGATGCCACCTCTGACGGATAACACTTTTACGGCTGGCAAGATCGGATTTTGGACAAAATCGGACGCCGTCAGTTACTTTGGTGACACCACCATCAACTACACACCGCGCGTGCCCATGGCGCAACTGCTCGTCCAGAGCATGATGCTGAAATATCCGCGTATTCTGGAACTCCGGATTTATACACCGGATGATCAAGGCCATCCGCAAATGATTGCCAGCAACCATGAGAAAGAGATTGGCCAACCGGGTGGAGACGCCGAAAAAGGCGCCATCACCACCGGAACGGTCTATTTCGGGCGTGGCAAAGGCACTGTCGCCGTGACGATGCCATTGACGGACCGCAACGGCGATCCGGTGGCGGCCGTACGGGTGCAGTTAAAGTCATTTTTTGGCGAAACGGAGGACACGGCCGTTGACCGCGCGCGGCTCATTGTCAAACAAATGCAGGCCCAGGTCGTGTCCGGACAGGACCTGACGCAATAACACCACGGTCAGGGTTGGGGGGAGGTTCACTGATCCGGCATCCTGACCGGCGGTATGTCCTGAGGCTTCACGCGCCGGACGCCGCCAAAGACGGTGATGTTGCCGTCATCGCCTACCCGAAGCCGGGGCCGGGTATCGAGGTAATCGTAAATTTCCTGACTCACGAGATCGCCTTTGGGGTTGATCACCGTATACAGGAAGTTCGCCGCGCCGCTCTGGTAGAGCACGTGTAAATTGCTGACCCGGTCCAATTGTTCTTCCGGCTGGCTGAAAGAAACCATCGGACCAATCGCCCGGACCTTGAAAACAGTCGACCCGGACTCATCGGTCACCTGCACGTACATTCGCAGTTGGGAGTGCAGATAGTTGGCTTCCTCCAGCGTGTATTTGCGGACTTCCGGCGGGCGATTGGACACACCGGCCGGCAGGGGAACCCCAAACACCTGTGACCATATTTTCGCGCCGTCAATGATATCGAATCCCCGCGGCGGACTGGTGATTTCCGTGTTCCAATCCTTGATCCGCACGGTGGCGATGATCCGATAGTGTCCGGACCGTTTCAAATCGAAGCACGGCTCCAAATCCACGCGCTTGGTGGCCACCTGCGATGAATCCAGATTGAATTCGCCCTGTACCGCCGGATCCGAATTCTTGACGACAATAAAATCGTCCTCCGCCTCCACACTGAAGGTCAGCCAATCCGGGTCGGCCCCGAAATGCAGGGACTGGCCGGATTGATTGGTAATATGCACCGCCACCGGCAAGGCTTCACCGGGCAGAAATTGATCCTGTTCCAGTGTCAGGTTAACGGTGACCTGCGCCGACACCGGAAAAACCGACGCAACCACCATGGCAATCAGCAGACCAAAAAGTTTCATTTGAACCGTAAATACTCTAAACCGCCTCCGCCGCATGGCAATCTTAAATGAGAGGGATATACGATCAACGGCCGTGCCGGCCATTGATTAATTTTGCAGGCCGGCGAATTTTCATCCGCCGGCCTTTGCGATCCCCCTACAGCCCTGTGAAAGGTTGGTCTGGGCCCATCCTACTGCATTTTCATCCGGAAGAAGCACTGCGGAATGCCGTTCATATTATTGGTAACGGCCAGCACGGCGCCGGTCCCGGGAAGGGAACTGCCCATCGGTGTCCAGGCAGGGGCCGCGAGATTGGTGGCAAACTCCAGCTGATAGGTTTGATTGGTTGTGCTCGACCAGCTGACGACGAATTGGTTGGTGCCACCTACATTGATCTTGGCGCAACTCAATTGCAGCGGTTGAAGCACGGTCAACGTTCCATCGGTGTAAGTGACCGTGTAATTGGCGGCAACCGCGCCACCGGCGGTGATCGGATATTCGCCGGCGGTGCTGTTAATCGTCGCCGTCGTGTTCAAGACCGCCGGGGATGTCAACACATTGGTATTCTCGCCGCTGATAAAGCCCGTATAACTGGCGGTCAACACCGGATTGGTCTGCCCGCACATCTTGGACTTGTCATCGGCAATCACCGTCAATGTCGCCGGGCTGATGACACCCGCGGAACTGGCAATCGTAGTGACCGTGTAGTTGGAGCCACCATTGCCATCATTGACAATGTAGGCGCTGACATTAATGGTCTTGCCCGTGCCGGCATTTTGGGTGTCATAGGTTTCCGCCAGGGCGGTGACGGCATCGAAACCGTGCAAACCAGTAACCGTCGGAATCGCAACGGCACTGGTGGTACCGTCATAAGTCTTGGTATTGGCCGTGGCAGTAACGGTCAGGGGAGCCGGGTTGATGACCAGCGTGCCGCTTGCACTACCTTGATAATTGGGATCATTAATCGTCCCAACCACGGTATAACTGCCGGCGCTGGTCGGGACCGTGCTTGAACCGTTGTAGGTGAAAGCCACTGCCAGGCCGCTCGGCGTCGTGGCGGCCGTCGCCGGTTCGGCTGAACCGCTATACGTCTGGCTCAGGTTGCCCAGCGTGATGGAGCTTGAAGCCTGAGCGATCACCAGCGTACCGGTTGCAGTGCCTTGATAATTGGGATCATTAATCGTCCCAACCACGGTATAACTGCCGGCGCTGGTCGGGGCCGTGCTTGAACCGTTGTAGGTGAAAGTTACCGTCAGACCGTTCGGTGTCGTGGTGGCCGTCGCCGGTTCGGCTGAACCGTTGTAAGTCTGGCTCAGGTTGCCGAGCGTGATGGAGCTTGAAGCCTGAGCGATCACCAGCGTGCCGGTCGCACTGCCTTGATAATTGGGATCATTGATTGTCCCGACCACGGTATAACTGCCTGCGCCAGTCGGAATCGTGCTTGAACCGTTGTACGTGAAAGTCACCGCCAAACCGCTCGGCGTCGTGGTGGCCGTCGCCGGTTCAGCTGAACCGTTGTAAGTCTGGTTCAAACTGCCCAGCGTAATGGAGCCCGAAGCCTGGGCGATCACCAGTGTGCCGCTCGCACTGCCTTGATAATTGGGATCATTGATTGTCCCAACCACGGTATAACTGCCGGCCTTTGTCGGAACTGTGGCTGAACCGTTGTACGTGAAAGTCACCGCCAAACCGCTCGGCGTCGTGGCGGCCGTCGCCGGTTCGGCTGAACCGTTGTAAGTCTGGTTCAAACTGCCCAGCGTGACTGAGGCCATGGCTTTGCTCACCGTCAGCGTGGCGCTATTGGTCACACTGTTGCAGGTGCCGTTGATAATGACGGTGTAAACGCCTGCCTGACTGGTCACCAGATTATTCAAAGCCAGGCTGCTGCCGGTTCCAATGACCGAGCCGTTGAACAACCATTGATAACTCAATCCGGTTCCCGAAGCGGTTACGCTAAAGGTTGCACTGCCACCGGCCACACCGGTTTGATTGGCGGGCGCTGTGGTCACGGATACGGGTGTGTTCAGCGTCAACGTCGCGCTGTTGGTCACCGACCCCATGGCGCCACTCACAATAACACTGTAGGTCCCGGCGTTGTTGCTGCTCACATTGGCGAGAACCAGGTTGTTATTGGTCTGGCCGCTCAGGGTCGAACCGTTCTTCAACCAAGCATAGCCGTAAGGCGGGGTGCCGGAGGCCACCGTGCCGAACAGCGCGCCGTCCCCCGGGCAAACGGTCTGGCTCACCAGCGCGGTCGCGCTCACCGGCACGGTAAGGTTGGTGATGGCCTGAGCCACATTTCCTGAGAAATTGAAATTGGCCGGGAAATTGGTGCCGGCACCCACCAGATTGATGGTGATTTGGTGAGTGCTGCCGTTGGCGTTGGTGCCACCGACGACGAAACTGGTTAGGTCAAAGTACACCAGCTTGGGCGTCTGGTTGGTGGTGGACCCCAAATTGATGAAGACGCTGTACATGTTCGAACTGGCGTTCTCGAGCATCAGATAAGGGTACCCCGCGGCTTCACCCATCCACGTCGCCGCGCCGTTCGTGGTGTTGACCCGATAGATGTCCGTGTTCGTGCTGGTATTGCTCAAGTAAAGGTTACCGTCCTGCGCGAAGCGGATATTCTGCCCCTTGCCGTTCAGGTTGCTTGCACTGCCATAATTTCCAACCAAAGTTGCTTTACCCGTAGTGGGGTTGACCGTGTACAGTGCGCTTTGAGACGCACCGAACAGCGCCCCATCTTTGGGCCGGTAAGCCAGTGACTCGATGGTGTTGGTGCTCAAGTTCGCGATTTTAGTAATGGCACCGTTCGTTTGATTGAAGGTCACCAGACCTGTGGAGTTGGATATGCCATAGACCATTCCATTCGTGGGGCAGTAAGCAATGTCGTTGATCAACACTTTGCCGAACGAGGAAATCTGGACGAAATTACCGTTCAGCAGATTAATGGTACCGAAAAGGTTGGTGGATTGATTGTACTCAGCCGCATAGACCACCGTGCTTTGCGCCCGCGCGGGCGTGGACAGACCTTCCGCCACCAGCAACGAGCCCGCGATAACCGACATCCATTTAGCGTTCATAACCATTTTGATTTAAGCTTTCAAATTGTGTCATTTACTTAACACGGAAAGCTTCAAACCATAATGGTTTAGGGACGTATTGCCGTATTTAAGGGGTGAATTGCACCTGCAGAGGGGTGTAATTCAGAGAGAAATTAAGAGCTAACCAGTCTGAACCAACCTTGGCGGTTCAGGTCATTACGCCCAGTTGCCGGAGTTGTTCGCGATAACCGCGGGTCAGGGTTGCCCGGGTGCCGTTGTGCAGGGCGACTGCGTATTCACCGTGAAAAAGGGGATGTAATTCCTTGACTGATTCGATGTTTACAATGGCGGAACGGCTGATGCGCACGAATTGGCTGGGGGGAAGTTTTTCCTCCAGCGCGGTCAGGGTTTCGCGCAGCATGTGGGTTTCATTGCCGACGTAAAGTTTTACGTAATTGTCCGCCGCCTCAACCATGTCAATGTCCGTCAGTCGCAGGAAAATGATCCGACCATTGGATTTCACGGCCAGGCGCTCGGGATATTTGGAATCCGCTTTCAGGTCCTGTACCAGACTGTCCAGCTTCTGCTGGATGTCGCTGTTCTGGTGGTTCTGAATCTGTTGCCGTGCCCGCTGCACCGCCGACCGGAGGCGGGTCAGTTGACAGGGTTTTACCAAATAATCGAGGGCGTGGGCTTCGAAGGCCTTCAACGCAAAATCGTCGTGCCCCGTCACGAAGATGATGATGGGCATCTGCGCAGGCTTCATTTGAGCCACCACCTCAAAACCGTCTTGCTCGGGCATTTGGACATCAAGAAAGACCAGGTCGGGCGCCAACTGGTTGATGGCTTCGATGGCTTGCGGGCCGCTGGTGGCCGTGCCAACGATTTCGATGTCCGGTTCGTAACGGAGCATGTCCCTCAACACCGCCAGTCCCGTTGACTGGTCATCCACAATCAGAGTCCGAATTTTCATATTGTTATACCGCATTCCCAGACCGGCGATTGGTGTCGCCCCGAATTTTTAATCCCAACAGCGTGCAAACCGCCGAAGTTATGAGCAGTTGCCATGCCTCGGGACCATTCTCAAAAGGGAAGTTCGATTCAAACTTTACTTTTTCAGAACCTTGCAAATCAGCAAAATCCCGGGCCATCCCGGAACAAATTCGGACCCGAACGCATTCAGAACCGGCCGGATTGTGCTTGATTTGGACAGTTCAATGCCATTCCATTGACAGTGTTGGAGATCAAATCCGCCGCATGCGAAGCCAACCCGTCAAATCTTAACATCAACGGCTGTCGCTGGTAAAAACTGCTTATGACAGCCCACGCCCTGGTTGGCTTGCTCTGCGTCAGGACTTGACTTTGCCCGGCGGTAGCCCAGCTTTCGGCACCGCCGCTTACCAGGTCGTTTTTTCTGGAAACAATTCCGGCTGGTTGCGTCAACGTAATCATGATGGCCGACAAATGAAATATCGTACCTTTGGCAAACTCGGCTGGCGGGTCTCTGAAATCGGTTTCGGCGGCTGGGCGCTGGGCGGACTCGGCTGGGGCGGACAACGCGACGAGGACTCCGTCGCCGCCCTGAAACAGGCGCTCGATCTGGGCTGTAATTTCATCGACACCGCCCAGGGCTACGGCGAGGGCCGTAGCGAACAGCTCATCGGAAAATTCCTAAAAGCGCATAAAGGCGAACATGTCTATGTGGCGACAAAAATCCCGGTGAAAGGCCCCGGCGAATGGCCGCCGTTACCCTACGACAGCATCGAAGCGCGTTACCCGGGACCTTATTTGCGCGAGTGTGTCGAGGTCAGCTTGCGCAACCTCCAGACCGATTGCCTTGACCTGCTTCAGCTACATACCTGGACGCGTGCCTGGAACCGCAACCCAGTTGCGCTGGAGGTTTTGCAGGAGCTGCGCCAGGAGGGCAAGTTGCGCGGCATCGGCATCAGCACACCGGAACAGGACCAGAATTCGGTCGTGGATCTGATACGCCACGACTGGCTTGATAGCGTGCAGGTCATCTACAACATTTTTGAGCAGGAACCGCAGGCGGAACTGCTGCCGGCCGCGCTCGAACACAACGTCGGCGTCATTGTGCGCGTCGCCTTTGACGAAGGCGCGCTGACGGGCAAATTCACCGAACAAACGAAGTTTGCCCCGGACGAATTCCGCAACAACTATTTTGCCGGCGACCGTCTGGCGCGCACCGTCCGGCGGGTGGAAAAGGTCAAGGGGACGATCGGTTCGGCGGAACCGGATGTGGCCACGGCGGCCCTTAAATTTGCGCTCAAACCCAGGGCCGTTTCCACCGTCATTCCCGGAATGCGCAATGTGCGCCAGGCCCAAATGAACTGCTCTGTCAGCGACCGGCCGCCGTTGTCGGATGAACTTGAATCGAAGCTCCGCCAGCATGCCTGGCGGCGCGCCGATTGGTATAAAGGTAAGGATTGAGATAACTCTGAAAATACGCTTTGAGCAGCAGCCGCGGTCTGCGACCGCCGGCAACTCCGACGAAAATCACGCTTTCCCGTTGCGGGTGTTTTGTTACTTTGGTTGCATGTTCGAACCAGCTGATTTATTTGACCTCAGCCAGACCGAGCACGCCGCCATTTTTGACGGCTGCAAATTCGCCTGGGAGGCGCTCAAGAAAATCGAAGGTTACCTCGCCGCCAATTTGAAACCGGAATTGCGGAATAAATGTGAGGGCCGTGCCTTCATCAGCGAAAAAGTGTTTATCGGCGAAGGCACCGTGGTCGAGGACGGCGTGATGATTAAAGGCCCGGCCATCATCGGCAAAAACTGCAAAATCCGCCACAGCGCCTACCTCCGTGAAAATGTCATCATTGGTGACAACTGTGTGGTCGGCAATTCTACTGAATTGAAAAATTCGATTCTACTCAACAACGCCCAGGCACCGCACTTCAATTACGTCGGCGATTCTGTTCTCGGCCATAAGGCGCACCTCGGCGCCGGCGTGAAAATCTCCAATTTCAAAATGTTCCCCGGCAACATCGAGCTGGAGTTGGATGGCAAGCCGTTTGACACCGGTCTGCGCAAATTCGGCGCGCTGCTCGGCGACGGCGCGGAAATCGGCTGCAACGCCGTGCTGAACCCCGGCAGCATCATCGGGCGCGGAGCGGTCATTTACCCGAACGTTTTCTGGCGCGGTGTCCTACCCGCCAACATGATTGCGAAGAACAAAGCCGGGATTGACGTCACCGTCAAACGGCCGAGGGAAAGTTAATTAACCGCAGAGGCGCAAAGACGCCGAGGAAACAAGACGTCACCCAAACGAGATGCTTTTAGAAGCGCTAAGAGCTATGCTTTATATTAATTTGTCCAGAGCGGTGTTGGCCTATATTGAAACGAAACTAAAAAAGAATTAGTTCTCAGCGTCTCCGCGCCTCTGCGGTGAAATCGTTTCGCAAATTCTCTGAGAGCGGAACCAAGTCGGTTGCCAACTTATTCCAATAAAAAGACTTGACCGACAATTTAAATATCTTATTATGAACAATACTGAATAAAGTCTGACTGATAGCAATCAGGCCGCTCAATTTCGGGCAAATGTCGGGGTATGACAACGAGCGGACATTTGGGGCCGTGGGCAAGTCGAAGCCGAGAAAAGCAGCGTCAAACTCAGTTTCCCTCAGGGGGAGGGTTTATGCCTCGACACTGCCGTCCGTTGGTGACAGGCACCTTCCCAAGTTTCGATTATGCCATTCGACCTCTGACTTCTGACCGCTGGCTTGGATTTGCTCTCCCAGCAGCCAACCTCCTGCCCCGCCGACCTGTCTCGCCGAAGCAAATGAACAAAGAAACCCACTCACGTGGGTAAGGCCGACTCAAATTTCAATTCCCGTACAAGAAAGGGACACTCTATGAAAACAACAAAAACTGACTATAAAAAATGGTGGTCGATATCACGCAGAAAGGAATTGGCTTTATGGATCGGCGTGTTGTTGCTCGGCCTTGTCTCGGTCCGCAGCCCAAGTCAAACCTACACCATTTTGCACGCCTTCGGTACGAATACAATTGGCCACAATCCCTATTCCACTTTAGTGCAAGGGCCAGATGGAATGTTGTATGGGACAACTGACAGTGGTGGTGTCGCCAATCGTGGCCAGGTCTTCAAAGTCAACCCCGACGGCAGCGGTTACACCGTGCTCAAGGATTTTACTGGCAGCGATGGCTCAGGGCCGGATGCAGGTTTGGTATTGTCGGGCACAGCGCTTTACGGGACAACCTCCTCCGGCGGCACCAACGACAACGGCACGGTGTTTAAAGTGAACACCGACGGTACCGGGTTTGCCGTGTTAAAGCAATTCACAGGATATGACGGGGCAAATCCATATGCGAAACTGATGTTGTCAGGCGCCATGCTCTACGGAATCACCGCTTATGGTGGCTATTCTGACGCCGGCACTGTGTTTAAAATCAACACCGATGGCTCGAGTTTTGCGAACTTGTATAGCTTCACTGCACGTGACCCCGATACCGGCACCAATAATGATGGAGCCAATCCGGTGGCCGAATTGATTTTATCGGGCGATATCCTTTATGGAACGACAGAGTGTGGCGGTTGTTACGGTTGCGGTACGGTGTTCGCCGTTAATACCGATGGCTCGGGTTTTACAAACATTTATAATTTCATGGGTGGCAGCAATGGAGCTTTTCCGTTTGGCAAATTGCTTTTATCAAGCAACACCCTCTATGGGACGACGAGGGGTGGTGACAGTTCGGATCACGGAACGGTTTTCGCCCTCAAGACGGATGGCACGGGATTTACAACCTTGTATCGGTTCACCAACGGGAGCGATGGACGCGGCCCGATGGCTGGGCTGATTTTGTCGGGCCGAACGCTATATGGGACCAC
>DATJYM010000020.1:0-5042 GCA_035499615.1 Candidatus Acidiferrales bacterium | reverse complement strand
CAGATTGGCTTTAACGCTGACCAACGCGCTTTTGTACTCGTTTGCCACCGCTTGGGCCGCTTCCAATTCACGAGGCTCCAACGGTTGATGAATGCCGACCCGGTGCACGATGGATTCCGCCAAAAACCCGCCTTTGTCCGGAAAGCCCACAACCTGAACCCGGTCGCCGACTTGCACCGCCGATGGGCTGATGGTTTGCACGCGCGTTCCTCGCGAGGAATCCTCGATAAACAAATCCGTTCCCTCTTTATAGGTGACGACGCCCTCGACTTTGATCCGGTGCCTCCAATGGGCGTCCGCAGCCGCACCGGCCGGATCCGGAATGGGACGGACCGGCAGTTGGAAAGGGTCGGCCGGCGCGGGTTCTTCGATTTCGACGTAGTCGCGGGACGGAACCAGCAAGGTCGGGAAATCAAAAATCGCCAGGGAGATGGCCCCGCGCACCCGCAGGGTCGAATCCACATATTGATTTAAAAGTTCACGCGGCGTTTGATTGATCCAGATGGGAGTCACGCTTTTCTTCCCGGCCAGTATAACCAGGCCATTGGACCCCACCGCGCGCACCACGCCTTCGATTTCAGCCCACTGACCGTTTTCACTTTTGGCCAGGGGCGAATCAAACGGTTCGATGATGGGGTCAGGCATTGTGTGCGGGCCGAGTGATCGCAGAATCAATGGTTGAATGCCCGGCGCATCCTTGCCCAATAACAGGGTGCCTCCGGTATCAACCCATTGTCCGACCGGAAGCTGACTGTTTTGGCTGACCTCCGCGGGCGCGATAAAAACACCGCCGCCATTCTCATCCTGGATAAAAAGATAGTCTCGATCCAAAATGCGGCCGCTGAACGTAACCACCCCGCGAGAGCCATACCATCCGCCCAGGCCGGAATTTATGTCCCCCGAGGACATCGGAGGCGAAAACGCCGAATCCTCGTTGGTGTCGGCCGGTTCAGACTTTGAGAACGAGAGATACCCGCTCGAAGGCACCCACATCAGTCCGGGTACGACCGTGCCCGCCGTGCTCCGCACACCTTCACAAACACCCACGGCCTGGATCCACCGGCCATAGCCAAAATCCGGAGTGTCGTCTCTCCACCTGGCCACCCGCAATTGCGCCGTCCGCTGGCCGTCCTTTAATTCGAGAACCCGCGCGTCGCCATCCTTGGCAGCAAAATTAACAGCTCCCTCAACTTGCGCCCAAAGGTAATTGTCTTCGGGCGAGAGCGGTCGATGCAGACTGACCGGGTGGGGCGCCGGCAGGGTTCCCAACCCGAGCACAGTGAGGTGAATTCCCTTGGCCGTCAGGGCGGATTCGAACGTCCGGGAGCCCGTAATTCCCGAAAGGGTTCCGGCGGTGAAATTGGTCCAGTGCTCGCGAAGGATGCCGCGGGTGGCCGCGGGAGAAGTTCCCTCCGGGTACGGGACGCAGGGTGTTAAATAACGGCCATCGATGATTTGCTGGCGTATCCCCGGACCCTGCCAGGCAACCGCCAGATGGTCGTTCAGGGTGATTTGCTCCTGAAACGCTTCGATATAATAGGTCCGGTCCGACCGTAAGAAAATGGATTCGGATTTTTGTGAAGCATACCGCGACCATTCCCGGGGATTGACCCATAAACCTTCCGACACGAAGGCAATTCGTTTGACCATCCCCGGGTCCTCATCCGCGCTCAGCCACAGTTCCGAGGAATTGTCGCTGGCGATCCAAAACGTATAATTGCCCGTCACCGGTGGATGCAGGTATCCCCGCATCCGGGTCAGATAGTAATCTCCTATATTTGCTGGGGCTTCGAATGTGGTCCGAATATCCGAATCCGAAGGATAATTGGGATATTCCGGAAATCTCGCGACATACGGTGAAGCCTCGTAGCCCTCGATTGAAACCTCCTGTCCCCACCGGACGGGAAGTGTTTTCAAGTTGAGATTGATGGCCACCGCCCCGGTCGAATCCTGCAGCACCAGTAAATTCCGGTTGGTATCCAAAAGTGTCACGGTGCCGGTTAAATGGAAGGAACAGCCCCGCAGAAAATCCTGGCTCGTCAGGGACCAGAACTGATGAACATTGGTCAGAATCTGCCCCGGCGGCGCCGGTATGTCATCACCGGCCTCAGCGGAAAATTGAAGCCCGGCAATCAATAACAATATCCATTTGCCGTACATGGAGAACAACGACCGTGTCGAATGGGTGTTTCCCAAACTATAACTGCTGACGCGCGGTTGCCGGGTCACGCCGCAACCCACCGCAAACTTGCATCTTTCGGAAATTGTCTGTCAACCCTTTTCCAGAGCGTTTAATGTCGTTTTACTGCAGAAGACGACGTAACCGGTCTCAATCTTATCCGATTCCGAAAACGAAGTGAGAGACTCCTCACGTCGTCTCCTGCTTTATCAACGGGCTGTCAACCGCCGGAATCCTTCGAAATTGCCGGCCGGATTGTCTCCCCTTGCCTAGGTGTTTCCACCTATTTTTATCCTTCGTCGGAAATAGTACATTTAATTCAAGCCATGAATCTCCAACCTGTTGAGATAACAGCAATAGCATGAATTGCAGCGCGACGCTCAACTTGGTATCGACGGCTAAATTTGTTCGCCATCCGAACTAATCAAATTGATAACCGACAAGACGCGATGAATCGAAATGGCAAAGAACGGCAGCGGCCGATGGATGGCCGAAGGCTTTCTGGCGTAATGGTCGGGCGCCAAAGCCGACGCGCGGCCAACCATGTATCGCACGTGGCGCGAAACATCGGACAGACCATTTCCTACATGTTGCGGCATGTGAACCAGCCGTTGCAGGTGGCCACTCTGGCCGCGGTGGTGAACATTTCACCGTCGCATTATTCGGCGTTGTTCAAGCGATGGGTGGGCTGCCCGCCCATGGATTACTTTATCCAACTGCGCATGCGGCACGCCTGCCAGCTGTTTGACGATACGTCGTTGAACGTGAAAGAAGTGGCCGCGGCGCTGGGTTATGATGATCCGTTTCATTTTTCCAGGACCTTCAAGTCGGTGAATCGAATCGCCCCGAGCGAATATCGGATGATGTCGAAAGAATTAAGAGCCACGGTCAAGAGTGCGACTCTCCCGTCCGTTTTCCTGTCCGACCTTCCGGCTGATGGGGGAAGGTTCAGTTTACCAGAGCCGGCAAACGGGCAGGCGGAATCCCGATGGAAGGTCAACACCACAGCGCTTCCGGTTTTGGAAGCGCCGAAAGAAAAACAGCAAAAGTGAATTTATGGGGAACCCAGGAAAACAAGAAAACAGCAAAACATCGTATCCTCCATTGTGCCAGGTGAGACCTGTGTTATGATGAAACTAAAGATCCCTATGCATTCTAAGTGCCAAAACAACCGTGCGGCGAGCCGGGGTTTTACGCTGATAGAGCTGTTGGTGGTGATAGCCATTATCGCCATCCTCGCAGCCATGTTGCTACCCGCGTTGGCGTCGGCCAAATACCGGGCGTTGGTGGCAAACTGTACTTCCAACTGCCACCAGTGGGGGATTGCAATGACGACCTATGCGAACGACAACAATCAATTCTACCCCAATGAACCATTGTTTGGTGCGCCTGGGGGAAATCCGTGGGATGTGGGTGTCGGTTATATCACTGACATGGCGGCATACGGAGTGAACAATCCGAAAATGTGGTGGTGTCCGGCGCGTAGCTCGCAGTATGTGGCTGACAATACGATATGCCTGAAGAATTTGGGTCATCCCTTAATGACTGTGACAAATGATGTTGCTTACCTTTTTGCCTATACCGGGAAGTGGCCGGGGCCGGATTTTGAAGAGCTGGATGGCGGCAACAACTACGGAGGCATGATAGTAAATCCAGCTGGTTACATGCCGTGGACACAGCGAATCGCACTGGGAGCACACTTCCCCAGCATATATAACCCGAATGGCACTTTAAATCCGAACCGGAATTCGCCCTATGAATGGCTGCAAAAGACGTCCGATGCGCATGCTTCGGTAATGCCTATTCTGACCGACATCGTGGCTTCCAGGCAAGGTATGCATGCCCCCGGCACACTCAATGCCTTGGGCATAAAGGCAGTCGATAAGGGTCAAGGACACCCGGCCGGCGCCAGCCCGAATGGCCAAATTCAGAGTGCTGACCTGGTGTTTGGCGACGGGCACGTCGAAACGCGCCAGGCCCATGCCATAGTCTGGCGATATCCCGCCAATGGTGCCAACTGGACGTCCTTCTATTGATATCCCATTAAATCTCATCCGATTGTAGACATTACCCAACCAAACCCAGCCAGTTAATAAAAAGAGTAACCATCGAAAGAACAAAACCGATCAACCGGAGAGGAATAGCCATATGAAAAACAAACGATCCTCATTTTTAACGGGGCTGATTGCCGTAGCCCTATTGCAGTTGGCAGTCATGAGTTCGCAGGCCCAAATCATCAGGACCAACGGTGCCACTGTCATCATCAATAATTTTGACGATGCCAATCAGGTTGTTATAAACGATAATTTGACCGACGGCGGGGTCCCCGGAAACGGCACTCCATGGCCATGGGGAAATTGGTTTGGTACGGCCTTTTCCAATGTAGTCTGGGACGCCAGCGACGCCGGGCAGCTCGGTGACAGTCCCGGTTCCGGCTCCATGCTGATCCAGTCGTATTTTCCTGACGGCGGGGTTGGTGGTCAGTATGGCTCTCAATTTGTGGTTTTTAACGGATTCGGTGTCTTCAACCCGCCATTTAACGGCTATGGCACGTTGCTGACCAATGTGAATGTGGTGACTAACTTTACGTGCGATATACGATTCGCTGCCTTCTCTGCCACCAATGCCGATGGCACCTTCCCCACCGTAGAATTTGGCACATACGGCATTGATACTAATAATTACGGCCAGTATGATTTTGGCAGTGTTAATCTCCCGGTCGGCGATACGAATTGGTACCATGTAAGCATCCCGCTGGCTGCAAACCCAACTTGGGCACTTATTCCCAGTATCTATATAAAAATATTTAGTAGCCTGGGTTCTGATCCAGGTAACGATGTTCCGGTGTTCTTGTATGTGGATA
>DATJYM010000019.1:0-4237 GCA_035499615.1 Candidatus Acidiferrales bacterium | reverse complement strand
GACTGAAGCGATGAATTCTTCATGGTGGCCGCCGTTGTCATCATTTTTCATCAAACTGACCGCCGTTTCCAAACTCAGGTCGAAATCATATGGCAAGCTCACTGCCAGCGGAAAAATCACGCCGCCTTCGACTGCGTTGTTTCCAAGATTATCCGTGCTCGTGGGCAACGTGACGTAAGGTAGAAGCGCAAAGGCCGTCTTCCCACTGTCATCCCCCCACAAATTGATTTTTAGCCGTGTCGTAAGGTCGCCGAAGCCCGACTGCGTAATTGATTTGCCCGAATTGTCTTCCGTATGCACTTTCAGGTAATTGTCATAAACGAGTTGGACATCCACATTATTGAGCAATCCGGCTTTGAAGTTGAAATCTCCCACGTCCCATGCCTTCGTGGTTGTGCCGTGCGTTTTGTCATAAGTGAAATTGACAAAATCCATTTCCAACTGGTAGTGGCCGGCGTCCACTGTATAAGCCGACTCGGTCTGGTCCGGGCGGTCGGGACTCAATTCGCGCATCGCCGCATCCGGCGTCGGATTAAAAAGGCTGTAGCCGCTTCTGTCCAACGGAAGGCTGTTCGTTTCCTGCGCCAGCGCACGGAATGCCGGCGCGATCATCAGACTGACGGCCGGAACCAAACCGGCCGTTTTTAGCTTAAACAAAAACATGTAGCATTGGTTACAGCAGAAAAGCCCGGCGGTCAACAAAAATGTAGCCCAGGTTACAAAATAAAACCTCGACTTAAGGACGTCCCTGGGATTTATTTGGCTGGTTTATGCCGCGTTCCATCCGCCAACCGCTGCCCGCCGCGCGCCTGGCCATCCAACAGGCCGAGCAATTTCGCCGGTCGCGGCGCGATCGCGCCGCGGAAACCGCACAGGATTACGTCGAGGCCATCGCCGACCTGACGGCCTCCCAGGGTGAGGCGCGGGTGGTGGATCTGGCCCGGCGATTGGGCGTAACGCACGTGACGGTCAACCGCACACTGGCGCGGCTGAAAAAAAACGGCTTCGTGAACACCCGGCCGTACCGCGCCATTTTTTTGACGGAGGCCGGACGCACGCTCGCCAAAGAGTGCAAGCGGCGGCATGAAACCGTGGCGGCCTTTCTCCGTTCGCTCGGCATTTCAAAACAGGCAGCCGAGATGGACGCCGAGGGCATCGAACACCACGTAAGTCCGGAGACCCTGGCCGCATTTGAACGGCTGCTGAGAAAATGCTGATGCGGCCGGTGGACGTCCAGATTATTGGCGAAGAACTGGCCATCAAATGGGATGACGGCAGCGAAAGTTTCATTCGGCTGGAGACTTTGCGGCGGAGCTGTCCGTGCGCAGGTTGCAAAGGTGAGAAGGACATCCTGGGGAATGTTTACAAAAATCCCGGGCAACCACTGCCGGCAGCAGCATTAAAACTGGTGCGTATCACCGGCGTGGGTGGTTATGCGCTCCAGCCGGTCTGGGCCGACGGACACGCGACGGGGATTTTTTCGTTTGATTACTTGAAGCAGCTTGTCCCGTAGCCCCAAACCCGGCGCGACCGGATGGCGATTTTTGACCGTCGATGTTCGCGCCATGCCCGGACCCTCTTTTCGCGACCAGATCAAACGGCGGGATTCCGGCGCCTCAGAAAGAAAAACGGCGCGTTCCGGGAACGCGCCGTTGATCAAGTTTCTAAACCCCGGCTATTACGGAGATTCCTGGTTGAGAACCTTCTCAGCGGGGTCCGTGTTTTTCGGATTGCTCCAATCGTATGGTGCCGCACTTTCCCACAGACCGTTCGGTTTCAGCGGGTTTTTCATCGTGTTAGGACGCGACTTGAGGAAACCCGTCGTCGTCGGCACAAAGTCGGTGTCCTTGACAATCGTGGGAGTGATGAAGATCAAGAGATTGTCCTTGGCGACTGATTTGTCTTCGTGCCGGAACGCGAGTCCCAGGATCGGGATGTCACCCAGAAGCGGTACTTTGTTGTAGGCCGTATTGGGATTGTCCTGAACCATACCGCCCATGACCAACGTATTGGCATTGGGAATCATGACCTGAGTCTCGATGTGGCGGAAATCGAATATATCGGCCTGATAGGCTGCGCCGCCGATGATCTGGGACTGAACATTGAAAAACTGTGACACGTCCGGAATCACTTTGAGCCAGATGTAATCGTTGGCCGAGATGCGGGGCGTCACGGTCAAGACGACGCCGACGTTGGTATAGGCAATCGTGGAGCCGGCGGTCGTATTTGCCGTGCTGGCAGTGATGTTGATAACCGGGAAGGCACGGGTTACCGAAATCTGCGCCGTTTCATTGTCCAGTGTCACAATTCGCGGCGTCGAAACGACCTGCGCTTCAGCAGAAGAGTTCAGGAAGGAAATCACGGCGTTCACGCCGTCGGCATTCAAGAAACCTATCGTGCCAAAGCCAGAGGCGGTGTCAGCAACAACACTCGGTTTGTTAACCAGGTTACCCAGTTCCGCGCCAAGGCCGGATAATCCCGGGATGCCGTTGGACGTTATGAATTGTGTAGGTCCGGCCGGCGGATTGAGGCCGGGGGGAATGGTGGTGGCATTCGCGTTCAAGTTGTTGCCGAAGGTAACATTTTGCCCCGAGAGCGTGCCCGACCAATCAATGCCTTTCTTGGTTTCGGGATTGCTCGAAATTTCCACCAGCTTGGCTTCAATCAAAACCTGGCGGGTCGGAGTGTCCAATTGGCTGATCAGGGTGTCCACGGCACTCTGCTCCGGATCGGTGGCGACCACGATCAATTGACTGGTGCGCGAATCCGGCAGCACCTTGCTGCGCTTGTCGGTGAACACCGACTGCACCGCGACGGTCATGTTGGAAACGCTTGCGTATTTAAGCTGGATGACGCGGGTAACCAGCGGCGGCGGCGCCGAGGGATCCTTGGCGGTGATGCGGGAAATGTGGGTGGTCTTATCTTCAACCATTTGGAGACCGTAATTGTCCAGCAATGCCCGGAGGGCCTGCTCGGCCGTGATGTTCTCCCAACGGATGGAGAGCGTCGGTTCGGCTTTGACCTGGCCGTTTTGGTCGGGTTGGCCAAAGCCGATCTTGGGATCGAGCAAATAATTAATTCCAGCCTGCCGTGCCAAATTTTCGATGGCGGTGGTCAGGGGAACGTCCTGAAATTGGATGAGCGGGATGCTCGCCACCGGGGCAGCAGCGGCGTTGGTGGCGGCACCGGCTGAAGACTCGCCGGTCGCCTCGGCCGGCGCATTGGTGGCGGTGCTTAGTGCTGGGGCATTCGTGTCTGCCGCAGCCGGCGCCGGGTTGGCCATGTCGGCGTTCGCAGCCGCAGGCGTGGTAGTAGCGGATCCTGTCGCTGGTGCCGGGCTGGTCCCATCAGCGTTGGTCTGGGACAGGGCCGCTTGCTGCAGTACGAGTCCGCCGAATAGAACGGCGATTATCATTTTTTTCATAACGTTTGTTTGTTTTGGCTTTGTTAGCTCCAATTTTTTTTGCGTCAGAACTTGAGTGAGAGGATTAGCAACTGCCAAGCCAACTTTAATGTCTTGGACATGCCTTTTTTTTGAGCAGAGGGAGTACATGGTTTTACATGTTGTCGGAAATGGACAGTTCGTGGTAATGGCCGCCGATTTCAACAATGACGGAGTGCGGTTTGATTTCAACACAGTGAACCCGTATCCGGCCCTGGTCGGTAACGACATCCGCTATGTCACCGGCGGCAAAGGTGTGGTTGTTGATGATGACCAACCGGTGCTCGGTCAAGCCGGAAACGCCTTTGACCACCAGAGCGGTTACCTCTACCACGTTGTTCGTGACGGTCGGGGCCGATTCGTAAGGACGATTGGATTTGGGAAAAAACGGGTCACGGCCTTCTCCGGGGTTTGCCGGCAGAACGAACACCGAGCGGAGCGAGTTGGTCTTAGCCGGTTGAGCTGGAGTGGTCGGCGCCGCCACCAGCGGCGAAGCCCACAAAACTGCCGCCAGCGGCAACCCGGCCGCCAATGCCCGGAACCAGAGCCTGGATTCAAATGGTTTATGTGGTTGCATGGGTTACAATAGTCACGAGTTCGGCTTTACCAGAGCGATGATGTCCATCCGGAAAGAAAGTTTTTCATTCCCCGCCTCCGTGGCGTTGACGGGTTCCAGCGCGAGGTTGACTACGCGAATATGGGGAAAGGAATTTTCAAAATCCGCAAGGAACTTCCCCAGTTCGTGGTAATACGCCGTACCACTGATGGTCACCCTGATTTCTTTGAAAGGAAACT
>DATJYM010000018.1:0-14875 GCA_035499615.1 Candidatus Acidiferrales bacterium | reverse complement strand
TCTGGAGCCGGTATCAGGCGAATAATTGCGTGTTCAGCCCCGTGCACTTTGATTATCCGGAGATGACCGCGCCGCCGGAAAAACTGAATCAAGCGGCCAACGAGGTCATTGCAAAGTACGGGCCTCCGCCATTCGGTACGCTCGTATCGTGTAACGCGTCGGTGTCCAGCCTGCTGGACTTCGGCGGACCGGATCAGAACCAATGGCTGACGTTGCATCAAATCGGCAATTTGCGCGAGCATGACGCCTATTGGTATCTGACGGAGATATTCCATTCGACTCCAGCCCGGCCGGCATTGAACGGCGAACCTTACTATTCCGGCATCGCCGACAAGCGCTATGCGCTCTACAAATACGGCGCCCCGGGAAACACCGCCGAGGATGACCGCGACGTGCGTTCGGGCATTTACGGCAGCTTTCTCTCCGGTGGGTTAGCGGGCCACATTTACGGAGCCGAAGGCATCTGGGGCGCGGACATCGAGCCGGGTTCGGATCCTTATATGTGGCAGTCGTTCCAATGGAGTTCGGCCAACATGATGAAATATTTAAAGACCTTTGCCCTGTGCGAAGGCAGCCGCTACCAGGATCTGGTACCCGACGCGAACCTCGTTTCACCGAGCGAAACGCACCTGACCAAAGGGTTTACCGGCTGGGCGTATTGCGCGCGCACGCCGGACCAGAAATTCTTCCTCGCCTATTTTGAAAAGGATTGTCCCGACCATAGCATGATACGCGGCGCTTTGCCCAACACGACTTACCAGGCGGAATGGTTCGACCCGCGCACCGGCCAATGGTCGAAGGTGGGCAATGGCACGTTGACGGCCAATGTATGGGGCTGGATTACGCTGCCGGATTTTCCATCCCACAACGACTGGGGCTTGAAACTGACGACGGTCGCGGGGAAACAGTGAACAAACCGGTAGCAAAGTTGCGCAGGTTGTTTAGCGTGATTCTTTCCAAAGTAATGCTAGTCATACTACATGATTGCCAAAGTTTCAGTGAAGGGGCAGTTGGTCATTCCCGAGGCCGTGCGCGAACAGGCACGGATTAGAAGCGGCGATGATCCGGATGTCGGTCACGCCAATGGCCTGATCGTCAGTCCATCGGACCTCTTGCGGAGGCTGGCTACAGTTAAATGAAATCCTTTGCGGTTCTCACCTTAAAAAGCTGGTAAATGTTCAAGTGAATTGTTAAGGTTTTAGCATGACCAGCCCTCTCGGGCAATGCCGTTTGAATCAGAAGACCTGGGGACACTTCCAGCCTGGCTGCTTTGGATTTTTGCTCAGCGCTTGTGCGTTCATGGCAACGTTTACCATGGTGGCGGGACAATCAAACCTCGACACCACCCGCTCGCTTGGTTTCTTTACGAATGTCGCCTCCCGTCTCCTGTCGGGCCAAATGGATGTTAATCTGACACACATCCAGGTTTATCCGACGAACCAATACACGCCCGCCGTCCATCGACTGCTGCAAGTGGCCGCCAACATCTACGAGGCCACGTCGTCCAATTCTTTTCCGTCGGTCTTCCGCCCGCTTTTCTCAAGAGATGCAGACGGCCTCGGCACCAACCTTTTCATCAGCGGCTTTACCAATGTTGATTCCGTCACCGGACCAACAGACAGTCAACTGGCGCTTCCGGTTGACGGTTCTGTTCTGGCAATGATGAACATTCCCGCCGTCAACCTCCCGGTCAATGTCTATGGCATTCCTTGGATTATCAGCGCGAAGAAAGGTTTCCCGAATTTCAATAAATTCGACATGGAGAGCGCCTTCCAGCTTTTCCGGAAAATGCAGGCCACGCGCCAAAGCACCAATGACACCTTCACTTCCAATCCCAGCGACTACGGTTTTAATCAATTGTTCAACCTCAGCGTTTTCAATCAGTTGGGCGTGGAGTGCTGGAATTCGTACGCCGATTCATTTAACGACAGCGTGGCCATTTATGTGAGAGACAATTTAGCGCACGCAGTCCTGACGAACGATGAGGGCTTCTCTGCTGACTTTCCGGTTTTCCCGATTGCGGGTTCCATCGTGATCACCAACGGAAATGTTTGGCCCGGTTATAATCCGGTGACTGATCCGCTTGGCTCTCTGCAGTCGTTCCAAATTCCGCTGTATACGAACGTCATAGTCATCCCCAATTCAATTTATCGCTTCAACAATGGCTCGCCATTTTTGACGACGAATTTGCTTTTACCTTACGAACAAAATGTGACCGTCAACGGGCAGCTTGATCCGCAGCCGCATTGGTGGTTGAACACCTCGAACGACGTTCAGGTGTTCATGCTGGATATAACTGTAGTTCCAAATCGCGTGATTGACTATGTACAATTAAGCGGACCGAACACCACACGCGATCTGACCAGTGAAATCATCACCAACTATGACGCGCCGGTCGTTTCGGCCCAGGCGAGCGGGAGCGAGCTGTGGAACACGAATTATCAAAGCGGACGGCCCATCGGTCTTCTCAGTCAGATAGGTATATCACTGGGGAATTATACGGCCAGCGCCGCCAGCGGTACCTGGGACCAGTCCTCCCCCAGCTTGCTGGCAAATGAAATCGCCGGGTTCAACGCCTTTTTCGGTTACGCTCCGCCTCCACCTTACACTCCTGGTGAACTCCAGGCCATTGCTGCAGCTTCGGCGACCACCTCTATACAAACTCCCTTTATACCCATGGCAACAGTGGTCCAACACACCAGTTGGCAGGCGAACGACCCGCTGGTTCATTATCTGGCCAGCGATTTGAATTGGCAAAATGCCGTAGTATTGGACCGATATGTGGATAACCTGACAAATAATAATCCCAATGGAACGCTTGGCATATTGAATCAGAGTTACAGGCCTTGGGGTGGCAATCCGTTGATGGCCGGTTCCGATCCTAATCCCTACAACCTTGCGCTCAAAGATCCGCTGGTAAGGCGGTCGGACGATTGGGATTTCCCAACGAACGAATCCTTGTCCGGCGCCTGGTTGGGGCGAGTCCATCGTGGTACGCCATGGCAAACTATTTATCTCAAGGCGTCGGATATTCTGGACCAAACCAACGGTTCCGGAACTGATATTGGCACCAACACGTGGCTGGCTTGGACGGGAGACACGGATGCCACCGATGCCGTGGCCATGGCACCGGTACAGGATTGGCATCTGGCAAGTTTGCTGGCGTATTTGATGAATACCAATGACCTCCAATCCCTCCTTTCGGTGAATAATCCAAACACGAATACCTGGCTGAACCTGTTCAACGGCTTGATGGCTTTGACCAACGACCTTTCCGACACTCAGATTGCTTCGGGAACTGCGCTGGAATTTGACCCGCTGGTCATCTCGTCAAACTCACCGCAAGCATCGTTCATGGTCAACGCCATCCAATCGGCGCAGGCCAGCCAGCCGGGCGATTTCTTTCGCGACGTTGGAGATATTTTGGCCATTCCCCGATTGACAGAACAATCGCCGTTCCTGAATTGGAATGACAGCGTGCAACAACAAGGTGGCATCAGCGATGAGGCTTACGAAATCATTCCCAGCCAACTGTTGACGCTGCTGCGGGCGGATTCCATCGGTTCGATTACGTCAACGAAAGGCCAAATCACCGCACAATTCACCGGCTATGACGACCACACTTACGCCATCGAAGGCTCCTCCAACCTCGTGGACTGGAAAAGTATCAATACCAATCTCCCTGCTCATGGCGCGTTCAGTTTCACAAACGCGGCGCCAGCAAACGCCAAGCTCCAATTTTACCGGTCGGTATTGCTCCAATAACAGTTGGTCGACGACACCCGCCACCCTCCGATGGCGTGGAACTGGCAAAATCCGGTGACTAAAACACAAAATGCAACAAGCCGTGTCCCGTGCGAACCATTATCTTGTCGGCAACAAAAATTGAGCTTGCGTTCGTTGGGCCAAAACGGTTGATGTTCAACCTTTAAACCGCCCGTGCGCGAAATGTCGGAAACTTTAAGTGGATAAATTATGAATGCTGAAATCGAAAAACTGCTGGCGGATGCCGCCAAAGACCTGTTGCAACACAAATGCAAAACCGTGCCCAAGGAACGGCTCCACCTGCCCGGACCGGATTTCGTGGACCGTATCTTCACGCCGACCGACCGCAATTCGCAGGTGCTGCGCAATTTACAAGGGCTCTTCCATTCGGGCCGCCTCGCCGGCTCGGGTTACGTGTCCATCCTGCCGGTGGACCAGGGCATCGAACATTCCGGCGGCGCGAGTTTTGCCAAAAACCCCGATTACTTCGATCCCGAGAACATCGTCAAGCTGGCCATCGAAGGCGGGTGCAACGCGGTCGCCTCCACGCTCGGCGTCCTCGGCGCGGTCTCCCGCAAGTACGCCCACCGGATTCCATTCCTCGTCAAGTTGAACCATAACGAGCTGCTGACCTACCCGAATAAATTTGACCAGGTCTATTTCGCCCAGGTCGAACAGGCGTGGAACATGGGCGCGGCGGCCGTCGGAGCGACGATTTATTTCGGCTCGGACGAATCGACGCGCCAGATTGTGGAAACGAGCATCGCCTTCAAACGCGCGCATGAGCTCGGCCTGGCCACGGTTCTGTGGTGCTACCTGCGCAACGGCGCGTTCAAGACGAAGGAAAAGGATTACCACGTCAGCGCCGACCTGACCGGACAGGCCAACCATCTTGGTGTCACCATCGAAGCCGACATCATCAAGCAAAAATTGCCCGAGAACAACGGCGGTTACAACGCGCTGAACACCGGCAGCGTCAAATATGGCAAAACCGACGAACGCGTTTACACGGAGTTGACCAGCGAACATCCGATCGACCTCTGCCGCTACCAGGTGCTGAACTGTTACGCGGGCCGGGCCGGACTCATCAATTCCGGCGGCGAATCCAAGGGCGCGGGCGACCTCGCGGCCGCGGTAAAAACCGCCGTCATCAATAAGCGCGCCGGCGGCATGGGACTGATTTCCGGCCGCAAAGCTTTCCAACGTCCGCTGAAGGAAGGCGTGAAATTGCTCAACCTCATTCAGGACGTTTACCTGGATAAAGACATTACCGTTGCCTGACCATTGTGGGGGTCAGGAGTTGGACTGAGCCGCCGCGTGAGGTTTCACTTCGCGCGGCGGCGACGTTTTTCAGCATTGGGTTGGCAGGTTGCGGGACGATTTGAAAAGCAGGTGAGGCGGGTGTCCTCGTGAGCCGGAAGGGACCGGGGCGGAATGTCGGTTCGTCAGCAGCCTCGCGCCACCAACCCTTACGAATAGCTGCTTGCATCGGAGCGCGAATCCGCCATAAAGAAGGGGGACGATGGATTGGCTCGAGCAAATCTCCCGGTTCTGGCCGCATCTGGCTGCGGGCTTTGATTTTCTGGCTTCCCTGCTCGCTTCCGTTCACGCCTTGATCCACAAACGCGATTCGCGCGCCGCCACGCTCTGGATCGGGGTAATCTGGCTGATGCCGGTGGTCGGCCCCCTGCTTTATCTTGCGCTTGGCGTCAATCGCATCCGCCGCCGCGCGCTGCAACTCGGTGTGCATCGAACGCTCAGCCCGCCGGTTCCGGATGATCTCGGCGAGCCGGAACACGAAGGCGCCGAACATCTGAAAATGCTCGCGCGGGTGGTGAACAGCGTCGTCACCCGGCCGCTCTTGCCGGGCAATCAAATCCGGCCCCTGGTCAATGGCGATGAAGCCTTTCCCGCCATGCTCGCCGCCATCGAATCCGCGCAAAAGACCATCTCGCTATCGACTTACATTTTTGACAACGACCTCGCCGGGAAACAATTTGTGGAAGCGCTGGCGCGCGCCGTCCAACGCCAGGTGGAAGTGCGCGTGTTGATTGACGCCGCCGGCACGCGGTATTCGTGGCCACCGGTCACCCGCAGGTTGCATCGCGCGAATATTCCCTACGCCCGGTTCCTGCCGGCATCGCTCTTGACGCCTTGGCGGGTGGCAACCATTAACTTACGCACGCATCGCAAGACGCTTATTATTGACGGAAAAACCGCCTTCGCCGGCGGCATGAATATCCGACATGGGAATATGCTCGCCGATAAACCCAAAAGCCCGGTGCAGGATCTGAATTTTCAGGTTGAGGGACCGGTCGTCACCCAGTTGCAGGAGGCCTTTGTCAACGATTGGGCGTTTTGCACCCGGGAAATTCTCAAAGGCAGCGAATGGTTTCCGGAACTGCCGGAAGCGAATGGCATCATTGCCCGGGTCATCACTGACGGTCCGGACGCGGACTTTGAAAAGGCCAGCTTGACGCTGCAGGCGGCGCTGACGGAAGCCCAAACTTCCATACAAATAGTCACGCCTTATTTTCTGCCGGACGTGGCGTTGATAGCGGCCTTGAACCTCGCCGCCCTGCGCGGAGTTCGGGTGGACATCATCCTCCCGGCCAGGAATAATCTGCCCTTCGTTCACTGGGCATCACGGGCGTTGTGGTGGCAGGTGCTCGAACGCGGCTGCCATATCTGGCTCACGCCGCCGCCCTTTGACCATTCCAAATTGATGGTCGTGGATGGCCACTGGGTCCTGTTCGGCTCGGCCAATTGGGATGCGCGCAGCCTGCGGTTGAATTTCGAGTTGAACGTGGAATGCTACAGCCGCGAATTCGCGCAGCGCATGGAATCGGTGATCGAACAAAAACTCAGGCATGCCCGCGAAGTGACCCTGGCCGAGGCCGATGGCCGGACGTTGCCGGCAAAATTGCGCGACGCCACGGCCAGATTGTTTTCCCCGTATTTGTAAATCCGACCGGCAGCCAGGCTTTCAGGCTGCATTCCCTGTAATCGGCGGGCGTATAACCTTGACTTTCAGCGCATGAGCAGGCAATAATCATTTGTTTGGCTCCCCTTTTTCAGCAGAAAGCAGGGGTGTTGAATTTAAGTCAGGATCTGTTTTTGGAACCATGTCCGCTTCCGTTCAAATACGCCGACAGTCCTTTCGCGTCGTCTTCGGGCTATGGCTGCTGATCGCTGGTGCAGTCAATGGGACCACCTTCACCGACGTGGGCACCAATTTACCCGGCCTGAGCCAGGGCTGGATGGCTTGGGGTGACTATAACAACGACGGCCGGCTGGACCTGGTTGCTGCGGGCATGGATGGCGGCTATAACAATCAGATACTACTGTGCCGCAACAACGGAAATGGTACTTTCACTCTCGTGTCGAACAGCCTGCCGGCGGTGTCTTATACGCCCGTGCGCTGGGGCGATTACGATAATGATGGCCGGCTGGACTTGCTGATTGGCGGCAGCATTTATCACAACGACGGCAATGGACTATTCAGCCTTGCCTTTTCCCTGCCCGACGTGAATGGCTCCCCGACCGCGTGGGGAGACTTCAACAACGATGGCCGCCTGGATGTGGTCGCCACTGATAGCAACGGCCTCGCCATGGTTTACTGGAACACCGGCACAAATTTTGTCGCCTCGGGCCAGAGCCTCTTCGTTGGCCTGGTTCCATACGGCTGCACAGTGGTCGCCGACTTTGACAATGATGGCTGGCAGGACCTGTTGTTGTGCCACTATACAGGCAGTTACTTGTTTCATAACAACGGCGATGGCTCATTTGCTTATGTGGGGCAGCTTTTTCCAGCCGTCAACGTAGGTGCAACAGTCTTGGCGGATTTCGACGGTGATGGGAAAGTGGACCTGTTTATTACTGGAAGCGGGCAGGCCACGCTTTATCGGAATCTAGGCACGAATACCTTCGTGAACGCCGGCAGTCCTGTTTCCGGCATGGCCAGCAGCACGGCCGCCTGGGGCGATTTTGACGGCGACGGCCGGCCCGACCTCTGGGTTTCCGGGAGCCCCACCAACGGTCCCACCCTCACCCGTCTCTTTCGCAATACGCCCGGCGGTTTCGTCAATTCCGGCATCGCTCTCCCCGCCATGTATTATCCATCCGTCGCCTGGGGCGATTTCAACAATGACGGCACTCTGGATGTAGCCTGCTTCGGTTGGGGAGTCAGCGGCCCCGAGACGCACATCTATCGCAACGACGGCACACCCTCCAACGCCCCGCCCGCCGCGCCCACGGGGTTGACCGCGGTACAGTCAAACAACCTGGTCATCCTCTCATGGCAGGCTGCGACTGATCCCAACCAAACCAACAGTCTTACTTACAACGTCCGGATTGGTTCAACCCCCGGCGGAATCGACGTCCTCAGCCCGATGGCGGACGCCGTTACCGGCTGGCGTCTACTACCCGAGCGCGGCAACGCCGGCGAACGGCTGTTTGCCATTTTCAACCTGCCCAATGGCACGAACTACTATTGGAGCGTGCAAGCCATCGACAATGGCTTCGTCGGTGGGCCTTTCGCGGCGGAAAACTCTTTCCACCTGGACGTCGGGCCGGTCATTTCCGCCATTCCCAATCAAACGATTCGATTCAGCACCAGCACGCCTCCACTGCCCTTCACCATCGCTGATTTCGAAACGCCGCCAGATCAACTCCTGCTCAGCGCCTCATCCAGCAACACCAACCTGTTACCGCTGGCGGGGGTTGTCTTCAGCCGTGCTGGCTCCAATTGCACGGTGACTCTGACCCCGACGCCTCATAATGTCGGCACGTCGCTGGTAACACTGGTTGTGGGCGACCCGCAGGGGCGCATGGCCAGCAACAGTTTTGTTCTGTACGTCACCAATGCTGCGCCGACCATCTCGCAGTCGCCCAACCTGCGGGTGCTCCCGGATGCAGTCGTGCCGCCTGTCGCTTTCGAGATTGGAGATACAGAAACGCCGGCCGCGGACCTTGCCGTGACCTTGACCCTTTCGAACTCAAATCTGTTGCAAAGTTCCCTCATCACCGGCACGGACTCGAACCGCACGCTTTCACTGACACTGAAACCGGAGCAGCGCGGCAGGTGTCTTGTCAGCATCGTCGTCCAGGACCCGGTCGGTGCGACGGCGACAAACGCCTTCACGCTCGAGGTGGCTGATTTTGAGCCGCAAACAAGTGGGTTGCCCGATGTGCAGCAGGGCGCGGTGGACTGGGGCGATTATGACAACGACGGCCGGCTCGACGTATTGATTTGCGGCCGGTTGGCCAACGGCACCGCCATCACCCGAATCTATCACAACGACGGCAATGGCACCTTTACCGACATCCAGGCAGGTCTGCCCGGCATCAGCAGTTCGATTCCCCCGACTGTATCCTGGGGCGATTTCAACGGCGACAACCGGCTTGATTTTGTTCTGGCGGGAGGCGGAGTTACCCGGGTTTACCGAAACAATGGCGATGGCACTTTCACGGACATCGCAGCGGGTCTGCCCGTCTCGGTGTCCGCGGCATGGGTGGACTATGACAACGACGGGAATTTGGACCTGGTGCTGGCGCGCGGCAGCGGCGTGTCGCCTTCCGCAACGCTCATTTACCGGAATAACGGCGATGGCACTTTCACAAATACGGGTGTGACCCTGCCCGCCGCCCTGGCGGTTGCCCCCGCCGACTTCGACAACGATGGGGATGAGGATCTCCTTCTGGGCGGGGCGGTGGATAAGCAAGTGGCCACGGCTATCCTGATGCGTAACGATGGCAACGGAGTGTTCACCAATATTGGCGCCGGATTTCAAGCGGTCAATTCGGGGTCCTGGGCATGGGGCGACTACGATCAGGACGGCTGGCTGGATCTTTTGATGACCGGCATCAGCGGCAACAACTCCTACACTGCGCTCTATCACAACAATACCAACAACACTTTCACTCTCGTCACGACGAACCTGCCCGGTGTCTCGGCCGGCCTGGCGGTCTGGGGCGACCTCGACAATGATGGCCTTCCGGACATTTTCCTGACAGGCCTGACCGCCGGTCGCACGGGAGGACGGGTCGCGAGTATTTATCACAATAACGGCGGGGGGGTCTTCGTGGACTCCGGTGAACCGCTGGCAGGAACGCAATGGAGCGCAGCCGGGCTGGGCGACTTTGATTCCGACGGGCTTCTTGACGTCCTTTATTGTGGAGCCACGAACGGGCTCTCAGGCGGTTCCAGCACCTTGCTCTACCGAAACGGTTCTGGAACAATCAACACGCCACCGACCGCCCCCACCGGGTTGACCGTGTTGCCGGGTGCCATTTTATCCTGGAATCCATCCACGGATGCACAGACCACTAATGCGGGCGGCCTGACGTATAATCTGCGGATTGGCACCAATGCCGGCGGCTGCCAGATCATGTCGCCCGAAGCGGATGTCGTGACCGGTCTGCGCCGCGTGGCCCGGATGGGCAATGTCGGCCCGGTGACACACTGGCAGGCGCGGCTTGGTCCAGGAACCTATTACTGGAGCGTGCAGGCGATTGACCCCGCATTTGCCGGTTCAGTCTTCTCGGCCGAATCTTCCTTCACCATTCCGCGCGCGGCGGCTGTCATCACCGGCGCCCTGCTTGTTCAACCAGGACAATTCCGAATCAACTTCGACGGCGAGACGAACCTGACCTATCGCGTGCTGATTTCCTCCAACCTGTTCAATTGGACAATCCTTGGAAACGCAACGGAAATCACTCCGGGGAAATTTGAATTTCTTGATAGTACTGCGACCTCAACCCCTCGTTTCTACCGCGTCAGCAGTCCTTGAGCAGGGTATCGGTTCCCGCCAACTGACCGGAATTGTCTCCGGACTCGCCAGGGGCTTGCGTGCGGTAGCAGGGAGGTTATTGTTCCCGCGTCTATGAAAACCTTCGACAGCCTCACCGAACAGGAAATCCTCGCCCTGGCCATTTCTCTTGAAGAAGACGACGCCCGCATCTACGAGGATTTCGCGGATGGCCTGCAATCCAATTACCCCGAGCAGGCTGAAAAATTCCGCGCCATGCGCCGTGACGAAGACGGTCACCGCCACCGCCTGCTGGAACTTTACCGGAGCCGCTTCGGCGATCACGTCCCCCACATCCGGCGGCAGGACGTCCGCGGTTTTGTGGACCGGAAACCGGTCTGGCTCGTCCGGCCGCTCGGTTTGAAGACCGTCCAAAAGACGGCCGAGACCATGGAAGTGGAGACCCGCCGCTTTTACGAAGCCGCCGCCCGCCGCGCCACCGACACGGGCATCCGCCAGTTGCTGGGCGACCTCGCCGAGGAGGAACGCAACCACGCCGTCACTGCCGAACAAATTGCGAAAACGAAATTGAGCGAAGATGAAAAATCCCGTGCCAAGCGGTTGTTCCTGCTGCAAGTGGTGCAGCCGGGATTGGCCGGTTTGATGGATGGGTCCGTTTCGACGCTGGCGCCATTGTTCGCCGCCGCGTTTGCCACCCACAGCAGTTTTCAAACCTTTCTGGTCGGCCTTGCTGCCAGCGTCGGCGCGGGCATCAGCATGGGTTTCGCCGAGGCCTTGTCGGATGACGGCAGCCTGACCGGCCGTGGCCATCCTTGGGCGCGTGGTCTCGTATGCGGCCTGATGACGTCGCTTGGCGGCATCGGACACACCCTGCCATTTCTGATCCCGAGCTTGCATACCGCCGTCGCCGTCGCCGTCGTCGTCGTGCTGGTGGAATTGAGCGTGATTTCCTGGGTGCGGCATAGATACATGGACACGCCGGTGGTATCCGCCGTCTTGCAGGTGGCGCTGGGCGGCGCATTGGTTTTCCTGGCAGGAATTTTGATTGGAAATTCCTGAACCTTTCACGGTGGTTGGCAACGGATTTGTTGAGTTTGGAGTTCCGTGTTTACGCGCCCGTTCCACTGGGCGGGAAGGAACTTCGAACATTGTTTCACATTGCCCGAATACCGAGGTTTGCGAAGTTGCGAAATTTCGGTAAGGTAATGCCATGTTTTATATTCCGATCATCGCCGGCAGCACCCGCCGGGACCGGCAAAGCATCAAGGTCGCGCGATTTGTCCTGGCACGATTGCAGCAGCGCGCCGGGGTCCAGACGGAATTGATCGACCTGTTGGAATATAATTTTCCCATCATGGAAGAACGGCTCCATCGGCGCGACGATCCCCCGCCGCGTTTGCAGGAATTTGGCGACAAAATCGGACGGGCGGATTCGTTCATCATCGTGTCGCCGGAATACAACAACGGTTATCCCGGCGTACTCAAAAACGCCCTGGATTATCTGTTGCCCGAATACGAACGCAAGCCGGTCGGCATTGTGACAGCCTCCGCGGGCGGGTTCGGTGGCATTAATTGTCTGGCGCAATTGCGTCTGGTGACCATCGGCATGGGCGCCTTTCCCATCCCGGAAAACCTGTCGGTTTCGCACGTGCGCGACAGTTTTCAGGAAGATGGGACACCCAATGATCCGGCCTACGAGAAACGGGCGGCGGTGTTCCTGGACGAGGTCATCTGGTTCACCGAAGCCATTGCCGCGCAGAAAGCCAGGAAACCATCGCCCTGACCAGGACCAACATGAAAAAGAAAACAACAACCGGATTGGAACCGGAAGGCGTTCGGCAACGTCTGACGGAATTGCGCCTGGCGTTGCTTAAACTGCACAAGGCACTGGTGGATTCAGAACGCGTCGGCTACGAGAAGACCATGGGCAAGATCCAATCGCCAGGCCACTTCCTGCAACTCGTCACCAATGACCCGTGGTTCGGCTGGCTGCATCCGCTTTCCCAGCTGATCGTCGCCATGGATGAAGCCCTGGACGCCGAGGAACCGCTGACGGCAGCCAAGGTTGATGCCCTGGCAAACCAATCGAAGCTGTTGCTGGTGGTTTCAGAAAACAGTGATGGATTTTCCGGCCATTACCACGAAGCCATGCAACGCGACCCCGATGTGGTTTTTGCACACGCAGACGTGGTAAAACTCCGCAAGCCGCGTAAGTCTTGAGCGGGAGGGTTAGGATCGGAAATCTTTCAGCAGCGTAGCCGCCGAGGTAACGAGGCTCATTCATCAAATCCAAAATCCAGTATTGTCAGAGCCTCCTCACGTCGGTTGATACAAAATCCACAAATTCATGCCAATACCCCGCGGCATGCAGCTTGAAGTATCTTCAAGTTCGCCTTCAATTTGGCTTCGATGTAGCAGCGGATCAGCGGTTCGGTGCCGCTGGCACGGAACGCCACCCATTCGTTTCCCGGCAGGAGAAATTTGTAGCCATCAGTGGTAATGAATTTCTCCACCTTGAACGAACCGATGTTCTGCAATTTAAATTTCAGCCATGTCGTTGTCGTCGAGGGATTTTTATCAGAAGATTTTAGTTGGAGTTTGATAAGCGCAGGTTCAAAATAAATAGCGTCAGCTAAGGCTCGCTTAAACGCCGGGAGCAGTTGCCTGGTCCGGTTGAATTGGATCCGGCCGGGAGTCAGAAAGGCACGTTGATTCCGGGGAAATGGAAGGGCAGCCTATGAAATCGGCAAAAACACTATTCGGAATCTTCAGTCTCATAGCGGTGCTGGCCGTAGTCGATGCCAACGCGGATTGCACGCCGTCGCCAGCGGGTATCGTCGGCTGGTGGAAAGGGGATGGCAACACGATTGACAGCGTCAGTTCCAACAACGGTGTTGCGGTCAATGTAACTTACACCACTGGCGTAGTCGGGCAGGCGTTTGCTTGCAACTCTGTAGATTACGGTCCCTACGTTGGGGTCCAAGTACCGGACCGACCCGCTTACGCGCTGACCAACTCGCTGACGATCGAAGGCTGGGTCCGGCCTCGGGGCGATGGTTCGATCATATTTTGGCGGGGGGACAATCGTCCGGGCATGGACCCCTACATTCTCTCGATGCAACACAACAATACGGTGCAGTTCGTAATAACGGATGCCAACGGCAACTCCGCAAATGTGGAAACCACCCTGGCTTACAACCAATGGATTCATTTGGCGGCCACGCTTGATGGGGCCAGTGGTACCATGCGCATTTATACCAACGCCATGCTGGCAGCACAAACGGTGACGAGCGTGCGGCCGTTTGGCACCCTTGTTGCCGGAGATTCTCCAGGGGTTGGAATAGGAAATCTTAACGACGGTCAAAATAACTTCGCATTCTTAGGCGATATAGACGAGATTTCGCTGTACAATCGTGCGCTTTTGTCGTGTGAAATCACGGCCATCTACAACGCTGGCAGTTCGGGCAAATGCGTGCCCGCGCTGGTTACCGCCGGCGAGCCGGCCATTTTCAATATCGCCCCGACTTCCGGCTCGAATGAAACAGTCGTCACCATTAATGGAACGAACTTCAGTTCCGTGGCGAGCAGTAATACTGTGTACTTCGGCGCCGTTCGGGCTCCAGTCATTGCCGCCAGCGCATCCAATCTTACCGTCACGGTACCATTGGGAGCGACTTATGCTCCAATCACCGTGACAGTTAATGGCCTGACGGCTTATTCGGACCAGCCTTTCCTGCCGACCTTCACGGGGAACGGGCAAATTAACAATTCTACCCTTGCTGCTCGTATCAATTTGCCCACTGGATCTCAGCCGACTGATATCTGCATTGCGGACCTGGACGGAGACGGACGAGCGGATTTGCTCGCAGCTGACTCCGAGTCAGGGCAAATTTCAATTTATCAGAACATCAGCACCAACCGAACCCTAGCCTTTGCTCCGCGTCTGGTGCTGCCGCTGATATCAGGCCCCTGCTGTAACCCGAGTAAAATCACCGTCGCTGACCTGGATGGAGATGGCAGGCTGGACATTATGGCAATCAATGGAGCCAGTAATCTGGTTTCTGTCTTAAGAAACACCAGTTCGCCGGGTGTTCTCACTACCAACTCTTTTGCATCTCGAATGGATATTCGGGCCGGAAATTATCCGTGGGGTATAGCGGTGGAGGATTTGAACGGCGATGGCAAGCCCGACATTGTGGTGGGGAATTATAACGACAATACCATTTCGATTTTCCAGAACCTGAGCACCCTTGGAAACACATCCTTTGCACCGGGAGTTAGTTACCCCTGCGGCACTGGTCCCAATGGTTTAGTGATCGCGGATCTGGATGGAGATGGCA
>DATJYM010000017.1:0-16071 GCA_035499615.1 Candidatus Acidiferrales bacterium | reverse complement strand
TTGGTGCTTTCGTCCCATTCCCAATTCTCGTCGAACTTCAAATTGCGAATGATCACGTTGCTGCAACTTTTGATGTTGAAGTTGCAATGTTTGATGGTCGCGCCGTTGGCGGAGAAAATGGTAAGTCCGCTCCGGGGTTTGATATCAATCAGACTCTCGCCCACGTTCAGGAGGACCGGATGCAGCAACGGCGCGGTGTTCTCGCGGAACGGTCCGACCGCCTGCACTGCCGGACCAACCTCGTTCCAACCCAGGCTCAGATCATTCATGATCTCGATCACCTTGACCGAGCCGGCTGTCTTGTAAGCGGACTGAAGAGCATTGGCAAAATCGAGCGGAGTATAAACCTTCACGTAAGCCGGATCGGTCTCGGGAATGACGCCGCCGCCGGTGGTATTTTGACCGAACCCGACCAGGTTATAATCGGAATTGGCCACCGGCACCATGGCGGTTACGGTGAGCTGGGCCGGGTAGCTGGTCACGGTACTGACGGAGTTGGAGGCCGTGACCAGGTAACTCCCTTCGTCTGTGGCCTGCACGTTCGACAAGGTCAGGGTGGGTGAAGTTGCACCCGGAATCGGCGTCGAGCCCTTGCTCCATTGGTAAGAGATCGGCTGCGTGCCGCTGGCCGAGGCGGTAAAGCTGGCTGTGCTCCCGGCCAACACCACTTGCGACGCGGGTTGCAGCGTGAAGACCGGCGCCACTGGATTGGTGTTGATAGCCAGAACTGCGTTGGAACTGGTGATTCCGCCGGCGAGGTTGCTGACGGTCACCGAATAAACACCGGCGTTGGTCAGTTGAACGTTAGTGATGGTCAAAGAGGGGTCGGTGGCATTGGGCACCGGCGTGCCGGTGTTAAAATACCACTGGTAACTCAACGGCTCGCTGCCGCCAGCGGTCACCGCGAAGGTGGCGTTGCCTCCCGGGGAAACTGTCTGGTCCTGCGGCTGCGTGATGATTGAGGGCGGATCCGGAATGTTGACGGTCAGTTGAGCCACGGCGCTCGTCGCCGAGCCGTAAGCGTTGGTCACGATGACCGAGTATCCGCCCGCATTCGTAAGCTGGGCGTTGGTCACGGTGAATGCGGAACCAGTTGCGTTCGTCAACACCGTGTTCGTGTTATAATACCATTGATAACTCAAAGGCTGGGTACCGCCGGCCAGAACACTGAAATTGGCATTTTGGCCAACCAGGACTGTCTGGTCCTGTGGGTCCGTGGTGACCGAAGGCGGTGTGGCGCCCGGAATAAATTCCACCTCGAACAGCGTCGTGTCGAAGGAAGCCGCCGAATCCGCCGCATCGGAAGGCCGGACGCCAAAAGTATCGAAGGTAAAAGTATTGGGCGCACTGTCACTGTAGGAAACGGTCGCGCTGCCGGCATTGTTGAGACTGCCACCCGTCATCGTGGCCGAAATATCCAAACCGTTCGATGCGTTGTGCGTAAAGGTCATCACAAAGGTGTACTGGGTGCCGCTGGCGTAGCCGGTGACGTTTTTCCCGGCTCCATTTGTCAAAGCCGTCCAGACCGAAGTGCCCGAATCCGAAAGTAAAGCAGCGCTGGTTCCCGGAGCGGTTCTGGCCATCAATTGAAATGATTTGCTGCTGCCCAAGGTCGTGGCCATGTTCATAAGCATTGCATAACCCGCGTACGTGCTGCTGCCGGGACTGCCATCATTGGTCAACCGGGCAGCGGAAGGGCTGTCCACCACCGCCAGGCGGAAACCCTGGCTGGTACCGCTGGCGGCGACGCCAGAAGGTGTAAACACCCACGTTATTTTCATTTCATCCCCCGCGCCAGCCAAAGTGACCGGGCTCGCCTCGGTGGTAAAATAAGTCGTCCACGAAGAGCTGCTGGAAGTGACCGTGGTGACCAGGTGTCCGGGGGATGACGTCATCATCCCGCCACCCCCGTTAAACCACGCAGACTCAAAATCGCCGCTGGAGTTGTAATCGACGCCCATCTCTGAATACGGCGAATTGGGGTCGTTATAAGCCGGATAGGAACGGACGCCGGTGCTCCAGACGTTACTGACCAGCACCGAGGCGGAACCGGGTAGAATCAGCCCGAACCATAAAAAGAGAGCGAGTATGAGGTGCAGCGGGTATTTCATGCAAATTTCCGAATTATTGAGAAGATAACAACAGGCGTTTGGACAGAGCGTTTTGATTCAAAGTTGAAATGTGTGGGAGAAGAATAGCTCAAATCACACATTAGTCAGCAGCGACGTTCTGCAAACGTCCTTGAAAATTAGGCACTTTTAGCGGATGGCTATCTTTATTTCGCCTCGGCCAGGCCTTCAATTTGCGCATTGTTTGTGATCACCGGGGGGCCTTGCCCGGTTGTGATCTGCACATTTTTGAACTGAACGCCGTCGGCATTTTTGATCGTCAGGCCCGTGACCGATGAGATACGAACATTTTCGAATACCACATTTGAAATTTTGCTTTCCGGCAACCCGGTGATGACGCCCGCTGATTTCTGGCAGGTGGCCGTCACGTTACGAAAATAAATATTGCGAAAAACGGGAGTCATGGCGTTGGCGAGTCGCGCGTCATCTGCCTTGACTGTCGAGGGCTGGGTGGTGTCTCCCGCGGAATTATTCATGTAATAACAGGTCAAGGTAATGGCCGGAATCACGTTCTTCATGGTGATGTCGGCGTAACGGATGTTTTCCACCACCCCACCCTTGCCGCGCTGCGATTTGATGCGCAGGCCGTTTTCGGTGTTTTCAAAAGTACAGTTCCGGACGGTTACATTGCGGACGCCACCCAGGGTCTCGCTGCCAATGCTGATGCCATGGCCGTGCAGAATGGTGCAGTCGGTGATGGTAATATCCTCGCTCTGGAAATCCCGGCCCGGGATTTTCCTGCCTGCCTTGATGGCCACGTCGTCGTCACCCACGTCAATTCTACAGCGGGTGATGAGCATCCGCCGGCCACTCGGATCGATCGCATCGGTATTGGCGGCGTGTGCCGGCGCGAGGATGGTGACGTTGGACACGACCACGTCTTCACAATCCGAAGGCACGAAATGGAATTTGGGCGAATTTTGCAGGGTGATGTTCTCGAGCCGCACATTCCGGCAACGCTCCAGCACGATCAAATTGGGCCGTGGCAAGGTGTATCCCGACTTTATCTGGCGCGCCTTCTCCGCCTCGCCCCACCAGACCGCGCCATTGCCATCAATCGTTCCCGAACCGGTGAAGGTGACGTCGGTCAGTTTCTTGCCGCCGATAAAAGGGTTGAAGTCCCCGCTGCTTCCGGCCTTGAGCCAGTCGCCGGGTGCTTTCATGAAATCGTTTTGATTGGTGGTGGCCAGCAACATCGCGCCCGCTTCCAGGAGAACGGTCGTTTTGGTGCGGAGGGTCAGCGGTTGGCTCAAATACGTTCCTGCTGGAAACAGCACCGTCCCGCCACCAGCCTGCCCACAGGCGTCCAAAGCCCGTTGAATGGCCTTCGTGTCCAGAGTCGTGGCGTTACCGGTCGCCCCGAAATCGCGCACATTGAAAACTTTCCCTGATGCTGCGTCTGCCGCCCCTCCGGCGACGAGCGACAGCCCGAGGAGTGGCATGGCCAGCCAGAGACGTGCGGCCGACTTGCCGAGTCCGTTTATTTTTTTGAAACAGAACATCGTATTCATGGCCAGGGACGCTTTACCCTGGCACCAACGGCCGAAGGAGGTTATCATTCAGTGATATTAACCGGGACCTGGAAATTTGCAGCCGCCAGTTTTGCAAAACAACTTGAAATTTGGGCACCCGGCGCACGAAACACCGACAGCCGGACCTGAAACCAGCCTGGCAGTGCAAAATATTCAGATATCACTGCACAAAACAGTAATTACCCGTCAGCAGAAAATCTGTTAGTATTGATAAATTCCGCTTGGAAAAGATAACCGATAACAATACGCGCCGGCGCAAACCGAGAAGTAAATGAGCAACAACAATTCTTGCAGGATTTTTCGAACCCACCTTCTGTCCGCGGCCATCATCATGGGCGTTTTGCAGGCCACCCGGGCATGGGGTACACCGACGTTGCCGACCATTCCTGCGGGCACATTTAATGTGACCAACTATGGCGCCATTGGCGATGGGGTCACAATAAGCACTATCGGCATTTCCAACGCCATCGTGGCCGCCAGCGCGGCGGGCGGCGGCACGGTCGAGATCCCCGCCGCCGCCGGCGCCTATCTGTGCGGCCCCCTTCTTTACCGGAGCAGCGTCAATCTGCAAATTGACGGCGGCGCAACTCTGAAAATGCTCCCGTATGGTCAATGGCCGGGTGGCACGTCACCGCCGGATTTTATCGTCGGCTCCAATCTGCACGACGTTGAAATCAGCGGTTCCGGCACCCTAGACGGGTCGGCAACCATTTCCGGCTGGTGGACGATCTCCAGCACTTCCTCACGGCCTTATATGATTAGTTTGAGTTCGTGCCAGCGGTTGCTCATCCGGGACGTGACGATGATCAACGCACCCAAAATGCATATCTCGCTAAAGAACAAGGGCGGAAACATTACCATTCAAGGCATCACTATCAACACGGACTCCGGTGATTCCCACAACACTGACGGCATTGATTTGGTCGGCACAAACTGCCTGGTTCAAGACTGTTTCATCAGCGACGGCGACGACAACATAGCTTTGGGGACAAGCAGCGCCAACACGCCGACATCCGATATCCTCGTCACCAACTGCACGTTCGGCACCGGCCACGGCGTCTCCATTGGCAGCAACACCGCCGGGGGCGTGTCCAACCTGACGGTGATCAATTGTACGTTCAATAACACGGATTACGGCATCCGCATGAAATCCGACAATGCCACCAGCGGCAGCAGTGGCGCAGGCGGCACGGCGCAAAACCTATATTATTACAATCTCGGGATGACCAACCTCAAGTATGGGGCGATAGTCATTTACAGCTATTACAACGAGTACGGGACGCCCGTCGGCATTTCTCCGTCCATCGCCGCGGCGCAAGTCGTGGGCACCACCAATATCCCCATCTGGCGGAATATTACCATCAGCAACCTGACCGCCACCGTCAGCAGCAGCGGCGCGGCAGGCGTTGTCTGGGGGCGGATTGAATCGCCAGTCAGCAATATCTTCCTGAGCCATCTCAACATTACCGCCCCGAGGACATTCGACGTGTATAACGCCGAGGCCTTCCGGTGCGTCGACTCGCAATTCACCATCACCAGCGGTGCTCCCACTTTCACGCTGTTTAACGCCGACGTCACCGTTTCCAACAGCACACCGGGGGCGGCGGCGATTAGCTTCGATGGCTTGACCAGCACCAATTCCCTGGCGCTCTATCAGGCGCCGGCCAGTCTGACTGCGGGCGATGCCTTCGGCGCAAATCCCATTACCCTGGCCGCCAGTACACTGGCGGACAACACCAGCCTGACGGTTCCCGCTGCCACCGTGTTTAATTTCACGCTCGGGACAAACATCACGGAGGTCACGGCGCAGGGAAATCTTACCGTAAACAACACGCTGAATATTGCCGCCGGAAATGGTTTCGGCCCCGGCGCCTACACTTTGTTCGCCTATGCCGGCAGCTTTTTCGGCACTCCCGTCCTCGGCACCACGCCCCCGGGCTACAATTACAGCATCACCAACCCGCCCGGACAGATACAATTGTTGGTCCAATCTCCCCTGCCCCCGTCGCCACCCATTTTCGGCAGCATCAGCGCCACGGTCAATGGTCTGATCATGAGCGGTTCGGGAGGCACGACGAATGGCGCTTATCACGTGTTGGTTTCCACCAATATGGCGCTTCCCTTGAGCCAGTGGACGCCCGTCGCCACCAACATGTTTGATGGCACCGGTCATTTCATTTTTACCAACGCCATCAACCCCAACAGCCCGCAAGCGTTTTACCTCCTGCAAATACCTTAAAGTCAGCGCAGATGGTGGTATTTGTGCAGGGAGGCAATTCCGCGGTATCCCTTGGCCGGTGGCTCCGTCCGGATCGCAACCGACCACAGGGCGGATGTTCTCCCGGTCGGATGGTTCTCAATTTTCAAGTATGTTTGCAACAAAATGGGGCTGACAGAACGCAAAAGCGGGTTAGTATAAAAGAGTCAAAAGAATCAACCACAAGCCGATACAAAGTCGTATTATGAAACGTTTAAGTTTAGCCGTTGCGGGTATCTGTGCCCTCTGTTTAACCTTTCAGGCCGCCCATGCCTCACTTCTGTTTTCAGAAGCTTTTAATTATGCTCCCGGTGCCCTTGGCGGCAATATCAACCCCGGTAATCTCACAGCGTGGTCCAGTGGCAGCGCCAATTTAACCGTTGTAAGCGGCAACCTTACTTACTCAGGTTTGGCGGATCAAGGCGGTAACGAACTTCAAATAAATAACGGCGTGTCGGCTGGAACGATTTATAATACCTACGCAAATCAGACCAGCGGACAAATCTACTATTCGTTCTTGTTTGATGCGACTGCCGCCGACAGTGCCAATAACTACTTCACCGCATTGAATCCGGGCACTTCGACTCCCAATGGCGGCAGCGATGCCATTGATGCCTATTTTTATGCTGCCGGTCAGCTTAGAGTGCGAGCTGCGTCACTATCAGCAGGCGGCAGTACCGTTTTGACATTGGGTCAGACCTATTTGATCGTCGAAGAACTCGACCTCAATGCACGCACTGCCAGCCTTTGGGTCGATCCAAGCGCAGGCAGCTTTGGTGGCACGGCACCCGCGGCGGATGTGACCCTTTCAGGTATCGCCGCGACGACGACGGCAGTAGATAACGTAGGATTCAAAGCTCAAAGCAGTGCGGGCGGTCCCTATTTGGTTGATAACCTGCTTATCGGCACAACGTGGGCAGATGTGACGCCTGCGAGTGTTCCCGAACCGGCGAGCTTTGCGCTGGCGGGCTTGAGCCTGCTCGGTCTGGTTTTTGCGCGCCGGATGCGCCGTTAATATCACTGAGGTTTTATTCGCAACAGGCGCTGGTAATTTTCCAGCGCCTGTTGCACTTTCAGAGGCAACGGTGCCGGCCAAGAAGGCTTCACTGCCGGCAGATCAAAGACGGCATGCACAGGCGCTAACAGCACGTTAATGAAGCAGGCGACGACGTGAGGAGTTTCCAACCTCGGTTTCAAAAATCGGAGGAAAGTGAGACTCGTCACCTCGTCTCCTGCCGGAAAACGAGTGTTTAATGGGCTGTTAGCAGTTGTCGTGTGCCACAGTTTCGTTAGCATCCCAGGTACTCTCGATGACATCTTCAACTCCAGCAAGGGATGGAAGCTTGGGCTGGCTGGGTGAATTGTGGGAGCGAAACTGGCTGAAAGGATTGTTGCTGTTCACCGCCGTCATCTTGGTTTACCAACCGGCATGGCACGGAAAACCCCTTTGGGACGATGACGCACACCTGACCCCTCCCGAACTACGTTCAGCACAGGGATTGGCCCGCATCTGGATCGAACCCGGCGCCACGCAACAATATTATCCGCTGGTCTACAGCCTTTTTTGGGTTGAGTACAAACTCTGGGGCGATACCCCGCTGGGTTACCATTTAATTAACATTGTGCTGCACGCCTTCTCGGCCTTCCTGTTATGGAAAATCCTACAGCGGTTGCAGGTGCCAGGAGCTTATTTGGCGGCGGCTATTTTCGCCTTGCATCCCGTCTGCGTGGAGTCGGTGGCTTGGATCTCGGAAATCAAGAACACTTTGTCGGGCGCACTTTATCTGGGCGCGGCGCTGGTTTATTTGAAATTTGACCGGACCAGAAACTGGAAGTTTTACTTTGCGGCTTTGGGGCTGTTTCTATTGGGGTTAATGTCCAAGACCGTCATCGCAACCCTCCCTGCGGCTTTTTTGGTGGTTTTCTGGTGGCAACGTGGAAAATTGTCCTGGAAAGAGGATGTACTGCCGCTGATTCCATTTTTTGCGGTGGGGATGGGTGCCGGGTTGTTCACGGCGTGGATGGAATGGAAATATGTCGGCGCGAGAGGTTCCGGGTATGATTTTTCCATCATTGATCGGTTGCTTATCGCCGGACGCGCGATCTGGTTCTATTTGGGCAAATTGGTCTGGCCGGTGGATTTGATTTTTATCTATCCCCGCTGGCACGTTAGCCAGATGGTGTGGTGGCAATACCTGTTCCCCATCATGGCCCTGCTGGTGTCGGTGGGGTTGTGGTTGCGTTCACGCCGGAACCGCGCGCCGCTGGCGGTATGGCTCTTTTATGTCGGCACGTTGTTTCCGGCCCTGGGGTTTTTCAATGTCTATCCCTTCCGTTATTCGTTCGTGGCCGATCACTTTCAGTATTTGGCCGGCATCGGTCCGATTACATTGGCGGCGGCGGGAATCGCCGCCCTGTTCCGTTCTTTAATCGACAAGCGACCATTCCTTCAACTCGCTGTTTGTGGAACATTAATATTGGTATTGGGTATATTGAGCTGGCGCCAGAGTGAATCGTACACGGATGTTGAAACACTCTGGCGTAATACCATCGCAAGGAATCCAAACGCCTTTCTGGCCTATAATAATCTTGGGAATATTCTGGTTTCGCAGGGCGAAACTGCCGGGGCCATTGCGCTGTTCCGCCGGGCCATTGAGATCAAACCGGATTACGCGGAGGCACATTACAACCTGGCCAATGCACTTGATCGGCAGGGCAAACCGGACGAGGCCATCGACAACTTTCAGAAAGCCATTGAGATCAACCCCGATTTTGTGGCGGCCCACAACAATCTGGGCACGGTCCTTCTCAACCAGGGTCGGTTGGAGGAAGCATCCGAGCAATACCATCAGGCTCTGGCCGAAGACCCCACCTATGCGGAGGCTCACAGCAACTTAGGGTTTCTATTGTCGAAACAAGGCAGAACGGAAGAAGCCATCGAAGAGTACCGAAAAGCGATCGAACTCAATCCCAACCGTGCAGAGTTTTACAGTAACCTGGGCAACCTGCTGGCCACCGGAGGACAATCGGCGCAGGCTGTCGAGCAATTCCGGAAAGCACTTGGAATCGAACCGGATAATGCCAAGGTCCATTACAACCTTGCCAATATCCTGTTCGCCCAAGGACAGTGGCGCGAGGCCGCTGAACAGTACCAACAGTCGCTTAAGCAAATGCCGGATTCCGTTCACGCTCACTACCAATTGGGCCTGGCCTTTCAATGTCTGGGGGAGTCTGCGGCTGCCATCGCGGAAATTCAGAAGGTCCTTGAACTGGATCCGAACCACGTCGCGGCGCAAAATAATTTGGCCTGGATACTGGCGACCTGTCCGGACGCGTCGTTGCGTAACGGCCCGAGGGCTGTGGAATTAGCACAACGGGCGGTACAACTTTCCGCGGGCACCTCACCCCAGATTCTGGACACGCTCGCGGCGGCTTATGCCGAAGCCGGACGGTTTCCGGAAGCGATTACGACGGCCCGGCGGGCGTTGGAGCTGAGTTCCGCGCAAAGCAATAAACCCCTGGCAGAAGTCATCCAGAACCAGCTCAAACTCTTTAAAACCCACGCTCCCTATCATGAGCAACCGTAGTGGTGGCCGGGCGGAAGGATGCCTTTGGAAACAAAACACCTCCATCGGGCATGCACTTTACTCAAGCCTTTTTGCAAAGGTTTTGGCTTTGCCTGTCAGGTCGCCAAGTTACCCTCATCGGCCATGATCTCGAAGTTTTCACTCCACCGGTTTCTGGCTTTTAACCTTGGCCTGGCGATCGCCCTCGTCAACCTCAAGGTCACAGGCAGTGAGACGTCGTCGTCCCATGCAGCGCTGGATAATGGCGCCGTGACCAACCCCCGGCAGGCCTGGTCCAGTGTGCCGGATATTTTGGCCCGGATCATCGCCCCCGTATTTCCTGACCGGGCGTTTGCCGTCACCGACTACGGCGCAAAAGGTGATGGCGTTGCGGATTGCACCAAAGCTTTTCAGGATGCGATTGAGGCGTGTCATGACGCGGGCGGCGGCAGGGTTTCCGTTCCGGCGGGCGTCTATCTGACCGGGGCCATTCACCTGAAAAGCAACGTCGATCTGGATCTGGCGAAGGGGGCCACCATCCGTTTCAGCACCGACCCCAAAAGTTATTTGCCGGTGGTCTTTACACGCTATGAAGGAACCGAGGTAATGAATTACTCGCCATTCGTCTATGCATTGGGACAAGAAAATATAGCCATCACCGGCGAAGGAACGCTTGACGGACAGGGAACAAAGGCGATCTGGTATTCCTGGAAGCGAATTCCGGATCCGAACGAATTGGTTGCCATGGGGGACCACGGAGTGCCGGTGGCGCAGCGGATTTTCGGGGAAGGCCATCACCTGCGCCCGTATTTCATCCAACCGACCCGGTGCAAAAATGTTTTGATTCAAGGCGTGCATATCATGGATTCACCGATGTGGGTCATCACTCCCCTATATTGCACCAATGTTACCATCCAGGACGTCACGGTGAACTCTGATGGTCCGAATACGGACGGTTGCGACCCCGATTCCTGCACGGATGTTTTGATCAAGGATTGCCATTTCAGCGACGGGGATGATTGCATTGCCATCAAATCAGGACGGGATGTTGACGGACGGCGCGTGAACATTCCCAGCCGGAACATCGTGATTCAAAATTGCGTATTTCAAAACGGCCATGGCGGCGTCACCGTCGGCAGCGAGACCTCCGGCGGCGTCGAAAATGTTTTTGCCGAGGATTGCCGTTTTGACAGCCCGAACCTCGACATTGCCATGAGATTTAAAACCGGCATGACCCGTGGCGGCTTTATCAAAAACGCCTACATTCGCAATTGTACGGTCAAATCCGCCCGGACCGGCATCGGCATAACCATGAGATATCCGGGCACACTGAATGGCGATGCCACGCCTTGCATTCGGGACATTGATATTCGCGATTGCACGTTTGACCATCTATCCAAACAACCGGTTCTGATCGAGGGCTTCTCCGACTCGGTCCGCATTACTGATGTCACCATTGCCGGTTGCCGTTTTCCGGCCATGGAAGCGCGCACCGTCATCACCAACGCCAGTCGCATTCATTGGGTCGCCAATCAGGGCGGCGGCCTTGATTGACGAAGGAACCGGCGTCTTCGGCGGTGCACTTTCTTCAATTGGATTTGCAAATGCAACCAATTGCCGCACCTTGTGAGCGGGGTTACTATGTAGCCATTAAACAATCCTGTAGTGTTTGGCGTAACATAACATAATTGACATTATGCCTATTCATTTGAATCGAATCACCCGAAACGGCGCAGAACGGGCCGCCCAATGGCGTCAGTGTTCATTGCGCAAGGGGTTCACCCTGATTGAGTTGCTGGTGGTGATTGCCATCATTGCCATTCTGGCCGCGATGCTGTTGCCGGCACTGTCGTCGGCCAAACAAAAAGCCTTGCGAATTGCGGATGCCAGCAACGAAAAACAGCTTGGCGAAGGCTGGACCATGTATCCGGGCGATCACCATAACCAGCTGCTGCCAGTCCATTGGGAAAAGCAAGCCACATTTAATGTGGCGGTTCCAGGTGCCGGTACCGGTGGCGCCGCAGCTTGGGAAACGCACGAAATAGCACGTTTGGATGCCAACAACAAATTTACTTACCAGGCTGATCCTCCGCAGCCGGACGGATGGTGGAATCTGGGCATTCTCTGGGGCGAAAAAGATATAGCCAATCCCAAGACGTTTTACACCCCTGTCGGAGCAGGAGTCGTCGGCGGGAATATGACATACGATTGGTATGTAAATCCCCCCGCTCCGTGGCCGTCGTATTCATTGAAACCAGGTGCGGCCGGCGCTAATCCGGGTTATATCCGAATCGGTTACGATTATTTCCCGCAATCACGAAAGACGGAATACGCGGGCGGCGGTATATATCGCCCTCTGCCTGGTGTAACGACAGGTGAACTGGATCAGAAAAAATGCATCTTTACCGATCAAACACAGGGATACAATAATTTCGCGTTCCAGAAGGGAAATATTGGGATGAATGCCTGCTTCCCGGATGGTCACGTCAAGTGGGAGAGTCAAAATGAAACGCCAAATGCGTTTCAACTCACCCCTTGGCAATCCCAGACCTACTCTTGGGGCGACGCAAGCACCGAGCAGTCGATTGGAGGAAAACAGGGACAAGCCCTCTTCCGCCTCGAGCGGGCCATGTTGCCTCCGTAAGGCCTACTGGGGTCCCAGGCAATATTGTGCAGAAGATGAAGTGACGGAGTACGTCATGATTTCGAATCCGCTTGAACCAAAGCGGATTTTTGTATTTGGCGGCCTCCAACGTCAGACACAAGACTTCTCTTGTTGAATGACCCCGCAACCAAGCCAAGGCCACTTAGACTCATGTTCTTGAACAAAAACAGGCGATGGGAACAAAGCACGTACAGTCAGGGCTTTCGCAAGCGCGTATCATTTCAATGCCGGCCTGTTTGCCAAAGCCAACGTGCGTTCAAACCGCAACAAATTGGCAAGGCGAGCCGCTTTTTAATTTGGACTGCGCGGACATGTCTGCGCTTTGGAATGACGCGACATGTCGCGTCGAAGAAAGCGGCATCAAGCCGCCGCAGCTCAAGTTCGTCGCTCTTTGAAGGCAAATCGGTTTAAAACCTCCCCTTGACCACCGGGATAACAACATCAAACGCGCCGACGCAGTCTTCACGCCGTGGCCGGAATGCAACGCCCATGATCGGCAATTCGGTATTTATTGAGCCTGGTTCACAGCAAAATGATCCACACTTGCCGCGCGATTCGGCGAATCGTCGGCTACGGTTTTCGACACATTTCCCCGGCCGCAGTTCGGAATATCCGAGGGACGAGTCATACGAATCCCTGATTCGAAACAAGAGGGGCTCGGAATAATGGGACTCGTGTAAATCGTCCCTCCGAGGATTTGGAAAAATCCGCGCCGTGGCTGACGCCGCCCTGGCGTTGCGACAACTGCGCCGCGAAACCATGCGGGCCAACCATTGGTCACTGCGCGAGCTTTACAAGTCGCTTGAACCGCCCGGGCGAGAACCGTCTGCGCGACGCCCCGGGCCAGTCTCGATGCCGCAGTCCGGCGTGCCTGTGGTATGAAACCGGATGAAGACATCTCGGCCTTACTGCTGAAATCGAATCTGGAACTGCTTGAGCAGGAAAAGAAGGGCGAACTCACCACCTCACTCGGCCCGCCCGCATCGATCAAGGGCCCAAAAGATTTCATCAGTATGGGTTGCCTCCGCATCGAAGCCTGATACCGACGGTAGCCATTCGGCGCGAAAAGGAACGTCCGCCAACAAGCGATAGCCGGGCGGGTATGGCAAACTCTAAGCGGAGTGCCGAAAGCAAAGGTTTGTGACTCCAGACAACCTTCTCATGCCCCGCCAAGGCATCTTCAAATTCCGGCCAGATGGAAAAAGAGTAAAGTTCTGATCGGGAACAGTGCAATAGAACTGGCGTCGCGCCTGTCTCTGACTTCAAGAAATCAGATCAGATTGGATCAGAGGTTGCCTGCTCGAGCCGGAACATACCAGATAGTGACACAATCACTTGAAAGGGAGACAGGCGCGACGCTTGTCCTACGTTGGTGGCTCGGCGTGGTCCGCCGCGATCAACTGCATCGGTCCGGCAGATTCCAAAATCCGGGCAGTGCGGGCAGTCGTTCCGGCTGCGCGTCGCGCCAAAGCGCCGCTACGGCGCGGCGTCGGCCGCCAGCCTACGGTAAGGCGAGCGTGCTCGCAAGCCGAAGACCCTTTGCCAACTACTTTCCGGCTCGTCAGTAGTCTCACCCACCAACGCAAATGACAGTGCGCACAGAGTGATGCGCCCTGCCGACATCAGGATACTGCCAAAAAAGGGCGTCCTTGAAGCCAAGGACGCCCTCGATAAACAACCAAACCGGACTACGGGTAGGTCACGCGGTAAAAGCCCGCGACATTAGTTACAGCCAAGCTCGTGTCTGTGTAGTTGGTGGCGAGAAGACCAGTGCGCAATCGGGCCCAATTAGCGTTAGTCAGGCTGTTCTTGAATCCCACGGTGAATCCAAGGCTCGTATCCACACCGCCCGGCGACGGTTGCCACGTAAATGATGTGTTATTGGTGCCATTGAGATAGATGTCTTTAAAGCTCGTAATCGCAATATTCGACACCTGCACGGGCAAATTGGTTACTTGAACCGTCAATTGTGGAAAAGTGAACATGTCAGCTGCGTTTTCAAGTTTGTTGGGGCGGACGGCAATCGTGTCGAATCGGTGATAACCAAAGTTATTGGTATCTACCGCGGTATAGGATAGATTCAGGCTGCCGCCGGTCAGTGACGCGCCAAGGATACAGGTGTTGGTGCCGGTTCGAGCTACGGTTAAGGTCAACGAATAGGTGGTTCCGGGCTGGAATGAGGGCGCATTTGTCCAGGAACCGGTCGCCGGCCCGGTACCAATAATGCCGCCCGGCCCGTTGCCTACCGGCCCGCTGAGCATGGACAGGTAATCGCCGGTCGTGCCCATGAGGTTATTATCGGCGATACCGTTCCTGACCAAAAGACTCAAGGGCAGGTCTCCACCCGCGAAATTGGTGCCGAAATCCAGACTAAGCATATAACCTCTGACATTCAGCCCATTACCCAGACTTCCGGTGATTGTCGGATCATCCGCCGTGTACAACGTGCCGGAATCGGCATAGTCGAACAAGCCGAACCGCAGCGATGCATTGTTCGTAAACGAATTGAACGAGTCGGGGATGAATTTGAGGGTGGCAATCATCTCTGTTCCGATCGCCAAATGAACCGGCAGCTTGCTACCGCTGGTTTCAGCTACGAAATAACCCAAATACAAACTCGAACTTCCGGAGATTGGCACTGCGATCAGGCCGGTCCCGCTCGGATCGGTATACAGATCTGATGAGCTGGAAGGCGATTGACTTCCGGTATACCAGACTGAATGACTGGTGGTTACAGGGCCGACATCGCGGAAAGTACTGCTTGGGAACGTATCATTCATTATCACACTGGGCGACGGCGTCACCGTCGGAGCCGTCAACGTTACCGTGGCAACGGCGGAAGTGGCCTGGGAGTTGTTGCAATTGCAGGTGACGACGACGCGATACTTGTTTCCATTGTCAGTCGCCAACTGCAAATTGGGCGTGGTATAGACGTTCTGAACCGCATTAGAGATGCTAGCCCAAGTGGTACCGCCGTCCTGACTGAGTTGCCATTGGTAAGTCGGACTTGTGCTGTTGGCCGCTTTCGCGATAAAAGTCGCACCTATTTCAGCGACTTGAGTCACATTCGTCGGATTTGTGGTAATAGCGGCAGCAAGACATTGACCATCGGGAGGCGTGGCATCCGCCCAATTCGTGGCAATGCGCAATTCATCCAAATTGGCGTTGGGGCCGTTATCGAATACGAAAAGTCGTCCTGGCCCGGTGGTGCTTGAATCCACAGAGCCAACCCCTGCAGCCAAAGTCACGTCTGGCGTCGGCACATTGGCTTCATTGGTCCCGAAGCTATTGACGGGTGGATCGATCCACATATCAACCACGTCATTGCTGTAGTACGTAGCACTGTTGGTTGCGGCAATCTGCAGGCGAACGACCACAAAAAACGGTTGTCCCACCGTAAGCGTAGTTGTGTCCCAATTGGTGGGCCCTCCAGGGAGGTCGGCGCCGGCAGCAAAGGGGTTTTTGCATATTCCCAATTGGGCCGTGTTCACGCTGTTTGACCTCACGAACAATCGCCAGTAACTCGCATCGGCGGTGCTTTGAACGCCGCTGTTCTGGCGATGCATCGTAAGGATCTGTGAAGTCCCATTGGTATAAAAATTGGTGGTGCTGTTTAATTGGTAAAGGAACGAACAATAAACATTGGCCGCATTGGTGCCGGGAAAAGCCGGCTGCGGGGAATTCTTGTTGGCAAACACCATGTAGCAGCCATTGGGATGACCCGCTGTATCGACATCGTAGTTGGTGCTGGGAAATATGTAAGCCATGTCGCCGGCAGACGCCACCAAACCCAGAGGTTGTCCATCGAGGCTGACGTTGGGGGTGAGGTTGGAAACGACGATATTAGCGCTGGGGGTGAGCCAATTGCCCGGTATGATGCCGGTATTGCCCGTTCCGGAAGCACCGAGTTGCCCGGTGGCGT
>DATJYM010000016.1:0-4469 GCA_035499615.1 Candidatus Acidiferrales bacterium | reverse complement strand
GCGCGCTCGCCGGTGTTTCATTGTTTTCATTCAATGACTGCCTGTTACAATTGCGAAATGAAACCCGACCCTGGTGCCGCCGGCAATTATTTGCCCGCAAATATTTTAAGGCATCCGATCGTGGCCTGGCTTTCGCTGTTTCTTGGAACACTGTTGGCCGGCGTGCCGCAACCGGCCGCAGGCGCCACAAATGCACTGGCAATTTTCTCCGTCAATGTGAATGGGAAGGCTGTTCCCGTTCAAGGTGAGAGTGTGGTCAGTCTTGGTCCCTTTCCGGAAAATATCCTCATCGGGTTTGGCGCGGTCACCAATGGCGGCGAGCCGCCGCTCCGCCTGCGTTACATGATGGAGGGATTCGAGAACGTCTGGCATGAGGCAAACAGTGAAATGGCATTGACGGTCCGGTTTTATAACAATGCCGGCGATCAGATCAGCCAAAATGTCTACGGGGTCAATGGGGAAAGCACCGGCTGGACGGGTTCGCTGAAAACCTCGTCGCTGACGCATCGTCGGGAAACGTTGATTGTGCCGCCGCTGGCGACCCGGATGTTGATTGTCATTTCTTCGGCGGGGCCGCCGGAAAGCGTCGGCGTTTACGTCGTGGCCAATTTGATGGTCTCAAAATCCTATGGGACCCAGGGCAATGTCATCCTGCTTCAATCGCCGTTTGAGAATGAGGTTGAGCGCGCCAGCGATGATCCGCCTGCCGGCTGGATGCATGACGGCACGAGGCCCAGCATGGCCCGGGTTGTGAAAATCGGGCAGGATCCGCAGATCGGGGCCTTCGCCATTTTGGACGTGGATAAAACCAGCCATGGCGAATGGCATAACATCCTGGAGTCGGCGCCGATCGTGACGCCGGGCGACAATTTGGTGGTGGAATGGAACGAGATGTTTAGCATCGGCTCCGGCGCGGCCCACGAAGCTGCTTATTACAAACTGCCGGCCGGACATTACCAGTTCCGGGTGCGTGGTGTGGATGCGATGGGCATGTTGACCGGCGCGGAGACGTCGCTGGGAGTTTTTGTCCCGCAGCCCTTATGGAAAGCACCCTGGTTTTTGGGCGTTGCGGTGATTGGTTTTACAACGATGCTGATCGGCATCAGCCGTTATTTTGTCTGGCACCGGATGCGCCGCGAGATGACCCGCCTCAAACAACAGCGGGCTTTGGAGCAGGAGCGTCTGCGGATTGCACATGACATTCACGACGATTTGGGTGCACGAATCACGCAGATTTCATTGTTGAGCGCCATGGCGCAGAAAGACAGCACCTTTCCCGACAAGGCGCGTTCTGATTTTGACAAGGTTTCGCAAATGTCGCGCGAGCTGGTTTCAGCACTTTACGAAACCGTCTGGGCGGTCAATCCGGAAAATGACAATCTGGAAGCGCTGGGAAACTATGTTTGCCAGATGGTGAAACAATTGTGCGAACCGACGTCGCTACGTTGCCGCTTTCATGTGAATGACTTGCCGCATGAGGTTCAGGTTTCCAGCCAGATACGTCATAACATCAGCATGGCCGTGAAGGAAGCGGTGCATAACATCATCAAACACGCCCGGGCATCAGAGGTGACCGTTCGCATGGCGTTCACCGACGGCATCCTGGAAGTATCGGTTCGTGATGATGGTTCCGGATTCAAGCCCGCCGATAATCTTCATGGCAACGGGCTGTCCAACATGAAGCAGCGTCTGAAAAATGTTGGCGGAAATTGTTTTGTGGAAAGTGAACCCGGCCATGGGACAACCGTTCGGATGCGTTTGCGACTCGGTACGTCCGTGCAGGTTGATTGAATCTATCGGGCAATGGCCGGTTTTGAGGCTTAAATTTCATGAAAAAATCTGTAATTATTGTCGAGGATGACAGGGGGCTTCGCGAGCAGTTAATCCAGATTCTCGAATCCGCTTCGGACATTAAATGTTTGGGGGCATATATCTCCGCCGAGCAGGCATTGCCGCAAATCTTTGCCCGGAATCCGGACGTGGTGCTCATGGACATCAAACTGCCGGGAATGTCGGGCATCCAATGTGTCGCCGAGATCAAAAAAGTCGCGCCAACCATGCAGATTATCATGGTCACGATATATGAGGACAGCGAGCGCATTTTTCGCGCCCTAAAAGCCGGGGCCAATGGCTATCTGGTCAAATCAAGCCCGCCGGAACAATTGCTGGCGGCCATTCGCGATGTTTCCACCGGCGGCGCGCCGATGTCCAGCCACATTGCCAGCAAGGTTGTGAAACATTTTCACCTGATTGGCAATTCACCGCGTGAAGCGGAAAATTTGTCGCCGCGCGAAGGCGAAGTATTGGAACTGCTGGCCTCCGGTTTCATTTACAAGGAGATCGCCGATAAATTGGGCATCGGCACTGAAACCGTGCGGACCTACGTCAAAAATATCTGCCAAAAAATGCATGTACGCAGCCGCGTCGAGGCCGTAGCCAAGCACCGGTCGGAGCACTATTGAATGCAAGAATCCGGGTTGTAGTCACTTCAGCTTGAAATTCGCGGTCAAATCACCCAAGGCGTTTCCGCCGACCATGATGGTGTATTCGCCCGGCTCCACCTGCCATTGCTGGTTGGCATTCCAGACCGCGAGGTCGGATTGCTTCAAATGCATGGTGATCATTTTTGATTCTCCCGGCTTAAGGTGAATCCGCAAAAATCCTTTTAACGCCTTGACCGGCGTGACCACGCTTGCGGTTTTCCGGCGTACATAAAGTTGGACCACTTCGTCGCCAGCGCGCGTGCCAGTGTTTGTGATTTTACAGGAGACCAGCACGTCGTCGGGACTGCCGGCTGCCGGCGGGGTGACTTTGAGTCCTTCGTACTTGAAAGTCGTATAACTCAATCCGTATCCGAACTCAAACAACGGCGAACTGTCACCCTCGATATAAGAATCTTTTTTGGATGGAAAGTGATTGTAGAAATCCGGCAGTTGCCCTACGCTGCGCGGAAAGGTGATCGGCAGCCGGCCGGCAGGATTGTTGTCGCCAAAAAGAGTCTCGGCGATGGCCCGTCCGCCAAATTCACCGGGATACCAGGCTTCCAAAATTGCCGGGATATGTTTAGCCGCCCAGGTGATGGTCAGCGGCCGTCCATTTTGCAGCACCAGCACAACCGGTTTGCCGGTGCCCGCGACCGCTTCCAGAAGTTCTTCCTGTCTGCCGGGCAAATTCAAATCGGAACGGTCAAAGCCTTCGCCAGAAATTTTCTGCCGCTCACCCAGGCCGAGGACCACGACCTCGGCATTTTTTGCCAGATCAACAGCCTGCTTGATGTCATCGCCGTCGGCAAAGGAAACCATTGTATTCGTGAAAACCACTTGTTTGATTTGTTCCAACATGCCGAATCGAGAACTTTCATATGCGCCTTCCGAGTAATCGCCGATCCGGGTAATGTTGGCGTTCGGGCCGATGACAGCAATGCGTTTGAGATTTTTTCCCAGGGGCAAAAGGCTGCCTTCATTTTTTAGCAGACACACGGACTGACGGGCGGATTCGAGCGCAAGATCGGCATGGGCCTGGCATTGACGCACGGTGACGTCGAGATTTTCGTCAACGAACGGATGGTCAAACAACCCGAGCATGAACTTGACGCGCAGAATTCGTGCAACCGCGCGATCCAATGTGACCTCGGCAACCAGACCGTGCTTTACACCATTCACGATGGCGTCCTGAAACGTTTCGTGGTCGAAATCGTAAAACTGCATGTCCACCCCGGAACTGAGCGCCAGCAAGGCGGCCTCGGCGGGTGAATCCGCAACATGATGAGTGTCGTAGAGCCGGCGAATTGCGCCCAGGTCGGACAGGACAAAACCTTGAAAGCCCCATTCATCGCGCAGAACTTTGTTCAATAACCACGGATTGCTTGTGCAAGGCACGCCGTCAATGTCGTGGTAGGCGGCCATGATGCCCATTGCCCCGCCTTCGCGAACAGCCGGCTCAAAGGATTTGAGCATGATGGAACGGACTTCGCGTTCTCCGGCATGAACTGGCGACATGTTGAGTCCCCCTTCGGGACTGCCGTGGCCGGCGAAATGCTTGGGCTCGGCAATGACCGTATGATCGGTGTTCAGGGAATCGCCCTGCATGCCTTCAACGTAGGCGAGACCCAACTGGCCGGTGAGATACGGATCTTCTCCAAAATCCTCCTCGACGCGTCCCCAACGTGGATCCCGTGCAACGTCCAAAACCGGGCCCAAAATCATGTCCACGCCATTGGCGCGCGCCTGGGCAGCAATGGCCGCTCCAGTTTGCCGGGCGAGTTCAGGATTCCAGGTCGTTGCGAGGTTAATGCTCTGTGGAAAAACTGTTTCATCAAAATCCATGTACCCGTGCAATCCCTCCTCGATAAACAGGGCAGGGATGCCCAACCGGTTGGATTTCATGATCCAGTCTTGAATCTGGTTGTAAAGCCGGGCCCGCGGATAAAGATCGTGCATGGAACCAATCCCCAATGTTCCCAAATTTTT
>DATJYM010000015.1:0-6070 GCA_035499615.1 Candidatus Acidiferrales bacterium | reverse complement strand
GAACTGGTCAAGTTGCGTTACTTCACAGGACTCACCATTGATGAGGCTGCCGAAATTCTGGGTGTTTCAGCGCCGACAGCCAAACGCTGGTGGGCGTATGCCCGCGCCTGGCTGCACAAGGAAATCGAAGACCAAAAAAACGATGGCGCTTGAGCTGGCCTGGTCGTGAGCATTCATCCGGTCGAAATCAAGGCTGGGTCGATTGCAGCGATCATGGCGAGCGCTTGGCCGAGTGCGGCCTTTTCGGATTCTTGATCCGTTCTGCTGGGGAATCTCGCTTCCTAGATGAAATGATTCGTTCGAGAACACATGGAAACTGCTTGGCGTATTACGATAATCACTTTCAACAGAGTTTCGACCGTCGGTAACGAACCCTCATAGATGAAAAGCATTTCGTGTATGAGCTGCGCATCGCCCGGCATAAAAAATTGTATGAAGAACACCAGGAATTATGCAGCACGATGCCAATCTTATCGGAAGGAAGATCGCCAGGTTGCGTTACCAGAAGGGGTGGACGCAAGACACGCTCGTGGCAAAACTCCAGATTCTGCAATGCAACATCACGCGGGACATTCTCGCGAACATTGAGCTGCGCCGTTGTGTGGCCACGGATAAACACTGCTGCTTCATTGCCAAAGCGTTGGGTGTAACTATTGATGAATTGTTTCGGCCATGAGGCTATCCGTAACGCTTTCAAAAAATCATGGCAATCCGCCGAAATCATGTAGATTTGGATCAGCAACTGGACCTTTTCTCAACGCGAAGGCCGACACATGACCACATTGACACAATACGGCCGGATGGCCGAGAAACATTGGCGCGAGCATTGCCCGAAAATGGTGCTCGAATTGAAACGGAAGGGAATCCTGCATCAGATGCTTCTGGAGGCGGAACAGAAAACGAAGGACGAAATGGCCACGCTTCGCCTCGAATTGATGAAACAAGGCAAGACGGCGCAGCAAGCCCACGACCAGGCTTGGGAAATGGTGCGGGCGAAGTACATCCTGTTGACGCCGGAGGCTTGACGGACAGCCAGTCCGAAACCGAACCAGCATCGGGAAACCCCAACAGCTATCGCATCACCGACGACGATCACCTGGGCGCGGGTGGCCCCAAGCAGAAATTTCAACAGAACCTCAGAGCCATTGCCACGCTGCGAACGCTGGATACCGAGAAGCGCACGGCCACGCCGGACGAAAAAGCCCTCCTGGTCAAATTCGTCGGCTGGGGCGCAATGCCACAAATTTTTGACGAGACCAATCCTGATTGGGCGAGGGAAGGCGAGGTGTTGCGAGGCCAACTCACGAATGAGGAATACGAACGCGCCCGCGCCACGACGCTCAACGCCCATTACACGGCCCCGGTCGTCATTCGCGCCATGTATCAGGCGGCGCAGCGGTTCGGGTTTCAAGGCGGCAAGGTTTTGGAACCCGCCGGCGGCATTGGCCATTTCATTGGTCTCATGCCCGAGGACATGCTTCGCGCCTCGGCCATCACCGGCGTTGAGATTGATCCGCTGACGGCGCGCATCGCCAAAGCGCTCTATCCCGACGCCGACATCCGCGAGCAGCCGTTTGAAAAATCAAAACTCACCAACGAGTCCTTCGACCTCGCCATTTCCAACGTGCCCTTCGGCGATTACACCGTCCATGACCCGCGCTGGAATTCCTACAAGTTTTCCATCCACGATTATTTCTTCGCCGCGACGCTGGAAAAGGTGCGTCGGGGCGGTCTGGTCCTCTTTGTCACCAGACACAGCACAATGGACAAACTCGATTCGGCCTTGCGCGAGTTGCTTTCCGACAAAGCCGAGTTGCTCGGCGCAATCCGGCTGCCCAACAACGCTTTCAAACGCAACGCCGGCACGGAAGTCACCACCGACATTGTGATGCTCCGCAAATTGCGCGCCGGAGAATCGCCTTCAGGTGCAGCGTGGAAAGCGGCGGTGAATCACACGAACGACCTCAAGGAGGAATTCAACCTCAACGAATACTTTGTCGCGCATCCCGAAATGATGCTGGGCAAAATGCGGTTGTCGGGCCGCATGTATCGGGACAACGAGCCGACGCTGGAACCGGATGGCCGTGATTTGAGCGAGGCACTGGCGGAAGCGGTTGGCCGGCTGCCCCAAAACATTTATGAACCGCAAGTTCAGTCTGTCGCCGGGCAGAAGTTTGACACGGGCATCCCCGCGCCCGATTTCATCAAACCCAACGCTTACTGCGTTCACGAAGACGGCCGGGTGTGCATTAACGAAGACGGCGTTCTCCGACCGCTTGACGATTTGCCCGCCGAAACGCGCTCGCGTATCCGGCGGATGATTGAAGTCCGGGACGCCGTGCGGGTTTGTTTGCGCTCCCAACTCGACGGCAGCAGCGAAGACCGGGTGGTTGAAGCCAGGCAACAGCTTAACTTTGCCTACGACCGTTTCGTCGCCCGGTTCGGTCCCATCAATGCCCGCGTCAATCAAAACACTTTTGACGGCGATCCCGATTTGCCCTTGCTCCTGTCCTTGGAGCATTACGACGAGGAAACCAACGTGGCGGTCAAGGCGTCCGTTTTCCGCGAACGCACCATCCATCATAAGCGGCCAGTCGAGTCCGTTGACTCGCCCAAGGAGGCGTTACTGGTTTCGCTCAATGAAAAAGGGCGGGTGGATTTGGAACACATGGCCGGATTGCTCTCCCGCCCGGTGGAGGAATTTCTGCCGGATTTGAGGGGAATGATTTTTCTCAACCCACAGACTCAACAATGGGAAACCGACGACCAATATCTTTCGGGCAATGTCCGCGAGAAACTTGTTGCCGCCGACGCCGCCAGTGTCACCGACCCGCGCTTCCGCGACAACGTCGAGGCGCTCAAATCCGTTCAACCGGAGGATTTGCCCGCCACGGAAATTGACGTGCGGCTCGGCGCGTCCTGGCTGCCACCGGACGACGTGAAACAATTCGTCCACGAACTGCTCGGCGTTTCTTCCGGTGTCGAGGTGGACCACATCCACCTGCTCGGTTCATGGCATGTCACCGGCGATTGGGAGGTGAAACGGCAGACGGCCAACACCACCGATTGGGGAACCGACCGTTACACCGGGCTTGAGCTGGTCGAGGAAACGCTCAATCTCAAAACCCCGACCGTTTATGATTACGTGGACAAAAAGCCCGTCGTCAACGCGGAGGCGACCGAGGCCGCCAGGGAAAAGCAGGAGCGCATCAAGGAACGGTTCAAGGAATGGGTCTGGAGGGATGATGAAAGGCGCGAGCGGCTTTGCCGCCTTTACAACGACACGTTCAACCATTCCCGGCTCCGAACCTTCAATGGCGAGCACCTGACCTTGCCCGGCGCCAGCGGGGTGATTGACCTCCACGGCCACCAGAAAGCGGGCGTCTGGCGGACTCTGCAAACGCCCAACACGTTGCTGGCCCACGTCGTCGGCGCGGGTAAGACCTACACGATGGTTGCTTCCGCGATGGAGTTGAAACGGCTGGGGCTGGCCCGCAAGCCGATGTTCACCGTGCCCAACCACATGCTCGGCCAGTTCTCAAGCGAGTTGCTCACCCTGTATCCGGGCGCAAACATCCTCGTTGCGGGCAAGGAGGACTTTGAATCAAAGAATCGCCGGAAGCTGTTCAGCCGCATCGCCACCGGCAATTGGGATGCCGTCATCGTCACCCACTCTGGCTTCGAGCGCATCCCCCTGTTGCACGAAACGCAGGTGCGATTCTTCAAGGAACAATTGGCGGAACTGGAAGAAGTGAAACGCGCACACGCTGACAGTTCCAATCGGCGTCTGGTAAAAGAGTTGGAGAAGGCCAAGAAACGGCTCGAAGCCCGGTTGCAAGCCCTGGCCGCCGAGCACAAAAAGGACAATACGCTCACCTTTGAGGAACTCGGCGTGGACCGGCTGTTTGTGGATGAGGCCCACTTTTTCAAGAACCTGTTTTACGTCTCTAAAATGACGCGCATCGCCGGCCTGCCGCAAACGTCCAGTGAACGGGCGTTTGATATGTTCCTTAAGGTGCGTCATATCCAGTCCGTCAACGGCGGCGGAGGCGTCGTCTTCGCCACCGGCACGCCCATCGCCAACAGCATGGCCGAGATGTTCACCATGCAACGGTATCTCCAGCCCGGCGAGTTGAAGAAGCACAACCTGCATCACTTCGATTCGTGGGCGGCCACGTTTGGCGAGCCGGTGACGGCAATGGAACTCTCGCCGGATGGCGCGGGTTACCGGCTCAATACGCGCTTTGCCCGGTTCATCAATGTCCCGGAATTGATGCAGATTTTCAGGCAATCGGCGGACGTGCAGACCGCGCAGATGCTCAATCTGCCGCGCCCGAAATTGGAGGGCGAAAAGCCGGCCATCCGCAACGCCCCGGCATCGGAAGAACTGAAGAAGTTTGTCGAGAGCCTCGCCAAACGCGCCGAGGCGTTGAAACGCGGTCGGATTGATCCGCGCCAGGACAACATGCTCAAAATCACCACCGAGGGACGCAAGGCGGCGCTGGATTTGCGGCTGATGAAGCACGCTCTGCCGGACGACCCGCAAAGCAAAGTCAATCTGGCGGTTGAAAACATTCATCGGATTTGGGAGGCGACAAAAGATGACCGTCTGACCCAATTGGTTTTCTGCGATTTGTCCACGCCCCAGGACCGTGGATTTTCCGTGTATCGCGACATGGCCGACAAGTTGCAACGGCTCGGTGTTTCGGGCGGTGAAATAGCCTTCATTCAGGATTATGATTCCGATGCGGGAAAACTGGGGCTGTTTCGCGACGTGCGCGCCGGGAAGGTTCGCGTTCTGTTTGGCAGCACGCAAAAGATGGGTTCGGGCACGAACGTCCAGGAACGGTTGATTGCCTTGCACCACCTTGATGCCCCGTGGCGACCGGCGGATGTGGAGCAACGAGAGGGAAGAATTCTCCGGCAGGGAAACAAAAATCCTGTCATCTCGATTTTCCGATATGTGACCGAGGGTTCATTTGACGCCTATATGTGGCAGACGTTGGAGACCAAGGCCAAGTTCATCACTCAGGTGATGAGCGGGGATATGACCGTCCGCCGCGTGGAAGACCTCGACTCGGCCGCGTTGACTTACGCCGAAGTCAAGGCCATCGCTTCCGGTAATCCGTTGGTGATTGAGAAGGCCCAGGTGGATGCCGAACTCATGCGCCTCACCCGGCTTCGTTCCGCCCATGCCGAGGAGCAATACCGGATTCGCACGAACCTGCGGCGCGCGCGCGAGGAAGCCGAAACCTACACCGAACGGCTGGCCAATCTGCGGCAGGATTTAACCGTGCGAGAGGATACCGCCGGCGACAAGTTCCGCATCGGACTGGACGGACAAACGCTCGACAATCGCGGTATCGCCGGAGAACTGATCGTGCGGCACGCTCAGAAGTTGAAATTTCGTTTCGGCGAGGACGTCCGAATCGGACGGTTCGCCGGTTTCGACCTGTTCCTTCGTTCCAGCTACAACAACACCGCTGAACTCGTTTTGCGCGGCAAAAACAGTTACAGCACGCGCGTCATGGAGACGGCGCTGGGCACCATTCGCTCGCTGGAATTGATGGCTCAGGGCTTTGAGGAACGCGCCCAGCGGCTTGAATCCGACATTGCCGACTCGCACAAGCGGGCGACGGAATTGGAAGCCAAAGTGGGCGCGCCCTTTGAGCGGGAGGAGCGCTACCACGAGCTTTCAAAACGCCAGGCTGAAATCGAGGAGAAGCTCGACCTGACCAAAAACCAAGCGCCCAGCCAGGTGGATGCTGATGCGCCCGATGAAGCGGCGCAGAAGAACTCCGAGAAACAAACCCAAGCGTACTCGCCACGGCCCAGACGCCGGGCGGACATTCGCGTCTGAATTTATCGAGGTGGCAGCAGCGCGTTCTGTGTATCCGCTACACCAAAGGAGTTGCGATTAGTCGTAGCATGTTGCCTCAAGATGAATACAACAGCGACAACTGAATGCCAAACCCTGGACGTGAAAAGCAGCGCCACCGAATTGGGCGTTTGCGAAGAAACGATTCGCCGACTCGTTCGCCGCAAGGTGCTTCGCAAACTTCCCGGACTT
>DATJYM010000014.1:0-2884 GCA_035499615.1 Candidatus Acidiferrales bacterium | reverse complement strand
CACCGGCCAAGTCGGCGGAGCCCCCGCGTCGCGGGTCATGGATAACAAACCGCTTCGCGCCCAATATGCCGTAATATCGAATCCCGGCAGTCCGGCGTCGGGGCCCTTTTCACCGAAGCCAGTGAGATCCGCGTAGATCAGGCGCGGATTCCATCCCACGACATCGTCATATTCCAGCTTCAGCCGTTTGCGCGCGGGGTGGGGCGTGTTGACGATAAGCACGTCCGCCCACTTGACTAACCGCTCGAGTACTTGCTGAGCGCTCGGATTCTTAAGATCGAGCGTGATGCCGCGCTTGTTGCGGTTGGCCAGGTGAAACGGATAGGCGTCTTTCGCTCGCGGCTGTGGCGCGATCTTGTGCCCCATCCTCCAGGAGTCTCCCGACGGCGGTTCCACTTTGACGACTTCTGCGCCGAAATCGGACAGAATCACGGCCGCGCTTGGACCGGCGATGAAGCTGGCCATCTCCACTACTTTCAATCCGGAAAAAATGTTGTCATTTGTCATATTATTCTCTGTTTTGTTTCGCTGTTGATTGTTGTCATTGCATCTGAAGCTGGAGCAAGTGCTCTGAGGAATCGCCTGCATCTCGTTCTTTGTGTTTTTCCAGCAACAAAGAGATCCAGTTCAGCAGGCGTGTCTGCACTTCACCGCGGTTGATCTCATTGAGCATTTCGTGTCGTCCGCCGGGGTAGAAATCGTGAGAGGTGTCTTTGAGACCGGCTCGCCGATAGCGATCAATTAGAACACGGACGCCTTGGAGATGTTGCCCCACCGGGTCCTCGCTCCCCGAAAAAACATAGATGGGCAGGTCTTTCCGTATCCTGCGAAGAGTAACTGGATCGGAGAGACGGGAACCGGCCGCGAGAAACGACGCGAAGGACGCAGGCTGAAGTTGGGCAAAGCACAACGGGATAATCATGAATTTATCCACCACTGCGTTATCGCGGCTCAACCAGTCGAACGGAGTCCGGGCCGGCTCGAAGGAGGCGTTCAGGACATTGCTCCCGGGTGGGGCCGAATTTACCAGCCGTGCAAGTCCGTCCAGGGCGCCTGAGCCGGACAGGATAAGGCCATCAATTTCAGCGCTGTGTTCGAGCACAAATTGTTGAGCCGCGAAAGATCCCATGCCATGGCCCAATAGTAAGTATGGCTGAAAAGGACATTCGTGCTTCGCGATGCGGCTTAGGCAGAGCATATCTTCCACCAGCACGTCGAATCCTCCTTCGCCGAAATCTCCGAACTGCGCAGGGGACAATGCAGTGTTGCCGTGACCCCGATGATCATTTCCATAGACGGTGAGACCGGCCGACACAAGAGCCTCGATCAGTCCTTCATAACGGCCAATGTATTCGCCCATGCCGTGGGCAATTTGGACTACGCCGCGGGAAGCGCCCTGACTGTCCCAGCGAACACAGGCGATGCTGGACCCGTCTGCGCTGGTAAATCGGAAGTAAGTGGGAGAAAGCATGGGATTTCTCAGGGTCTGGGTTTTAACGTCCCTGAAACCTTGGAGCCCGCTTCTCGAGGAATGCGGATGTGCCTTCTTTCTTGTCTTCGGTTCCGGCACAAAGCCCGAAGAACGAAGCCTCCAGCGCCAACCCCTCAGCCTGGCTGGTTTCCAAGCCTTTGTTCACCGCTTCGAGCGAATGCCTGATGGCAACCGGGGCATTGTCGAAGATTTGTTTCAGAATAGCTTCGGCGCGGCTGATTAAGTTGGCGGCGGGAACAACTTCGTTGACTAAGCCGATACGCCAGGCCTCCTGAGCGGGGATCATGTCTCCGGTAAGAATGAGTTGCAACGCGCGGCCTTTCCCAACGAGGCGCGGCAACCGCTGCGTTCCGCCGGCACCGGGCAGGACTCCTAATTTGACCTCGGGCTGGCCGAATTTCGCTGTCTCGGAGGCAATCCTAATGGTGCAGGCCATGGCCGTTTCGCACCCACCGCCGAGTGCGAAGCCGTTGATGGCTGCGATCACCGGCTTGCCGAGGTTCTCAATCAGGTTGAGGACCGCTTGTCCATTAGCGCTGGATTCTTCGCCTTCGACCGCCGACAGGTGAGCAAGTTCGCCGATGTCAGCTCCCGCGATAAACGCCTTTTCGCCGGCCCCGGTGAGGACAACGCCACGCACTTCGGCGTCATCACGCGCTTCCTCAAACGCAGCTCGCAGGTCTTTCCAGGTTTTGCCATTCAGTGCATTGAGAGCCTTGGGCCGGTTGAGTGTGATATAAGCGACGGCACCCTTTTTCGCATACAAAACATTCTCGAGTGTTAAGGGCGCCTCTGGCGTCGCTGCCGGCGCTAATGTGGGAGGTGTTGCTGTTGAGCTCATAATCCTTTTTTGTCCTTTTGTGATTCCTCCGTTTCGACGATTCGGCCGGTTATCAAACGAACGCGCCGAAACCCGTGATCGCTTTGCCCACGATCAGATTTTGCATTTGGTAAGTGCCTTCGTAGGAGTAAAGGGCTTCGGCATCCGCGAAGAATCGGCCGACGTTGTAGTCGGCAGCGATGCCGTTGCCACCCAGCAACTCCCGAGCCCAGGCGACAGTCTCGCGGCACTTGGCCGTGGTGAATGCCTTGGAGAGCGCGGCGCGGGCATCCGTCAGCTTGCCTTCGGCTTCGAGTTGAGCCGTGCGAACCACCATGCATTGCGAAGCGGTGATGTTCGCGAGCATTTTCGCAAGCAGGTCTTGCACCAATTGAAATGACCCGATGGGCTTGCCGAACTGCAAACGCTCCTGGCAATATTTGAGCGCATTCTCGTAGGCGCCCATCGCGCAGCCCGTCGCTTCCCAGCCCACATAATAACGGGTCCCTTTTAACACCTTCGCGGTGTCCCGGAATGAATTGTCTCCCTGCAGACGGTTCGCCTCCGGCACC
>DATJYM010000013.1:0-3709 GCA_035499615.1 Candidatus Acidiferrales bacterium | reverse complement strand
AATTTCGCGACGAACGGCAGGGTGAATCCGCCCACGATGAATTGCGCGGCGTTGACCGCGGCGAAGCGGTAGGAATTCAATTTCGCGCGTTCATTCACGTCGCCCGTCATCACGCCGCCGAGCGCCGCATAAGGCATGTTGTTCATCGAATAAATCGTCATCAGCATGATGTTCGTGATAGCGGCGTAGGCAATCATCGCGCCCATGCTCCAGCCCTTTGGCGTGGTATAGGCGAGAACCATCACCACGCACCACGGCAACGCGGTGAACAAAATCCATGGGCGGAACTTTCCCCAGCGCGTATTCGTGCGGTCGGCGAGGATGCCCATCATCGGATCGGCCACGGCGTCCCATAGCCGCGCGCACATGAGAATCGCTGCCGCCGCGCCGGCCGTCAGGCCGAACACGTCCGTGTAAAAGTTCGTCTGGAACAGAATAAACGTCATGAAGACGAAGTTGGCGGCAGAGTCGGCAGCGCTGTAACCCGCTTTTTCGACCAATGAAAGTTTCTGTTGGAAATGTTGTTCGGCCATGTTGTTTGCGGGTTGAGGTTTTTGCTTCAAATCAAAGTCGTCTTCTGAAAGACGGCGCATTCGCGGGAAATACCGACCGCGGCGTCCAGTGCCCCTGGTTCGGCCAGAGATTTCATAGTGATAAAGTAGAGTGCAAGCGGCTCCGAGCCGATGTCAAGTGAAACGACCGGGTCGTGGGAGTACGCTTCATTTTCTAATTCTTTTTACGAGGGTTCCCAAACAAATCCGCGACAAATGATTTTAACGCTGCGGAATTTATTTTTTGAGCCCCCGTACGTTTTCGCGATGCTTTGACAAATTGCAGGGCCAATTGCGTCAGGATCGCGCCCGGCCGTGGATAGCCGGCCACGATATAGTGCGGACCGGGAGACGATTCGCCTGCTTCCTGCTCGTATTCGGCCCGGAGATTGTCGGGCGTGATCAGGGAATTGGCATGTTGGAAGACCACTTCGTCCATGACCTTGTAGACTTCTTTGCTTTCCTTGACCAGGCCGTAGTGGTCCAAGAGCTGAGCGAAGACGTAATTGGAAGTCGTATAAACGTCCTTGCCCTGGTCTGACTCCACCGGTTCGCCATCCTCGGTTTTGCACATGGCCCAGCCCATTCTCGATCGGTTATTTTGATAAATGGTCTTGAGGATTTGTTTCGCGCGCTGGTCGGAAATGAACGGTTCTTCGCCCATCGCAATCAAATACCACAGCGCATCAAGCTGGTTGGTCCAGACGTCAGTGTTGGTTTTGCCCGTCACCGGGTCGTAGCAAGTGACATAATATTGCAGTCGCAGGCCGTTGCGGTTGGTCTTGTCCCGCCATAATTTCTCCAGAACGGCGGCGGCCTTGTCGAAACATTGCTCGTATTCCTTTCGGGCCGCATCGTCTTTCATCATTTCCGCCATCCGCATCATGGCCCGGCAACCGCCCAGAAAATGAGTGGCGTCGTAGGCGTCCGCGCCGAAAAGGACCAGATTATCGAAGGTATTTTTGACTTCATTAGGATAACCCTCGGGAATGCCGTCCTTGTCAATATCGAGGGTCAACGCATACTCGAACCCGAACTTGAGGGTTCGCCAGTTCTGTTTGAGGAAATCGGTATCGCGGGTGAACTTGACGTTGCGCAAAACCCGCAAAGCCAGTTTGGGGAAAAGGTCCACCCAGCAATTACTGTTATACCACGCATAATCGGTGACGTTGCGCAGGGCGTGACCTTTTGGCAAAGCGCACAAATCGTGCGCGACGCTGCCTTTGATTTTGAAAGGGCCATGAATCTGGGTCAACGGCCGGCCCTCGTACTCCTCCGGATGATCCAGAAAATGCTTTCGGGCTTCAACAAATGACGCGTGGATGTGATAAAACCGCGGGGTCATATCCTCGGCCAGGATCGAATCGATAAATCCCTGACAAAGATTCCGCTCCACTTTCGGGAACAGCACCAGCATCAACATCGAATACCATTCCACGTCTGAAGGATCGAGATAGGCGTAATCGAAACATTCCAGAAAGCGGGCGACGTCATCGCCTTTTTTGTCTTCGATCCAGACGGCGGCGTTAGAGAGTGGGAAACTGAATTCATTCAGGATCAAGCGGGTCAGCCTCAAAGCGCCTGCCCGATCACTCTTATAGGAAGGACTTTTCTGAATGTAGTTGAAGATGCCGTTTTGAATCTTCAATGTCCGGTTCAACCATCCAGGGTAGTGGTCCAGCGCGGTCTTTACCATGTCTACGACTCTGGTCCTTTCATTCCTGAAACTCTTGACGTATTTGCGCTCGAAGGTCTTGCCATCAATGAAACGTTGCCGGGGGAAATCCAGGGCGATGGCAAACGGCAACTTGATGGCCGCCTTCGGCCCCAGTCGGAATGAAAGGCTGATGGCAGCGCCGTAGTCCTGGTTGATGAGCGGCTTTCGTTTCTCGTAAAAACTGCCGTCCTCGTTCAACAGGAGATCCTGTTTGAGGCGGTTCAAACAAAAATACAGGTGCGTATCCACTCCCACGCCTTTCATTTCCGGCACGGCTATCGCCATCCGGTCCGCACATTCGCTGCTGGCCAGTGTCACGCCCCGGACCCCGGCGGAACGGAATTCTTCGTGCACGTGCCCTTTGACGGGCGCCGAGCAGACATAAACGGTGTCCTGGTCCGTGGGTTTCAACTCCTTTTCCTGCAGATTAACCAGGGATGGCCGCGGTATGACCAGTGTGATGTCCTGTGCTTTACTTGTGTTATTTCTGACTTCGTACTCCTCAACCCCGACAGGCAGGACGGCTTCGTCTGTTCCAGACAGGAACGGTGAAACCAGCCGGCGCACGACGCTGACTTTCCGCAGTTTAAACATCATCTCGAGCAGGGGCGTTGCCAGGGAAAGCGTGACCTGTTTTTCGGTGACGGGTGCGTGATAGTAATTTCTCAAGGCCGGCACGTCATCCGGCCCCTCCATGCGCCGGGGATCTCTGGCAGTGAGCATGATGCCCTCATCATCGCCAACCCGAATAAACGGTGCGGAGGCAAATTGAATGGCATTTTGATTCAGGAGGATCAGTCTGCCGGCGTTGTTCAAGCGGTTGTACAAACCTTCGGGCGACAGGCCGATGGAACAGGTTGGAGCGCCTTGCAGCGCGATGGTGTGGGGAAATTGCAGCGTTTTCGACATTCCCTGAAAATGCACCGACATCTTTTTATCAACGTAAATCGTTGATATTTCCTTTCCGGAAATGGTGCAAACACCGCTGAAGTTCAGATTACCGTTTTTGGGCATAAAATTTCTCCACTTTTATTGTTCCGTCTGACCGGCCGGCTTTGGCCTGAGTCAGGTAGATAGTTTCAGACCTGGACAGTCCCGTCGTTCCAGGCACGGCTAGCAATACGACAACTCAAACGGGCGTCGTTTCTGCGGTGGGGGACTTTTTACCGCAGTCGGCTTCTGGCCGCCGAGTTTTACGGGTAACCGGGTCCGGGGATCTTGTTTGATCTTGCCGAAGAGCATGCCGACAGCCGCGCGGATGGAGTCCGGCGTGCCGCTGAAATTGCAGACCACGGCGTCGGCCTCACTGGTGGTGCCTTCGACGTACGGGAAGTTGGTGACTACCACCACCTTATGACCCGCTTTCTTGAGCTTTTGAACCAGCAGCCGATTGTTTCCGGTTTTCACAATCCGCGCATAGTAATTGGTCATGACCACCAGG
>DATJYM010000012.1:0-7286 GCA_035499615.1 Candidatus Acidiferrales bacterium | reverse complement strand
CAAAAATGGACAGCATCGTTGGACCCGTAAATCGGTCCATCATCTGCAACGCCTGGTCCTCCTGGGCCTGCGTCATTTTCCCCTGTTGCACCTGCTGGTCGAGTGTTTTGACCTGCTGATCGTGGATGGTCTGGCGGATCGCCGGCTGGGCAAACAGGATGCAGACGGTAATCACGCCGACGATGGCGTAGATCAAGACCGGCACGAGCCAGGTGGCGGCCCGCGCGGGCACCGCGCTGATTTCCGTGAAGACCTCGGATGGCGCGGCGATGACGTTGAACAATTTCGCAGCGAGCGACGTTGCAGGTGTTTGCGATGTCACGGCTTGCGATTCAGGGATTGGCGGGATGGCTTCCATAATCGTTCACAGGGCTTATCCATTACTTAGGCAAAAAGCAGTCAAAGTTACAAGAAATGTCGGTAATTATTTCATGGATAGAAATCTCCATGGAGACGAGAGCACCGCCGATGATGGAGGTTTAAGACCAATTCCGCAATCATTTCTGCCGAGGCACAGGTGTTCAAACCATGCTCCGAAGCCCACCGAAAATTGAGTGATAACCGGTTGGCGCATGGCCGGTGAGGAATACGGACATTTACCCATTCCCACGATAATCCCTTCCAACTGGGCCATCCATGGGCACGAGGCAGCCTTGGTTCAGTAGCTTATTGAATGTGCTGGACTGTTGGATGCGCTCGGGCTGCGCGTTGATGTCCAGGGTTTTTGGCAATTCGGATTTGAAGCCCCAGCTCATTTCCTCGCATTGAACGCCTTTCGGGGTCTTGAGGAGAACGGGCGCGCGCTGGGCGGGGCCGATGTTGTAGCGTGGTGCGAAGGCGAAGATATGACTCAGCCCGGCCAGGACGAGTCTGGCTTGTTCAAGCGTGAGCGGGTAGCGCGCACATGGCGGCAATGTCTTTCCGGCGGGACACCGATGTCAATGCGGAACGGCAGGCAATTGCTCGCCGCCTCCGGCTCGCGGCTCCAGCCTTCACCCGGATACGGCTCGTCATCACTCTCGCCCATCAAATACTGATTTCGCTCCGGAACGGAGCTGGGATCATTCGAGTCCCAGTTTTCTCCAAAGAGGCCGGTCTGATGGCCCTTTGGAATTCGTGCCAACTTATGAAATCCTCATCAAAACTATGGCCTGGCGTTCTTGGGGTCCGGGCGGTTGACCAGGTTGGCGAACCGCTGGGCCCGCTCAAGCTCGAGGCCGGTCGGATGTTCGACATGATTGGGCCGGTGCCAGAGGAGATAGAATTCAACATCGGTAGGCGCCCGGTGAAATTGATGTTCAAAACCCGAACAGCGACAATCCATCACCCTGACCGCTTGCTGGCGCGCATAAGTCGGGTCATCCAATCGGGTGGCGTCAATCTGGAATTCAGCAATAAGACCAGGTGAAAATTGGTAACGCGAAATTTCGCCATCCGGGCCGTGGGCGTGGTCATTATCGTCACTCTCAATCATCGAGAGCGCCGCAAACCGGTCCAGCGCGTGCAGCTTGACCGCCGCCATCAACAATAAAATGAATGGAACCCGTTTCATCCGGCCTCCCCATCCAAAACTATATCAGAATGAGTTTGTTTGCCAGCATTATGATGCTGGATGGGCGGGATACCGCACAGCAGCCTCGCGGCCGGTGTTTTTGTAGTTATTTATCCCGTCTTGACCCCAGGCATGGAATCGGCGGAAATGACGGGCATCGGCAATCCAAATCACCAGGCAAGAAACGGAATCGGCATCCTTTTGGTGGCGCTTTTGCTTTCAACCGGTTGCGGAATGGCAAGCGCGCTGGGTGGACGAACCGCTTACAATTCCAATCCGAATCATCTTTGGAACCGGCTGAACGAAACATTGTTCCTGCGGACAGCCCCGGACGGAACACAATACGGCCTGGACGAAATGGACATTCTTTACTGGGGACAGACGACCAATTTGCTGGCCGGGACGTCGCATCAGCGGGCGCTGGCGGTCCTCGATGAGTTCATCAACACGCATGGCGAAAAGCTGGTGCCAGACCCGCTCAAGATGGCGTTGTTGCAACGCGACCTGTGGGCGCTCTTTGATTGGGTGACGCCGGCCTTTTCGTTTTCACGCGCGAAATTTGCGAAGGAACGGCTCGAACTTGCCGAACGGCTTGCAATCGTCATTCGCCGACTGGAATTGACGACCAATGAAATCGCCGCGTTGCCGGATAATTATGCGGAATCGCATCTGCCGGATTTGCCCCGGGGAATGTTCCAGACCAACGGCGATTGGATCAATGTCCAGGCCAATAACGTGGAAAGCCTCGTGCCGATGCACGACCGGGGCTTCGGCGGACGGTCGGTCTTCATGGTTTTGTTTCACGACGCCGATGGTCGCAAGGCGGGAACCAATTATCTGGCCCGGCTGAGCACTTTCAGGCCGTTGTGGGTTCCGGCGACCCATTCCAACTTTCCCAATGAGATCACTCTCAATCCGGATTTACCGCAGTTTCCCACCAACTCCCAATGGGCGCTGGCTCGACGGATGTGCGTGATTGACACCAACGGCAACATCCAGCCGACACGCATTGTGGAGAGCATCCAGTTGAGGACATATCTTCATTTCGACCGTTTCTTCCCTCATGATTTGGATGCAAACCCGCCGCAGCATTTCAATGAATTCCGGATGTCGCGCGACAGCCACGCAAGTCTGGTCTCTGTGGCTCAGAATGGGAAGGATTTTACCAGCAACAATCACTTTTTCTCCTTCGGGATTGACCCATTTGAGTCTCGTCTGCGGGGGGAGACAAATGTTGTGAGCGATTTTCGCGGCATCGTTCTGCGATCCTGTTATCAATGCCACGGCGGCCCCGGGATATCGTCGGTGAACAGTTTTACGCGCGCTTTATCCGGCGCACTCCCCGCGGAAGCCACGCAAATGACCGAAGCCGATCTGCAGCGCGAAGAGGAAATGAGTGTGTTTTGGAAGGAACGCGATTTTGAATGGGGCTTCCTCCAAGGACTCTGGAATCAACAGAATTAAACCATGAAAGGTTTCACCCAACTCATTGTTAGCTTACTGGCCGCACTCGCGGTTGCGCTTGCCCCGGCCCAAGCCGAGCCTGCGCCGAAACCAATCTTTCCGGATGGCGCACCGGTGCGCCCGGCGGAAAGCCTGACCCATGTTGTCATTCCCAACACGACCATCGAATCGGCGGTTCTGAACGCCGACGGATCGTGCCGCGTCACTGCCGTGGTCACGCACCCGCCGTCCGGCGATCGCGTCCGGGTATTTATCGCCTTACCGACCACCGGCTGGAACGGGAGGTTTTATGGAACGGGAGGAGCCGGGTTTATTGGCGGAAGTACCTTCAGTCTGGCAGGCCCGCTGCATCACGGTTATGCCGTGGGCGCCACGGACACGGGCCACCCAGGCATGAGCGGCAGCTTCGCCCTTGATGTCAACGGGCGGCTGAATTGGCAGGCCATCGAGGACAATGCATATCTCGGCATTCACGAGATGACGGTGGTCGGCAAGGCGCTGGCGACGGCGTTCTATGGCAAAGCACCGCGTTACTCGTATTTCGTGGGCTTTTCGACCGGCGGGCGCCAGGGATTGATGGAGGCTCAACGTTATCCGGAGGATTACAACGGCATTGTCTCCGGTTGCCCGGCGATCAATTGGCCGCGGTTTGTTCTTGCGGAAATGTGGCCGCAAGTGGTCATGCTGGCCAGCAGCAACTTCCTGTCACGAGCGAAGCTCCAGGCCGCCACCGCCGCCGCCATCGCGGCTTGCGACGGAATGGATGGGGTTACCAATGGCGTAATTGATGACCCTTCGCGCTGCACTTATGATCCTCAGGCGCTCGTCGGTACTCAAGTCGGAGACAGCACGTTTACCGAAGCCGACGCTGATGTGATCCGGAAGATTTGGGAGGGCCCGCGGGCGCAAGACGGCAGCTTTCTGTGGTATGGCCTGTCCCGCGGTGCCGACCTCACCCTGCTTGGCGGCAGGATGCCCTTTCCGATTTCCATGGACTACGTCCGTTATTTTTTGGTTCAGGATCCAAAATGGAACCCGGCGGCGTTGACGCCCGATGAATTTTATCTGTTATTCAGGCAATCGGTGGAGGAGTACGATGCCGTGATCGGCACGGACAACCCGGAGCTCTCCCGCTTCCGCGACCACGCCGGAAAAATCATCATTACGCACGGACAAGCGGACCAGCTCATCATGACCGAAGGTACCATCGACTATTACAAACGTGTCGTGCAGCAAATGGGTGGCCGGGATGACGTGATGAAATTTGCGAGGCTGTTTCTTATCCCAGGCGCGGGTCATGGCATGGGGGGCGTCACGGACGACGAGCAGGCGATAATTCGTTGGGTCGAAGAAGGGGTCGCGCCGGACAAGCTGACTGCCAAAGGGCAAAACGGTCGGACCCGGTCGTTGTTGCCCTATCCGCAGATTGGCCCGTAAAAGGCAGTGAGAGAGCGAATAAATCTGGTCCGGCCGCGCCGGGCCATTAATGGAAAGGCTGAAGGCTTAAGGCGCACGTTGAAATCAGAGAGTCCAGATTGGGTTCGTAATCAATGGCCGTGTCTCGCATCGCGGGTCTTGGATCGTTAGGCGGCGGTTAACGCAGATGAACATCCGGCGCATCATTGTGATAGTGAGTTTGCTGGTGGTGGTTGCCGTACTGGCAAGCGTGGCGCTGGTTGTTCATTGGCAGCATTCCGAACAGACTTTCAAGATTTTACCGACGCTCGCTGCGGCGGAGCGGCGTTATGTGGATGACCATGTTTCACGAGGACAGCCGTTGCCCGCTTCCGTGACGCTTCGGGATTTGGCCGGCGCCGGATATATTTCCGCCGACGACGTTCGTTCGCTGGATGGCGCCGAGGTCACGTTTTACCCGACGGTGACCAACGCCACTCCGCAGGCAGTTTTAGTCCGCGTTCGGATGTCGGATGGCAGTGAGATTGTAGCGTTGGCCGATGGCAGTGTCCAAGAGGAGCCGAAGTGATGCTGCTGACCACTGCGCTCGGGCTTTGAAAGAAAGGTTGAAGGATGAAACATATTGTCCCGTGAAATTTGAGGGTCCAGATTGCCCTGGCAAGCAGTGGCCGTGTTCCGCATGGGGATTAGGATTGTCAGTCGGCATGAATAATGTTCTCAAATATCGTAACAAAGGGATTCCATGATACTGGCAGTCCTCATTTTGGTAAGCGCAGGCATGTATGTGTTCGTCAAGAGGAAGGTTCAAGCTTCCTCGTCATTCGTGATTCAAGGCCGACCTGCCCGGCACATTGGTCTCGCCTTGGTCCTGGGAGGCTTGTTGGCGGTTGTGCTTCCGACGCTGCTCAGCGCCGTCGGCCTGGTAACAGATTTAGTGCGAGGCCTCATCCTGTCGATTGCGACCATCTTCTTTTCTCTGGTTTATGTCGGGGTGATCATGATGCGAGAGAAGCGAAGGCAGGCGAACGAGGGCATCCAACCAACGCCTCAAAATAAAAAGCAGATATGAGAACGATGCCGCCTTATATCGCGCGGAGCCATTGAAGGAAATCCTGAATGCTTAGGGCGGAAACAAGTTGCGCGATGATTTTTGAAAGTTTGGATTGACCCGCACTGCGGGAGAGCCCGGCCTTGGCGGACCGGCAACGCCGTGTCCTGCTTGAAGCGTCAGGAACTTGCGGCTACAAGGCTGGGCAGCCTTTGACTATACGGCAGCCGCAAGCCCTGACACTCGTCCAGCAGCATCTTTCCGGCCAATAACGGTGGGACAAATCGTTGTGCGACCGGATCTTAATCATCATCCGCCGCTTTCACCGCCCATAGGGGATAGGGTGCCTGCGGACCTTTGGTGGCGTCCCACAAAATGCGGTTGAACACATCTTCCGGACATTGATCTTCCTTTTTGAGCGGCAGGCGCGCGGAAACGTAAGCATCCTTGCGCAACCGCGCATCGGAGATTTTCTTCGGGTCCGGATTCATCCGGTCCAGCGGGACCTGATTGGCAACGGCGTTGAAGGGCGTGAAGTCCGGCGTGTTGGTGAAACAATCGAACATTGGCGTGGCGGTGGCGTCCAGCTGGTTCATTGGCGGCAGGCCGAGCATGAGTTCCATGGTACGCAATAGACTGGTCTGGTTGTATTGGGTGCCGACCACGACCCCGCGCCGGGTGTAGGCGCTGGCGACGTATGCCGTCGTGCGATAGCCACTCACGTGGTCCCAGCCGTTCTGTGGGTCGTCTTCCACGGCAAAAATGCAGGTGTCCTTCCAATACCGGCTGTGACTGACGGCTTCGATCACCTGTCCGACCCCCAGGTCGTTGTCGGCGACCTGCGCAGCGGGTGTGGGCGAACCGGGAGCCGTGCCGCTGGTGTGATCGTTCGGCAACCAGACGATGACCAGATTTGGCAGGTTGTCCGCCGATTCAAATTGTTTCAGGTCTTTGATGAATTGCGCGGCGCGCCACACATCCGGCACATCCAAATCCCAGCCGATGGTGTTCGTGACCAGATAAGGCCGCAACGCTTCGATGTCCGGTTCGCAGGAATAGACAATGGCGTTTGAGCCGCCCAGAAAATCACGGTAACAATCCAGAAAGTCCGGGTCGCTTTTGTGTCCGGAATCCTTCCATTGTTTGTGCGCGGTGGTGAATTCACCGAAATCGCAGACTGTTTTGCCGTGCGCGAGCGCGTCGTTCCAGATAAAGCCCGCCGGGGAATAAGCCAGGGCGTCACGGCCTTCCTCGCCAAAGCCGCCGGCGGGATAGCTGCGTGGCCAGCCGGCAAACTCGCGTTCCACATAATCCGTGGCGATGCCGGTGTCAGTCCATTGATGGCCGTCGGCGCTCAGGATGCTGCAACAATAGGTGTTGTCCAACAGCACAAAATCGCGGACAAGCTTATGCTGGTTGGGCGTGACGGTCTCGCCAAACACGCACAGATCGGCGTCACCATTGCCCTGCGGAATATCACCCAGGATCTGGTCGTAGGTCCGGTTTTCCTTGATGATGTAAATGACGTGCTGGAAGACGCCCGGTTCGCCGACGCGTTCAGGCACGGGGCGCGCCGGCTGATCGAGCCGGGCCGGCAAAGCGGCCTGGGCGAGCAGCGGATAACGCATATTCGCCAGCGCCGTCCGGGTGAACGCCGCCAATTCCTTTTGTGACGGCACCGGCACCAGCGACAGCGAACCGCTGTATTGGTGAGTGTTGAACCCGACGCCGTTACCGAGGCCCGATCTGGCAGTTTCCACCTTGGCGGGAAGGCTTTTGAGGTTCGCCACATCGATTACTTTCCGT
>DATJYM010000011.1:0-2827 GCA_035499615.1 Candidatus Acidiferrales bacterium | reverse complement strand
GCATCGCCATATTTGGATTCGGGGCTGACCCCGGCGGGAGGTGCCAGCGGCCCGTAACTGGAAACATGCTTGTTCACCAGATCGCCCCCGGCATTCACGGTCGGGAAGAACTGCGAGCGCGTGATTCCGGCAACTGCCTCCGCCTGCAAGACGCGGGCGGCGGCGATCTTGATGTTCCAACTGTTGGTAAGCGCCTCGGCGATGTAAGCCTTGAGCTGCGGGTCATCGTAGGCATTCCACCAGCCGACCTCGGCAAATGAATTCGTGCCGGCGGGCGCGTTCGTGTCTGATGCGGCCGTGCGATAAGCCTCTGGCGTATCAATGGCGGGGCGTTTGTAATTCGGTCCAACGGCGCAACCGAAAAGGAACAGGAGCGTCACGGCAAAAATTCCTGAACGGGTGACAATTTGTTTGAAAGGAATTTTCATTGGTGCGTTCCTCCTTCCTTGGCGGCACCTGACGTCACTTTCACCGGGTCCGGTTTTTTACCGCGCTCGATGATCTTTTCCACGAACACATAGCAGACCGGGATCAGGAACAAACCCACCGCCGTGGCAATGGTCATGCCAAAGACCACACCCGTACCCATCGTGCTGCGCGAAACCGCGCCGGAGCCCGTCGCCAACATCAGCGGTACGCAACCAAGAATGAAGGCGAATGCAGTCATGAGAATCGGCCGCAGGCGCAACTTCGCGCCCTGGACGGCCGCCTCAAGTGTGTCCACGCCTTCTTCGCGTTTCATCTTGGCGAACTCGACGATGAGGATGGCGTTCTTGGCCGCCAGCCCGATGAGCATCACCAGGCCGATCTGGGCATACACGTTGAGATCAAAGTGCCGGACCAACATGCCGACCAGCGTGCCCAGAATGACGGTTGGCGTGGCGAGCAGCACCGCGAAGGGAAGCCCCCAGCTTTCGTATTGCGCCGCCAGCAGCAGGAATACGAACAGGATGGCCATGCCAAAAATGACCGGTGCCTGGCCCTCGGACTTCTTTTCCTGGAGCGTCAGGCCGGACCATTCGTAGCCGGTTTCAGGAGGCATGGTTTTCATCACTTCCTCAATTGCCTTCATCGCCTGCCCGGAACTGTAACCAGGTGCCGGCGCGCCCATGATCTCTGCGGCGTTGTAAAGATTGAAGCGCGTGACGACGTTCGGGCCGGACATTTTGTTGACCGTCACCAGCGTGTTCAACGGCACCATCCCGCCGCTGTTGTTGCGAACATAGAACTGGCCAATGTCATCCGGCTTCGAGGTGAATTGCGGTTCGGCCTGTAGAAACACCTTATACACGCGGCCAAAGCGGACGAAGTCGTTCACGTAAAGCCCGCTTAAATAGGTTTGCAAGGTTGCGAACACCGAGTCCACCGGCACGCCCAGCGCCCGGGCCTTTTCCCGGTCCAGTTCCACTTTCACCTGTGGCGTGGCCACATTGAAAGTGGTGGTGATGCGGCCGATTTCCGGGCGCTTGGCCACGGCCTCGGTGAACTGTCTCACATAGCCTGCCAGTTGGTCGATGCTGCCGCCGGAGCGGTCCTGCAACTGCACGTTGAAGCCGCCCACCATGCCGTAACCCGGCAGCGGCGGCGGGCTGAAGGCGAAGGCGCGCGCGCCGGGAATGGCGGCAAATTTCCGGGTCCACTCGCGGGTGATGGCGCTGGCGTGCAGTTCCGGTGCCTTGCGCTCCTCCCAGGGTTTGAGTCCGACAAACATCATCGCTGAGTTGGGGAAGTTCAGCATGTTGAGCACACTCAAGCCCGCGATGCCAACAGAGGAACGCACCCCGGGAGTGTTTCCCACGATGGTTTCCACCTGCTTGAGCACTTCATCCGACCGTTGGAGCGACGCCCCCTCCGGCAGTTGCACGGAGACGAACACATAACCCTTGTCCTCTTCGGGAACGAACCCGCCGGGCACAAACTTCCCAATAATCAAGATGCCGGCTACCACCATCACCAACAGCAGCATTGAGCGCGTGGCCTTGCGAGTCAGCCCGCCGACGACGTTGCCGTAGCGGTTGGTCACCCAATCGAAGGTGCGGTTGAACAGCTTGAAGAATTTCGCGACCGGGCCGCGACCCGGCGTCGGCTTTTTAAGCAACAGGGCGCACAGCGCGGGGCTCAGGGTCAGGGCGTTGATTACCGAGAAAAACACGGCCACGGCAATGGTGAGGGCGAACTGGCTGTAGAGCTTGCCCGTCACGCCTCCCATGAACGCCACGGGCACGAACACGGCGCACAGCACCAGGCCGATGGCGACCACCGGACCGGAAACTTCCTTCATCGCCTGACGTGTTGCCTCCGCCGGGGTCAAGCCGTGTTCAAGGTGATGTTGGACGGCCTCGACGACGACGATGGCGTCATCCACCACAATGCCGATGGCCAGCACCAGACCGAGCATGGTCAATACGTTGACGCCAAAGCCCATGGCCGGGAACAGAATGAATGCGCCCAGCAGCGACACCGGCACGGTGCACATGGGAATGATGGTCGCGCGAAAACTTTGCAGGAAAACATACACCACGATGAGCACCAGAATCACCGCCTCAAACAGCGTATGCACGATCTCCTCCATGGATGCCTTGACCGGCAGGGTGGTATCCAGCGTAACGTCGTAAACGATGTCTGGCGGGAAGCGCTTGCTGGCGTTCTCAAGAATTTTTTTCACGTTGTCCGCCGTTTCGAGCGCGTTGGCACCGGGCGCCAGAAAAATGCCAATGCAGCCCGCCGGCGATTTGTTCAACCGTGCCCGCAGGTCGTAGGTTTGAGCGCCCAATTCCACGCGGGCGACATCCTTGATCTTCACCTGCGAACCGTCGGGGTTGGAGCG
>DATJYM010000010.1:0-3361 GCA_035499615.1 Candidatus Acidiferrales bacterium | reverse complement strand
GGCGGACCTGGGACGGTTTCGGCCACGCCAACCTGGGCGACGGGCTGCTCTGGGACATCCCGATTTTTGGCGTTCTGTCACCGGTTTTGAACACAGTCTCGCCCGGTTTGGGCAACAGCCGCGCCACCGAGGCGTCCGCGCGATTTGTCAGCACCAACGGCGTGATGCGTTCCGATTCGCTCGAAATCCGCTCGACGATGATGCGGCTGCAATACTCGGGGACGGTGGATATGCAGGAGAACGTGAATGCGCGTATCACGGCGCAATTGCTGCGCGACACGTGGGTGGTCGGGCCGCTGGTAAGCACGGCGCTGTGGCCGGTAAGTAAATTATTTGAATACCACGTCACCGGCACGCTGAAAAATCCGAAGAGCGAACCGGTCTATGTCCCCAAATTGTTGCTGATGCCGTTGCACCCGTTCCGAAGCCTGGAAGAACTGTTCCCCTACAGCAACTTCTCCACCAATCTGCCGCCCACACTCCGCACCAACAACGCCACGGATGCCGGGCCGGGGCAATGAAAAACTATGGGTAGCCCGTGGTCGCGGTGGAAATTTTCAAAATGGCCAATTGATGCCGACAGTAAAGTAAAGTTGTCCGCCCAGCTCCAGGCGCCCCTCCCGGCCGCCACCGCTGATGGTGGCGTCGGTCATCGGCATGTATTGCGCGCCGACAAAAATGTCGCCGTTGTCCACGACGTGGCACATCAAAGTCGCGTTCACGTAACCGCCATAAACAAATTTCGTTCCGCCAAACTGACCGGGGTTGTTGACGCTGGATCGGTCAGTAGTGATGATTTCGTCGTACTTGTAATTGCCCGACACGATACCGACGGCGGGTCCGGCACCCAGCGACATGCCGAGATGATCGGTCAAATCCCAATAAAATGACGGGCCCAATCTCAGGGCGTAAAGCGACACGTCCAACGTGCGTGTGCCCGTAACCGTGCCGCCAACCGGCTGCGAACTGGTCTTTGATGGATCGTACCCATCTGGAATGATGGGTTCACCCTGTCCACTGGGGCCGCCTTGATAAGGCGCGCCGGGCACAACTATGTTGCCTACGTTATACACGTACGTGTATTGGTTGGCGTTCACGCTGATCGGATGGTCGTCGGTGATTTTTATCGGCAGCCAGTCAAAACCCAGTTCCCAACCCACGCGCGCATGCTTCCAATACCAGAGATTGTCGCCATAGGCCACGTCAATTCCCGGGAACGGCTGGCCATCCACATTGGCATTGCCGGCCGTGGGAGAGACTGTGGAAAACGAAGTGGTGGCATGCATGGATAGTTCCTGCGCTGCGGCGTTGTATTGGGATGCCGCGTTGTAGCCCCAGTAACCGGTGTAACCGCCAGCGTCTCCGGTCTGATCCCGCCGCACATAGCCGTCGTCGAAAATTCCACGGGCCGGATCACTGCCCGTGATGCCGAACGCCGATCCGCTCATGCTGAAGTTGGCTTTGATGTTCATGCCCACCAGGGCGCCGAGGTGAAAATGCCGTGTCCAGTCATCCGTGTCGCGCCGGATCCTGATGAAAGTGCTGGAATCCGGATTGCCATAAACTTCCGGCTGGGCTGGAGCGCGCCAGGCTGTGCAAACCAGACCGGCAACCAGACACCAGGCAAACGAGAAACGGAAATGGATCGAAACCACACCCCGGAGCCAGGCCGGGCGCGTCACTCTCTCCGCGCCGGTCCGGTATCGACGCATGTCTCCTCCGGTTCGCGGCGCGCTGGGAGCTGCGTGCCCTACCGACAAATTCATGTGCTGCTGTAGTAGGCGCATGAGATCAATGGTTCTGGAGCACGCGGTAAAAGCGTGAAACAGCGTTGGTAGGCGCGCTTACCGTCGTCGGCGGACCATAGTCAATCCACTGCGTGCGGTTTGCCGGCGCCACCACAGACGGCGGCGCCACCATGGCGTTGGAAAACAAAACGTTGTCGCTGTAAATGACCGTGTAAGCCCGGTTCGTCACGGAAGGCCATTCAATCAGTATATTGCCGCTGGACAGCCGGACGATGCGCGTGATGTTGAGATTGGTGCTTACCCCCGAAACCGGCGGCGGGGTCCAGTCGGGCGGCGGCACCGCGAAGGCCTGCAACTGGCCATTGGTAAAAGGAAAGGCGATCCGGGGCGCATATTGCAGCAGCAGATTCACACTTTGGCCGGCGGCCAGGCTGGCGCTGTAGTACACGAACGGGTTGCCATCATTCGTGCCGACAGCGTTGAACAGGCGGTTGGTCAGACCGGTCACGACGACTCGCGCGGCAGGGACGTCATTGGTGCCGGCGTTTGTCAGTAAAATGGACTGTTCCTCCAGCCCGTTTTGCGGATTGACGGTCTGTGCAGAATTGGTGACGGCGACGAGCAGGCCAGAAAGATAGCCGATGACGTTGATATTTGTGGCGGCGGAATTGTTGGCGAGGTTGGCATCGAGCACGCCGGCTGCGCCGATGGACGTGGAGAACGTCAGGACCCCCGCGTTAGTGGGTTGCACCGTAAATTGCAGGGTTAAGCCGTCGCCACTTACCAGCGTACCCAGGTTGAAAATTAAATTGCTGCCGGAAACCGAGTAAATTTGATTTGTTGGCGAAACGCCCAACAGTCCCACACCGTCCGGCAAGGTATTGGTCAAAAGAATAATCGGCGCGGCATCCGGTCCGAGGTTGGTCGCGGTCACTTCGTAAGTCATCCAATCGTTGGTGATGACGGCCTGCGCGGGACCGATGATCGCCACACCCAGATCGGCCTGAATCACCACATTGGTGACTTGGACGACCACATTTGTGGCTACCGTACTGGGTCCGGTCCCGGTAATGCCGCTGACCGTGACCAAATTCGCGAATGAGCCGGCCGCGGTTGGCTGAACGGTCAGAGTCAACAGCGCGCTCGCGTTGTTATAGAACGGATTCAGATCGAACACCACGACATTGCTATAGTTCGTGTAAGAACCCGGGCTGGCGCTGACAAACTGGAATGGGCCGGACAGCAGATTGGTCACCTGGGCGTCCACCTGTTGACCGGTGAAGTTGGTTACGTTGATGGTGTAGGTAATTGAATTGCTCACCAGGATGGAATTCGCCGAGTTGCTGACGGATAGGCCGAATCCCACCTGTGCGCCAGCGCGCGGGCAGACGGCAAGCATTCCAGCCATAGCCAGCGCCAGCATCCGGAGATGGAGAAAAGCTCTCATGCCGGGAAGCGCGAGATTCCGGGTTTCATGTCAGCGGCAAAAATGCAAAAAAGTCCTGCTGGACCACAAGTTTTCAATGTCAGTTCCATCCGGTTTGTCCAGTTCTTCGCGCCCTGGCAGCCGCATTTCCCCGCGCCGGGTCACTGAGTCGGCGGCACGAGATTGT
>DATJYM010000009.1:0-6874 GCA_035499615.1 Candidatus Acidiferrales bacterium | reverse complement strand
CGGCTGCAAGCAATGAACCGCAGACCCTGAGCCTGAGTCGTGGTCAATAGAGCGAAAAACAGGCACGGCAAAACCATTATTAAGTCCCGGATCTTCATCGCTGCTGACCGTTGGAATGGAATGGTGCATTGCGTTTTCATGGGAACTCCTTTCGAGTTGGCTGGTCGGGCCGGCGATTGAACTGCCGGCATGGAAACGCCGGCGCCTTGATGACAGCAAAATGAACGGGGATGGGATATGGAACCAGACCACTTGCCGGATAGAGCCAAGGCCGCAAGTGATCCGTGCTCGAATTCTTGCCGACCCGTCATAACGACGCTTGGAGAAAAAGCCGGATACCACCGCCGAATTTCGGCTTACACTGCTGCCGTTACAACCGGAGCACCACGTCTAATTGTTGTCAAGTGTTTTATTATTTTTTATTATTTATTAGCCAAATTTAGCCGGCCTATAAACTGGCCCCGCTGAAGATGACCGACGAAGCTTCGCCACGGCAAATCGCCGTTTCAGAAAGACGTGCCGGTTCAGGGCGCGCTGCTGGCTTTCGAGGTTTCAGATTTGGAGTTGAAGGTTGCGCGGCTTCAGAAGAGGGGCACAAGCCTTCGCCGATGGATTACTGAGAGGACATGTGGCTTGAAACTGCACTATTCGTTGGCCGGTGGTAGCGGCGGTCTGTGACCGCCGATGGATAACCAGAACCGCGCTCACAGGGCGCCGCAACAGTGCCATTTCAACCTGAAACTGATGAGACGCCGGTTTGTCATTTCGCCATCGTCCTCGATCCGGAGGCAAAGAGGTTATTATTCACAAAAGGAAAGAGTAACCCTGGACGGGTTGACCGGGTGCCGGACTCCGAATCCTCAGTTCGAGGGCTGGCCTGACGTTCCCGCAATGTTCAGCGTCAAGTTCACCGGCTCGCCGGTTGTTCGATTCGAGGCCGTGCCGGGAACATCGATCCATTGGCTGAGGTTGACAACGAATTTGAACTCCCATCGCGGACGTTGCTGGAAGTCAGCCAGCTTCTTGTGCAGTTCATAGCGGTTGCCCGCCACGCGCTGCATTTGCCAGGCGGACGACGGGTTCTGGATTATGCCCTCACCCGCCCCCAGCCACTGGTTGAAATCGCCCGCCACGTACACCCGGGCATCGGCGGCAATTTGCACGCCAAACGCCGCAGGCTCAAACACGAACACTACTTCGTTGGTGTCAACGCGGTAGCCAAACACAGTCTCTGCAGAGTTGCTTGACACCGAATCGGAAGGAGTGCCGGAGTAAAAGGCTTGATTGACGGCGTTGGTTCCGGTTGGAGCGGATGCGAAAATCATTCCGCGAAACACAAACGCCGCTGCCACCGCCGCGCAAAGCAACATGACAACGGCGATTCCGGGCAACAACACATTTTTCGCCGGCGGGTTTGGCGCCCTCGAATCCACTGGCGTCGACGGAACGGGACGTTCGCCGGCCTTTCTTCCCTTGATGATGAATTTCGGATCGTCCGTCGTGGGAGCCTGGGGCACGGTGATTTTCTGGAAACACGTCGGGCATTCCATTTGCGTGCCCGCCTGCGACGAATCGCATTTGATGTGCTGGCCGCATACCGGACAGGCATATTTGAACTCGCTCACGGCTGTCTGACAAACGTTCCATATCCCCGCGCCGGCGGCAATACCGTTTTCATTTAATTCCAATCCAGTTCTCAACACCGGCTCGCGGCCTTCGGCGATTCGCACGCTGTTCACGCAGATTCCACCCAAGGGCGGTTTTGGTTCCGCGAGAGGGCCCACATAGTGCTCCACTCTTTTTTACGAGAGTGGAACTTGTTATCCCGGGTTGGCTTTGTAAAATGACTGCGGTTGGGCGCTTGGCGCATTGGCCGGCGCATCTTGTCGACACCAAGACCCGGTTTTCCTGGGCTCAATTGCCCCCGAAATCTCCAATATTTTTCCAGGAGAGGAATGACCATCAGCGAGAACATGTCTTTTGAATGAGGCACCGAGCGGCACGGACTTCATCCACTGAGCGACCAGAACAGCTAAACAGCGACTGAACCCGCCCTTTGAAGGGCTCTGTGAGAACGTCTCCATTAGCCAGGACTGCATCCTCCCCCGCCATATTTTTAGTGTAACTGATAGTATTTATAAATTTTGCTTGACAGGCCGGAAGTTTTTGGATTCAATAGATTAACGGTTGGACAGTTCGTCCAATTTATTTTTACCCGATTGGTTCCAAATCAGAGGCCAGTGGGCCCGTTGGGAGGGAGTCTTTTTTAGGCTGATAAACCCGGTTGGCCCAAAAGAAGGACAAATATGAAAATTAAAATTGGAGTATTGATCTTTGTGCTCGTTTGCAGTTTCACCCGTCTTGATTCGGCCTTCGCCCAAGGCACGGCGTTCACCTATCAGGGCCAGCTTCTCTCCACCAACGGCCCGGCCCATGGCCTCTATGACTTCACCTTTGCGCTTTACAACGCCAGCAGTGGCGGCAGCCAGGCTGGCAGCACCATCCAAACGAACGGCGTCTTTGTCACCAACGGCCTGTTCGTGGCCACGATGGATTTTGGCGCGGGCATCTTCAACGGCACGGCTTATTGGCTGCAAATTGGCGTGAGAACCAACGCGGCCGCTTCGTTTACTGCCTTGTCGGGACGCCAGCAACTAACGCCCACGCCGTATGCCATCTACGCCGAAGGTGCCAACGCGGCCGGGCTGGCGGGCACGATTCCGACTGGAAACCTCAGCGGCACGTACGGCAGTTCCCTTACGCTGAACAATGCCGGTAATATCTTCGACGGCAACGGCAGTGGGCTGACCGGTGTCAACGCGGCCACGCTGGGCGGTTTGAACGCCAACGGCTTTTGGAAAACCACCGGAAACGGCGGCACGTCCGCCGGCGTGAATTTCCTCGGCACGACCGACAATCAACCGCTGGAATTGCACGTGGCCGGCAGCCGCGGGCTGCTGCTCGTGCCTGACCCCAATGGTTTCGGGGAGGTCAACGTCGTTGGCGGGTCATTCAATAATACGGTTGGAGGGACCAGTTCAGGAAATTCCATTGGCGGTGGTTACGGTAACATCGCCACCGGGAGCGACTCCGTGATTGCCGGCGGATTCGAGAACACAAACCAGGCTTCCAGCAGCTTCATCGGTGGCGGCGCCTACAACACCATCGGCATTAACGGTCAAGACGCCGTTGTGCCTGGGGGCTACCGGAACGTCGCCAACGGCGAGGGCAGCTTGGCCGCTGGTCAGTACGCCCAAACGTCTTACAGTGGCAACTTTGTCTGGAGTGACGGGTCCCAGAACCCTTTCAACGGCACGGGAGCCAATTGCTTCGATGTTCTGGCGACTGGCGGTGCCTATTTCCACACCGGCACACCCGGCGTGAACGTGGATCAGTTGAATCTGAATGGCTATAGTGACGGCCTTGCCAACCGTGCTTCTGTTGCCGGACAACCATTCGGCGGTGGCTCAGGTGGTCCGTTCCTCTGGGGATATGACGGCGGAGGGTTGGGGACTGTTCTGCCGGACGAGGTGTCATTGACCTGGGATTACAACGGCAATGTCTGGGTGAGCAACAATCTTTCCACCGCATCCCTGACCATGCGGGGCGAGTACCTGGTCGTTAACGGGTTGACCCCCGTTTATGCTTACATTGGTGATGATGGCTTCGGAAACGACGTCCAAATCGGCAGTCAAAAGTCCGGCGTAACCGCGGTCGCCGCCTACAACACAGCGGACGGCGCCTACATGCATTTCTACTGCAGTTCCATCACCATCGAGGGCGGCGCGGACTTGGCAGAGCCTTTTAAGATTACCTCCACCGATAATAACGAAGTTCCGCAGGGTGCGGTGGTGGTGATTGACGATCAGAATCCCGGACATTTGAAAGTGAGCGATCAGGCTTACGACGCCCGCGTCGCGGGAGTGGTCAGCGGGGCCAACGGGATCAGTCCAGGCATTCAAATGCAACAACAGGGCATACTTGAAGGAGGCAAGAACGTTGCCCTCACCGGCCGGGTTTACGTGCTGGCGGATGCCTCGAATGGCGCGATTCATCCCGGCGATTTGCTCACGACTTCCTCACTGCCTGGTCACGCGATGAAAGTTACCGATCATGCCCGAGCATCTGGGGCGATTTTGGGCAAGGCCATGACAGGCTTGAGCCAAGGCGAAGGCATGGTGCTCGTGCTGGTGACCTTGCAGTAATTCGATCATCCGAACCTGGCAGCGAGCCATGAAGACAATGAAATCTAAGCTTCCCGTTCTGCTGAAATGGAGCGGAATGATGCTGGCCGCGTGGGGACTGTGGATTCCTGATAAGGTCTGGGCAGTCGGGAGTTGGACCGGGGTGATTAACGAACCTTCAGGGGTATATATCGAGCAAATGCTGCTCCTGACTGACGGCTCCGTTATGGGGCAGGATGCCAACAACGGCGAGACCAACTGGTGGAAATTGACGCCCGATATTCACGGTAGTTATGTCAATGGCACTTGGACGCAGCTTGCCTCCATGCATTATGCGCGTAATGCCTATGGCAAGCTGGTTCTGCAGGACGGGCGCGCGATGATGGTGGGAGACGAAAATGACGGCAACGGGGCCACGGCCGAAATCTACGACCCCGTCGCGAATATTTGGACCGTGCTGCCCCCCGCCAGCGTCGGCTTTTCAGACTGTGAAACCGTCCTTCTGCCCGACGACACCGTGATGATCTCCCCTGTCAGTTGGGTACCACATCCGGCGTTCATCACCGTCATCTATTCGCCGACGGCCAATAGCTGGTCTTATCCCACCACGAATATAGCCTATCAGAACGAAGCCAGTTGGGTGAAGATGCCCGACAATAGCATTCTGACAATTGACGACAATGCCACGACGTCGGAACGCTACGTTCCCTCCCTCGGACAGTGGGTTGCCGATGCCACGGTTCCTGTTGGCATCTACAGCAGCGGCGAGATGGGACCAGGCTTTTTGCTGCCGGATGGCCGTGCGTTTTTCCTGGGCGGCACGGGACACACCGCTTTGTACACCGCCTCACCTTCCGGCGGCACCCATCCGGGAAGCTGGGCCGCAGGCCCGGATATCCCTGCCGGCCGGGTTACGGCGGATGCCCCCGGGGCTATGATGTTCAACGGCAAGGTTCTTTGCGCCGTCGGCCCTTCGGCGGCGGACGGAGGAAGCCCGGCGCCCACATGGTTTTATGAATACGATTATTCCGTCGGCGCCACCGGCTCGTTTACGGCCACCAGCAGCCCGGGCAACTCGGCCATCGGCTCCTCCAACAATATCCCGTCCAATCAATTCTCCTTCCTCGATCTACCTGACGGAACCATTCTCTGTTGTACCTACTCTCGAAACCAACTATTTGTGTACCAGCCCGACCTCTCGCCGCTCGCTTCCGGCAAGCCCGCCATTTCCAAGGCAGGGTGGAACACCGATGGCAGTCTTCATCTCACTGGTACCCTATTTAATGGTATCTCTGAAGGTACTGCCTTCGGCGACGAGGGGCAAGACGCCAGCGATTACCCAATCGTTCGCTTCACCGATGGCAGCAGCAATGTCTATTATGGCCGCACTTACAATCGGAGCAGCACCGGCGTGCAGACCGGCGGACAAATCGTCACCGCCGAATGCGCCGTGCCTTCCATCATCTTCAATGGCCCAGCGACTTACTCTCTTCAGGTCGTTGCCAACGGCATCGCTTCGGATTCGGTCACGTTTTATGGACCGGTGTGGGTTAATTTCAACTACGGCGGCCCTTTCCAATTCGGCACTTACCAGTTCCCTTACAGCACCCTGCCTTCAGGAGTAAGCGCGGTCGCGACGGGTGGAACCATCGCGATTAATGCCAGCACCCAGCCCAGCACGGGGCATCAATCGGTGCCGTACACGATTTCAAAACCCATGACCATTAATTCCGTGTATGGTCCTTCAACAATCGGCCAGTGATCCTGCAAATGCAACAACCCTGGAACAAATGAAAGCGTTGGTAAAGAACCGCTTCAAGCTCATTCTGGTCGTCGCAGCGCTTGTGCTTCCGGCCGCGGCTGGCGCTCAGAGTTATTCGATCAATTGGTATAAAATCGCCGGTGGCGGCGGCACGAGCACGGGCGGCGTGTATTCCGTCAGCGGCACCATCGGCCAGCACGATGCCGGCGGGCCGCTGACCGGCGGCGATTACCAGCTCACCGGTGGATTCTGGGCGCTGATTTCTGTCCTGCAAACGCCGGGCGCGCCCACGCTGTACATCAGCCATTCCGGCAACACCGTGACGATATACTGGCAGGCCGTGTCCGGCTGGACGTTGCACCAGAACGGCAGTCTGGCAAACACCAATGGCTGGACACTCAACAGCAGTTGGTCGAATTCCAATGGCACAAACTCATTGAGCCTCACGTCGCCAACGGGAAATTTATTCTTTCGGCTAAGCAATCCGTAATGCCTGAGCTTGTTGTCCGGCTGGGATTTGGCTAACATTCCCCTGGTCGGGCGCTTGGCGCAGTGGCTAGCGCGTCTCGTTTACACCGAGCAGGTCGGGGGTTCGAATCCCTCAGCGCCCACCAGTCTTCGCTCCGATTACACCTTCGCTGATAAGTGGTCGCCAAATTGAATCATCGGCGACTTGCAGAACCTCTTGAACAACATCGAAAACTTGCCATCCGAAATCTTGAACTCACTGAATCCGCGGCAGTTGTTGGTGGTAATTCGGATAGGGTGGCCGCGGATACTCCTTGGGTGGGTTCTTCTTGAGTTGTTCCAAAACCACCTCGACGGCCTTTTCCAGTTGGGGATCATGCCCATCGCGAACGAGTTTGGGATCCATGGCCACATCGTAGTCCGGCGCGATACCGTGGTTCTCGACTTCCCACTTTCCTTC
>DATJYM010000008.1:0-5611 GCA_035499615.1 Candidatus Acidiferrales bacterium | reverse complement strand
TCATCGCCCTGCACATCGTGGCATTCGTTCACGTGTTGATGCTCAAGGGAACCGGGGTTTCGCCACTGACCTCGATTTCGATTGCCGTCGCCGCTCTCATTCTGGGCAAGGCCGTGCTGATTGCGGACCTGCTGCCGTTGATCAACCGTTTTCCTGAATACCCGCTGATTTACAACGTCGCCTGGAAGACTTTGATCTACCTGCTGGTATCCACGTTCATTCATTATCTGGAACATCTGGTTGATTTCTCGCGACAGGCCGGCGGCCTGGTGGCCGGTAACAAAAAATTACTGGCGGAAATGGTGTGGCCGCACTTTTGGGCCATCCAGATTCTGTTGTTCGTGCTGATTATCATGTATTGCACGATGCACGAACTGGTGCGCGTGATGGGGAAGGAAAAGGTGCGACGGATATTCTTGGGCCGATGCCGGTCCCGCAGATTTGAGCGCGGTGTCCTTGTCGGCCAACCCTTTTCCAAATTTGAACCAGGGGCTGCGGTGGGAACGCAGTTCTGGGAGCCGTGGTCAGTAATCAGTCGTTGCTTTTGACCACTCGCCTTGAGCACCGATTACTGACGACCTCCCCTCGCGCTTATTGCCCTAAGGTCCAATATCCGTCCGCGGCCTGCTTTTGGCACTATTCCGAGGGCATGACCAAAAGGGCGTCTGCGATTTGCAGCAGTCGCCGGAGAAGCGGTTGTTCAACGTCTGGAAATCTTCAACCATGAAAATGCTACTGAGGGTGACAGCCATCATTGAAGTGGGCGCAGGCGCGGCGTTGCTGTCGGTTCCGTCGCTCGCGGTGAAGCTGCTGTTTGGTTCGCCGCTCGGTACGCCCGCCGCCGTGGCCCTCGGCCGGTTGGCGGGAGCGGCGTTGTTCACGCTGGGCGCGGCTTGCTGGCTGGCACACGGTAACGAGCCGAGCCAGGCCGCACGGGGATTGACCGTGGCCATGCTGCTGTATAACGCGGCGGCTGTGGTCATTCTCGCCGTGGCTGGCATCGGCACCCAGGCTGTGGGAGTCGTTCTGTGGCCGGCAGTCGCTTTCCATGCCTTCATGGCCGTCTGGTGCATCGCCTGCCTGCAGCGCTGGATGTTGGCACAATCTTCCAAAACCCAAAATTAAACTTACCGTCGACTCTGACCCAAAATGAGGGACGCAAAACACAGTCTCACCACCCAACCTCGCCATCAACTGATTACCGTTCGTCGCCTTGCTATTGGCCCAAAGTCCAATAGCCAACTGCTGCCGGCATTTGTTACGGATTCCAGTTGCGTGATTCAATCCCGGCGATTTGCAGCCCTGAGGCCAAGGGGCCGGGCAGAAAATTTAGCGAGGCAAAAAGCGGTTGTCCTTGGACAAAAAGCGTCGAATGACGAACGGATGAACCGGGATAAAATTTCCCAGCCAACGAGTTCCGGTGGTTGCGATGGAGCCCGGGTTTCGCCGGCGGGAACTCCAGCAATTGAGATCAAATATGGAAGTTAAACCGAAAGGAAAATCATGAAACGAAGCAATCTGCTGAAATACGGTCTGACTGCGTTGTCCGCCACGGCGGCGCTCGGTTTGACCTCCTGCGCCACGGCGCCTTCCGCCAGCGCTACTATCCAAACCACTGGTGAGCCGGGTTCGCCCAGCGCGACGACCACCATCACCGGCCAGCAATTACCCGCGCCCGACCCACAATTCGGCGGCGTGATCAAGGAGAACGCTGCGCAATCCAAAGCGTGGTGGGCGCCGCGCGTAGTCCCGCCCAAAGAGGCGCCCAATATTTTGCTCATTATGACCGACGACGTCGGCTTCGGCGCACCGAGCACCTTTGGCGGTGTCATCCCCACCCCTGCGCTCGACCGTATCGCGCAGATGGGCTTGCGCTACACGCAATTCCATTCCACTGCGCTTTGTTCGCCCACGCGCGCCGCGCTGATTACCGGGCGCAATCATCATTCCGCCGGCTTCGGCGTGGTCTCGGAACAGTCCACGGGTTTCCCAGGATACAACAGCATCATCCCGAAGGACAAGGCGACCATCGGCCGCATCCTGCTGGACAACGGTTATGCCACCTCTTGGTTTGGCAAGGACCACAACACGCCCACGTTCCAGGCGAGCCAAGCTGGGCCATTTGACCAATGGCCTATCGGCATGGGCTTCGAGTATTTCTACGGTTTCGTCGGTGGTGACACGAGCCAGTGGGAACCGAATCTGTTCCGCAACACCACCGCAATTTATCCCTACCTCGGCCATCCGGGTTGGAATCTCACCACGGCCATGGCGGACGACGCGATTGCCTGGCTGAACCAACTCAACGCGATTGACCCGAGCAAGCCGTTCTTCTGTTATTACGTCCCCGGCGGCACGCACGCGCCACATCATCCCACGCAGGAATGGGTGGACAAGATTCACGCCATGCACCTCTTCGACCACGGCTGGAACGCGTTGCGCGACCAGATCTACGCCAACCAGAAACGGCTCGGCGTGATTCCGCAGGACGCGAAGATGACGCCATGGCCGGACGGTCTGTTGCCGGAATGGGACTCGCTCTCGGCAGACGAGAAGAAGCTGTTCATCCGGCAGGTCGAGGTCTATGCCGCCTATCTGGCCTACACTGACCATGAGATTGGCCGCGTTATCCAGGCGGTCGAGGATATGGGCAAGCTGGACAACACGCTCATCATCTATATCAGCGGCGACAATGGCAGCAGCGCCGAAGGCACCTTGATCGGTACGCCGAACGAGGTGGGCATGTTCAACGGCGTCAATCCGACCGTCGAGGAGCAGCTGAAAATGTTCTATGATGTCTGGGGCACGGACAAGACCTACAACCACATGGCCGTGCCCTGGACCTGGGCGTTTGATACGCCGTTCTCCTGGACCAAGCAGATCGCCTCGCACTTCGGCGGCACGCGGCAGGGCATGTGCGTGGCTTGGCCCGGCCACATCACCGACGCGGGCGGCATCCGCTGGCAGTTCGCCCACATGATTGACGTGGTGCCGACCATCCTCGAAAGCTGCGGCATTCAACCGCCCGAAATGGTGGACGGCATCAAGCAAAGCCCGATGGAAGGCGTGAGTTTCGCGTACACTTTCCCCAAGGAAAATGCCGATGCGCCGTCGCGGCATCACACACAGTATTTTGAGATGATGGGCGACCACGCCATTTATCACGACGGCTGGATTGCCAGCACCAAGGTTATCCGTCCGCCATGGGACGTCTCCGGCCCGGTCAATCAGGATCCCTACAACAACGTTACCTGGGAACTCTACGATCTGACCAAGGACTGGACGCAGGACCACGACGTGGCCGCACAATATCCGGCCAAACTGGAAGAAATGAAGAAATTATTTGCCGAGGAAGCGAAAAAATATCAAGTGCTGCCGTTGGACGCTTCCGTGGCAACGCGCCTGGTTCAACCGCGTCCGAACATCACCGCCGGCCGGAGTGAGTTTGTCTATACGCAGCCAATCACCGGTATTCCGCAGGGCGACTCGCCGCTGCTGGTGAATTGCTCGTACACGATTACAGCGGATATTGAGGTTCCGGAAGGCGGCGCCGAAGGCGTGATTCTGACTTCCGGCGGACGCTTTGGCGGTTATGGCTTCTACCTCCTCAAGGGCAATCCGGTGTTCCTCTGGAACCTGGTGGACTACATGCGCCCGCGCTGGGAAGGCCCGGATGCGTTGACGCCCGGCAAGCACACCGTCGAGTTCGACTTCAAATATGACGGCCTTGGCCCGGGCACGCTCGCGTTCAACAACATGAGCGGCATCGGCCGTAGCGGCACCGGCACGCTCCTCGTGGACGGCAAGGTTGTCGCCACACAAAAGATGGAGCACACCATCCCGCTCATTCTGCAATGGGATGAAACCTTCGACATTGGCTCGGACACCGGCACCTCCGTGTGCGACGAGGATTACCAGGTACCGTTCCCGCTCACGGCGAAGCTGGATAAGCTGACGATCAAGATTGATCGCCCACAGTTGACACCCGAGGACATCAAGCAACTCGAAGCAGCGGGGCGCAACAACAAAACCAGCGAGTAAGCCCATTCGTTTGTGAACCACGCGGGCCGGGCCGGCACGGACCGGCCCGCGAATTCACCGGCAGAAACAAACAATGTTCCAAACCGCAAAACGATAACTGTGAAGACCAGGCACCGACGAAACCTGCTCGTCCACCCTCGGCAGTGGCTCTGCCACGGAGGGCGGGCTTTCGCACTCGCCTTTACCTGGATGCTCACGGTGTCAACCGTACACGCCCAGAACAAGCCGGTACTGGATGGCTCGTCCACCCTCACGACCAACGAAGTTTCTGCCTCCGGCGCATCCGGCACGGGGACTGCCGCGCCGGATGAGGAGGCCGATCTGGCCAAGAAACTCAACAACCCCGTTGCCGACCTCATCAGCGTGCCGATCCAGAACAACTGGGACTTCGGTCTGGGCCCAGCTGACGCGATGAAATACACCGCCAACATCCAGCCGGTCATTCCGGTTTCCATCGGCCAGGATTGGAACGTCATCATCCGCACCATCCTGCCGGTCATTTATCAGGGAGCGCTGGACGACAATCCGCTGGCCCCGGCCAGCGCCCGGGAAAGTCATTCCGGTTTGGGCGACACGACGCAGAGCTTCTTCCTGTCGCCCAAGAACCCGGTCGGCGGCTGGATTCTGGGCGCCGGGCCGGTGATGTATTATCCCACCGCGACCGACAGCGCGCTGGGGGCCGGCAAATGGGGTGCGGGCCCGACCCTTGTGGCGCTTCGGCAGGACCACGGTTTTACCTACGGCGTTCTAGCCAACCACATCTGGTCCTTCGCCGGTTGGGGACCGCAGAACGTCAATTCCACCTTCCTCCAGCCGTTCTTCGGTTACACCACGAAAACTTACACAACCCTGATGTTGAATACCGAGTCCACTTACGATTGGCAGAATCACCAGTGGACGGTGCCCCTGAACGCCATGGTCACGCAGTTGGTGAAAATCGGAGGCAAGCCCGTTGCTTTCCAGTTCGGCTATCGTTACTATGCGGAGAGGCCGGCCGGCGGACCGGATTGGGGATTGCGCTTCACCATCACTTTCCTTTTCCCGAAATGATGAATTGCCCCAACGCAAATGAATTAACCATGAAATCGACGCAAAAGTTACTTTACCGCTGCGGGTTGGCCGGTGCCATCGCCCTGACCCTCATCACCGGTTGCGCCACCAGGAACGACGCCGTCGCGCAGGCAGAGAAGGCGGAGAAAAACGCGCCCGGCATCGAGGAAACCAAAGCCATCGCCGAGCAGGGTTTTATCTACGGCCTGCCCATTGTGATGAACTACGCGGTCATGTATGAATATTGCGTGGACAAGAACTCGGGCCAATACAAAGCGCCTTTCAACACGATCTACAACGAACATCGCGTGTTTACGTACCGGGACACTGCCATTGTCACGCCCAACAGTGACACGCCGTATTCGCTGCTCTGGCTGGATCTGCGAGCGGAACCGGTCGTGATCTCGGTGCCGGCAGTGGAAAAGGAGCGTTATTATTCCGTGATGCTCTGCGACGGCAACGTGTTCAATTACGGTTATATTGGCAGCCGCGCCACGGGTACTGACGCGGGCGATTATCT
>DATJYM010000007.1:0-3656 GCA_035499615.1 Candidatus Acidiferrales bacterium | reverse complement strand
GGTCCCGGCGCTGAGCGGATTGGACCGGATGCTCATTGTCGTCGCTGCTTTGGCCGGGGTGTTTGCCCTGGCCACCGTGATCTGGCTGATGCTGATCCCGACCACTTGAAGTTTTCAGAAGTTGTTTTAACCCTGAACTTGTTTTGACGTATGGCCTCTCCTCTCATTGTCACGCTGACGCAGGAAAACTTTGCCCAGCAAGTTTTGCAATCACCAGCCCCGGTGCTTGTGGATTTCTGGGCCGAATGGTGCGGTCCTTGTAAAATGATCGCGCCGTTGCTGGATGAACTCGCCGACGAATACGATGGCAAGGTGAAGGTGGGCAAGGTCAACGTGGATGAGCAACAATCACTCGCCGCCGAATATGGCGTCCGGGCCATTCCCACTTTGCTCGTTTTCCAAAACGGGCAGGTGGCCGACCAGATTGTCGGCGCGCGCAGCAAGCGCGATTTCAAGGCCAGTCTCGACCGCGTCGCGGCCTGAGCCCCGCGCGGGCGTATGGCATTCATCGTCACGCCCCGGCAGTTGGATTTACGGGCCGAATTGTTTCATCAACTCGCCCAGTTGACGTCCGCGGGCATCGGCGTCATCCCCGCCTTGGAACAGATCAAACGCAGCCCTCCCTCCCGTTCCTGGCGCGAGCCGTTGCAACGGCTGTTGGATGAGCTCGCTTTGGGCGCAACGGTGACGGATGCCTTGCGCCACCTCGACTGGTTGCCGGCATTCGATCAGGCATTGATCGGGGCCGGGGAGAAGAGCGGGAGGCTCGACGCCTGTTTCCATATGCTCGCCAACTATTACAATGACCGTGCCCGCCTCATGAAGCAGGTCATTTCGCAGCTCATTTATCCGGTGGCCCTGATTCATTTTGCTGCCTTGATTTTTTTGATCGTGTTGCCGTTCGCGCACTCGCAATTCGCCGCCAGCCTGCCCTGGCTTTTTGCCAGAGCCGCTCTGATCCTCTCCCCGCTTTATGGCGCGGCGGTCCTGCTGGTTTACGTCGCCCAAGGCAAGCATGGTGAAAATTGGCGCTCGAGGTTTGAATCCGTTCTGCGCGCGGTCCCCCTTTTAGGCACGGCGCGGCGTTATCTTGCCTTGTCCCGGCTCGCCGCGGCCCTCGAAGCGCTCGTCAACGCCGGAGTGAACATTTTTGAATCCTGGGACCTGGCCGCTGCCGCCAGCGGCTCACCTGCCTTGCGTCGGGCCGTTGCCGCGTGGAAACCCGACGTCATCGCCGGCCAGATGCCGTCCGAAGCGGTACGTGCCTGCCGGCTGTTCCCGGAAACGTTTGCCAATCTTTATGCCAGCGGCGAAATCAGCGGCAAGCTGGATGAATCACTCCGCAACCTGCATCGACTCTACGGCGATGACGGCGCGCGCAAGCTTCAGAACTTCGCCCAATTGACAACCCGATCGGTTTACTTGTTGGTCGTATTGATCATTGCCTGGCAGATCATCCAGTTTTATATGGGTCTCTACGGTCCGCACAGCGACTTGTCAAAAATCCTGCAAGGTTTTTAATTCCGTTTGGTGAACCCGGGTATCCCGCATTAATCTTGTCCCATGACGTTGACTGAATTGTTCGCCAACGAAGAGCTGCGACGGCGGGAGTTTCCCGTCGCACGTGGCAAAATCTTCCTGGCGCACGCCGGTGTCTGCCCCTTGCCCCGGCGCGTGGCGCAGGCCATTGCCGATGGCGCGCAGCGGGGCACGACCGACGACCAGGAAGCGCTGGTTTTTCCCAGCCGATTGAACGAGGGGCGCAAACTGGCGGCGCAACTTCTCCACTGTCAGCCGGAAGAAATCGCGTTCGTCGGGCCGACGTCGCTGGCCCTGAGCTTTGTGGCCGCCGGGCTGAATATTCGCAAGGGCGGCAACATTCTGATTTACCACGATGATTATCCGTCGAACGTTTATCCCTGGATGGCACTTGCTGACCAGGGCGTCGAAGTCCGCCTGCTCAACACGCGTGGCCTCGGGGTGATCCATCCCAGGGACGTGGTGGGGCAGGTGGACGAAAATACGCGGCTCGTCGCGCTCGCCTCTTGTCATTTTATCAGCGGCCATCGCCTCGAGCATTCCGTCATTGGAAAATTCCTGCGCGAGCGGGGGATTCTTTTTTGCCTCGACGCCATTCAAACGTTGGGAGCGTTCTCCACGACGGTGGAATATGTGGATTTTCTGGCGGCCGACGCGCATAAGTGGCTGCTCGGCCCATGTGGCGCCGGCGTGCTTTATGTTCGACGTGAAGTCCAGGACCGTTTAAACCCGCCGATTTATGGCTGGCACAACGTCCAAAACCCGAATTTTGTCGCCCAGGAAAAAATCGTCTTCCGGAACGGCGCAACAAAGTACGAAGCCGGCACGCACAATCTAGTGGGGTTGGCCGGCCTGATGGCCGCGATGGAACTGGCTTTGGAAATCGGCGTGGAAAATATCGCCGGCGAATTATTGCGCAAACGCACCTGGCTCGTGCCCGCCTTGCAATCCAAAGGTTTCACGGTTTTGAACGCAGAAGCGAAACCGGAAAACGCCGGCGGTATTGTTTCGTTTTTCCAGCCGGGCAAGGACCTGGTGGCGCTGGACAGAAAGTTGGCAGACGCGGGCGTGGTTGCCTCAATGAGGACGGACCGTGCCGGGAAAAATTATATCCGGCTTTCGCCTCACTATTACAACACGGATGCGGAATTGCGGCGTGTATTGGATTTGTTGTAGTCACGCAACCGCCACAAAAAATAGATTGCCGGATAAATCACCAACACGCTGATCGTGGAGGTGATGACCCCGCCCACCATCGGCGCGGCGATGCGTTTCATCACGTCCGCGCCCGTACCGTGGCTCCATAGAATCGGCGCCAGGCCGGCAATGATGACGCAGGCGGTCATGATTTTTGGGCGCAACCGTTTCACGGCCCCGTGGTAGATCGCGCCGTGTAAATCGGACGGGTTGCGCATGAGGCCCTTTTGCTTCCATTCTTCATAGGCGAGGTCGAGATAAAGCAACATCACCACCCCGGTCTCGGCGTCGAGCCCAGCCAGTGCGATGATGCCGATCCAGACCGCCACGCTCAAATTATAATGGAGGAGGTAGAGGGTCCAGAAGGCGCCGACGAGCGAGAACGGCACGGCCAGCAGGACGATCGCGGTTTTGAGCAACGATCGCGTGTTCAGGTAAATGATCAGGGTGATGATGAGCAGGGTCAGCGGCACGACCATCAGCAGGCGTTCCTTGGCGCGCAACATGTATTCGTACTGGCCGCTCCAGAAGAGGTTGTAGCCGGGCGGCAATTGGATTTGACCGGCGGCGATGGCAGCGTTCACGGTGTGCATGGCGTTCTGGACATAGGTGCCAACATCCACGTCGCGAATATCCACATACACCCAGTCATTGGGCACCGCGCCTTCGGTTTTGATTTCCATTGGCGCATCTACAACCCGGATGCGGGCGAGTTCGCCAAGCGGAATCTGCGCGCCAGTCGGCGTCGGAATGACGATATCCCGCTTGAGTGAGTCCAGGTCGGAACGGAAATCCCGGTCGTAACGGAGGTTCACCGTGTAGCGTTGCAGGCCTTCCACTGTCGTTGTTAGCGGCATCCCGCCCAGGGCGACCGAGAGCACGTCCTGCACATCGCCGACGGTCAGGCCGTAACGCGCGAT
>DATJYM010000006.1:0-24107 GCA_035499615.1 Candidatus Acidiferrales bacterium | reverse complement strand
CCGGAGACGATCTGACAACAAATCGTTTGAAGGATTTTGACGCCGTGGTCATCGGCGTGCGGGCATTCAACGTTCGGACCGATCTTGTTTCCCATCTGCCGGCTTTGTTCGGCTTTGTCCACGGCGGCGGCAACGTCATCGAGCAATACAACCGGCCCGGACGCGATTTGAAAACCGACCAGCTCGCGCCCTATAGCCTGCACCTTTCAAACGATCGCGTGACCGACGAAACCGCGCCGGTGACATTTCTCGCGCCTGACCATCCGGTGCTGAACCGACCCAACAAAATCACCGGCACCGACTTCGACGGCTGGATTCAGGAACGCGGGATTTATTATCCCGACCAATGGGACAATCACTTCACGGCGATTCTCGCGTGTAGCGATCCCGGCGAGGCGCCGCTCAATGGTGGATTGCTCGTTGCCCAGTACGGCAAGGGTTATTTCGTTTATACGGGTCTGGTATTTTTCCGGCAACTTCCGGATGGAGTGCCCGGCGCTTACCGCTTGTTTGCCAATCTGGTTTCCCTCGGGAAATGAAATCTTCCGAGGGCAATCCCGCATCGGTCGACGCGCCACCAGCCGGCAGGGATGAATTGACCGGTCTGCCGGCCCTGCGCACCTGGCGCGGCGTTTATCTTTTTGTCTTTGGCTGCTTCGTCCTGTGGGTGCTGCTGCTGCTTGCGCTGTCGATGAGTTTTTCATGAACGTCCTCGATTTAGTCGTCCTGATCGGCAGCATGCTGGCCATTGCCGCTTATGGCGCCTGGCATACGCGCCGGCACCGGAATCTGGACCACTATTTGCGCGGCGACGAGAAGGTCGGCTGGCTCACCATCGGCATTTCGGTCGCGGCCACACAAGCCAGCGCCATTACATTCATTTCCACGCCCGGCCAGGGATACGAAAGCGGGCTGGATTTCGTGCAGAATTATTTCGGAATGCCGCTGGCGCTGATCCTGATTGCTGCCGTGTTCCTGCCGATTTACCGGCGGCTGAATGTTTATACCGCCTACGAATATCTCGGACACCGGTTTGATGCCAAGACGCGTCTGCTTGGAGCTGCTCTCTTTCTCGTGTCGCGCGGCTTGGCCGCCGGCATCACGATATACGCCCCGGCCATCATCCTCTCCACCGTGCTCGGCTGGCGGCTCGACTTCACCATCATCCTGAGCGGACTGCTGGTAACCATTTATACCGTGACGGGCGGCAGCCAGGCGGTAACCCTGACGCAGAAATGGCAAATGGCCGTCATTTTCAGCGGCATGGTGGCGGCTTTCGTCATCCTGTTGCTGAAACTGCCGACCAGCCCCGGCGACGCGTTTACCCTGGCGGGCGGCTTCAATAAACTGGATGCCGTGAGCTTTTCCACCGACCTCCACCGCCGTTACACATTCTGGACCGGTTTGCTCGGCGGATTTTTTCTGTCGCTGTCCTATTTCGGCACCGACCAATCGCAGGTGCAGCGTTACCTTTCCGGCTCGTCCCTGCGCGAAAGCCGGCTGGGGTTGATGTTCAATGCCGTGCTCAAGATTCCCATGCAATTCTTCATCCTGCTGCTCGGCGTTATGGTGTTTGTCTTCTATCAATTCGAGCAGCCGCCGGTCTTTTTTAACCAGGCCGCCTGGCAACAGGCCGTCCGGCATGATTCCGATGGGAAGCTTCAGGCGCTGCAACAGGAATTCAACACGGCTTACGCCCAGAAGGAACAATCGATTCACCAATGGCTCGACGCCAAACACGCCGGCAATCAGGAAGCCGAGGCCGTGGGGCGAACGCAGGCCCTGGCGGCGCTGGGACAGGTCGATGCCGTGCGGGACGAAGCCCGGAGCGTAATCCAGAAAGAGGATCCCGGGGTGACCAGCAACGACGCTGATTATGTCTTCGTCACGTTCGTTTTAGATCACCTGCCGCATGGTTTGATCGGGCTGCTGATCGCGGCGTTCTTTGCCGCCGCGCTCCAGTCAAAAGCCGCCGAATTGAACGCGCTCGGCTCGACCACCACGGTGGATTTCTACCGGCACCTGGTGAAACGAGAAGCCAGCGACGCCCATTTCGTCGCCGCTTCCAAATGGTTCACCTTGTTCTGGGGTCTGGTGGCCATCGCCTTCGCTCTCTACGCAAACCTCGTGGAGAACCTGATACAAGCCGTCAACATCGTCGGCTCGGTTTTTTACCCCGTCGTGCTCGCTTTGTTTATCGTGGCCTTCTTTCTCAAGCACGTCGGCGGCACCGCCATATTCTGGGGTGGGTTGTCAGCCCAGATGCTGGTGCTTGTCGTGTACTTTCTGCATTACCGGTTCCCGCGACTCGATTTTTCGTATCTCTGGTACAACTTCATCGGTTGCGCCGCCTGTGTGTTGTTAAGCCTGTTTTTGCAGGCGGTACTGGGTACAACCAACAAACCAGCGTCGGCGTTGCCTGTCTCATGAGCACCGCTCCTGTCATTTGCTTCGGCCAGCAACCGTGTGGGTTCTTCCCGAAACGGTACTTCGTGGCCAAAATCCGGACAGCCCGGCGACTCCAATCGGAAATGGGCGGCGAAATCATTTTGTTCTGCCACGACAGCGACCATGACCCGCGCGAAACCCAGACCATTCTGCGCCATCGCCAGACCCAGGAACCGGCCAAACTCAATTTTGCCTTCGCCAACCGGCTGCAACGGAAATTCTCGCCGCAATACTTGAAACGCATTCCCGCCGGCTGGCAGGACAAAACGGCGCTCCAATTGCCAAATTACGTCGGGGGTCCGCAAATCAGCCTCTTCAAAAAAGCTTCGGTTGCCACCGTCGCCGATTTCTGCCTCGAGATGTATCGTGGCCTGGGGCTGCTGGCCGGCGTCCGCGTGGTGCGGTCGAGTGACCCGGCGGTGCGCCGCGTCGCGTGCGACGTGCCGGAATTTTTCGTGGACGTTCCCCTGGAAGGCGAAGTTGTCCGGGCCCGATTTCAGGATGGTTCGTTCCAACTGCATGAGGGCGGGGATTCCTACGTGACGTGGCCGGCGACCGCGTTCGGCCGGGAACAAGTCAGCCCGACTCGTGATTCCCGGTTGCGTTGGATGCAGTCGGTGGTGCACTGCACGCATTACGTTGCCGGCCCGGGCGAAACGGCCTATCTTCACCGGGAAGAAACGCCGGAAATCACCTTTGTGAATCGTGAAACCATTGAGCGTCCCGATGAAGCCTACACCGAAATCACGCCCTGAATCCACGCCGTTGCTTTGCTTTGGGGCACATCCCGACGATATCGAATTCGGGTGCGGCGGTGTCATCGCAAAGGAGGCCCGGACCGGGCGCACAGTTCATTTTGTTATTTGCTCACGGGGCGAGGCCGGGTCGCACGGCACCCCGGCACAACGGGTGATCGAGGCGAACCGGTCGGCGGCGCTCCTGGGGGCCAGGCTCGAATTCGTCGAACTGGAGGGCGACGCGCATCTTGCGGTTCGCACCGCCCATGCCTTCAAGCTGGCAGACATCATCCGCCGCGTGCGACCCGGAATTGTCCTGGCGCCCAGCCTTGTGGAAAATCAGCATCCCGATCATTCGCGGCTGGGAAAACTGGTGCGTGATGCCTGCCGGCTGGCCCGTTATGGCGGCATCAAGGAACTGCGCAAGTTGTCGCCCCACACCATTGAACAACTGTTTTATTACGCGGTAACCCCCGAAGCCGAGCCAACCGACATTACGCCGGTTCTGTTTGATGTTTCCACGCCGGACATTTTAAAAGTCTGGACCACCGCAATGAACGCGCACGCGACGCAGGTTTCCGCCCGGAATTATGTGGAACTGCAACTGGCGCGGGCCAGGGTGCACGGGCTGCGGGCCGGCGTCAGTCACGCCGTGGCCTTGTTTCCGCAGGACCCGCTGGTGTTGGATTCACTCGCGGGTGCGGCCCGCGGCGCCCGGCAGTTTTAGTTTCAACTATCGATGAACGCCCCAATCCTCCCCCTCGTCGTCCTCGGCCTCATAATCGAACGAGCAAAATCGAGGACGAAGACGAGGACGAGAAACGAGGACGAGGGAAGATGAAAATCGGCATCGCCTGTTATCCTTCGGTGGGCGGGAGCGGAATTCTCGCCACCGCGCTGGGCGAGGAACTGGCGCGACGTGGACATGAAGTTCATTTTTTCAGCTACGAACGACCGTTCCGCCTGCCAACCGACGTCCCGCGGCTGCACTTCCACCCGGTGGTCATCAATGAATATCAATTGTTCAAGTATCCGGACTATACCCTGCCGCTTTCGGTGCGGATGGCCGAGGTCAGCCGCGATCATCGGCTGGATGTATTGCACGTTCATTACGCTGTGCCCCATGCCACGGCCGCAATCCTTGCCCAATCCATGCTCCCGCCGGAACAGCGACCGCGCGTGGTGACGACGTTGCACGGCACTGACACCACGTTGCTGGGCAGCGATCCGGGCTACGGCCCGGCCATCCATCACGCACTCACCTGCTCCAATGCGGTCACCGTCGTGTCTGAATTCTTGAAACAGGAAACCCAGCGCGTGTTGGGATTCACTCGACCCTTGGAAGTGATTTACAATTTTTTTGTGCCGCGTCCACCGCGCCGTTCGCGCGTGGAAGTTCGTCGTGAACTTGGCCTGGCGGACAACGAGGCGATGATTCTTCACTCCTCAAACGTCCGGCCGGTGAAGCGGATTGACCTCCTGCTCGAATCAGTCGCTCGCGTCCGCCCGCGGGATGCGTTCAAACTCGTGGTGCTGGCCGGCGGCGATTTCGCACCGTACGCCGGCGACGTAAGGCGGTTGGGATTGGCAGACCGCGTCATCGTACGTGAAAAAGTGAACGAAATCGAAGATTATCTGCAGGCCGCCGATCTGGGATTATTCACGTCCGAGACGGAAAGCTTTTGTCTGAGCATACTGGAGGCCATGTGTTTCGGCTGCCCGAGCGTTGCCCGGCGTGCGGGTGGAATTCCCGAAGTGGTGGAAGACACGGTGAGCGGGCTATTGGTGTCGTCCGACAATCCGGACACCCTGGCCCGGGCCATCGAGGGTCTGATTCGGGAACCGGGGCGGAGGGCAATGATGGGTCAGGCCGCGCAACGCCGGGCGCGCGAACGGTTTTCCGCCGGGGTTATCGTGCCGCAATACGAAGCGCTTTATCGCAAAGTGTGCGGTTGATCACGCTGCGGAAAACCGGTTTTTGTTCCATTGACAAATTTCCTGCCCGTCAACATTGTCGGGCCATGAAAAGAACATTGTTCTTTGTTTCCGTGGTCGCAGCGTTGACCGGCGGCTGCGCCTGGTATGATATTCAGCCCATCTCCGCGAGCTCACTCAACAACTGGGGCAAAACCAACTCCCTCCCCGAAGGATACATTTTCTATCAGCCGGAATTATATTTCTCGGCGACCATCGTGACGGACTCCACCGGTTCGACCGGCAAACCGAATATCACCGTCACGCCGCTCTGGCTGCCGAACTATCAGAAACCCTACCGGCTGACGACGCACAATTTTCTGGCCAAGGCCGATTTCAGCTTCAATCTTGAAAACGGCTGGAAGCTGACCCAGATTGCTGACAAGGGGGATAATTCGTCGGTGGCAAATACGCTGGCCGGGGAGTTGACCACAATATTGAAGGCAACAGGAATGACTGCCACCCCAGGCAACCCGCCGCCGAAAACACATATCATCCTTTATCACCCGATCGTCAACCCAACAAACGGCTGTTTCAACGGATTTGAGGAAGTGTCCGAGGTCGTGGCGGATTAACCGGTCCGACGGAAGCGGTCATCGGGTGGCGGTCGCGGCGGCGGCGCGTTTTTGTTTGGCCTGGACTTTTTCCATCGGCACCATTCAACCCAATGGCCGGTCACGATATTCGCATTGAAATCATTAGACGGGATAAATTATGAAAAACCTATGCTGGGTTATACTCGTGGCGGCGTTCGCTTCCGGCTGTCGCACGCCACAAGCGCCGGCCAATCCCCAGGCCAACGTCCGGGCCCGGGCCGTGCTCAAGTATTTTCAAAGTCTCGAAGCACGCTCCGACAAACGCCTGTTGTCCGGACAGTTTTCCAATTTTGGAGACCGGGCCAATCTCAACTTGCTGACCGACATCCATGACCGGACCGGGCATTGGCCGGCCATTCTGGGCGTGGATTACGCCGGCCGCGGAGGAGTCTCTCCGGAAGCCCCGAACCGGGCGGCCCTCGAGTATTGGACGGAGGGTGGCCTGGTAACCGTGAGCACGCATCTTTACAATCCCGCCCGGGCGACCAACAGCGCCTTTGGCGGGTTGCGCGACAAGGACGTCGATCTCAACACGCTGCTGGATTCCGGCACGGACATACATGCGCGTTGGATGCATGAACTCGACCTGGTGGCCGCCGGTCTGCAGGAACTCCAGAGCCACGGCGTCGTGGTTTTGTGGCGCCCCTTCCACGAAATGAACGGCAACTGGTTCTGGTGGGACGGCAAGGACCCGGAAACCTTCAAAAAGCTCTGGCGCCAGATGTTTGATTATTTCACGAAGACCAAGGGTCTGGATAATTTGCTTTGGGTCTATGCGCCGAATCACGGCACCAACACGGTGGTGTATTATCCTGGTGATCGATATGTGGATTTAGTCGGCCTCGACGCCTATACCGATTACGTGGATACCAATCATATTTTCGGGTACAGCGAAGTCGCGCGGCTGCCGAAACCGTTCGGTTTTACGGAATTTGGCCCGCACGGACCGAGCAACCCGCCGGGCGATTACGATTACCTGCAATTCCTTCACGGGGTGCAGTCGAATTTCCCCCAATCGGTGTTCTTCATGAGTTGGAACGCCAAATGGAGCCTGGCGCGGAATTCGAATGTCACCGAAATGTTGAGCAGTCCCTGGATCGTCAATCGCGATGACCTGCCGAAGGGACTTGCGGGAAACCGATAATTGGGCCAAATAAACCGGCAGCATGGCGTTCAAAACTTTTCCCAAACAAATACCGGGCGTGCAGTTTCTGCAGCGCTCGCTGGCGCGCGGACGGCTGGGCCATGCCTACCTTTTCAGCGGCCACCGGCTGGAGGAACTGGAAACATTCGCCCGCACCCTGGCCAAAACGCTGAATTGCCGGCAGCCGGTCAAAACCGGCGGCGTGGCGACCGATTGCTGCGACGAATGTTTGAGTTGCCGGAAAATCGACCACGAAACGCACACGGACGTGCATTGGGCGCGACCGGAATCAAAGTCGCGGGTCGTCACCGTGGAACAAACGCGGGGATTGATGCGCGAGATCCAGCTAAAACCGACCGAAGCCGAATACAAGGTCGCCATTATTGCGGCCGCGGACCGTCTGAATCCGCAGGCCGCCAACGCCTTTTTGAAGACTTTGGAGGAGCCGCCGGCCAAATCTGTTTTGATTCTGCTTTCCACCGAACCCCAGCGGATTCTGGAAACCATCCTGTCCCGCTGCCTGCGCCTGAATTTCTCCGCGGAAGGCTTTCTCCCGCCCGATGAAACCCAGGCCGAATGGCTGGCCAGGTTCGGCGCGCTGGCCGTGGACGAACAGAAAAGCCTGTTGGGCCGTTATCGTCTGCTCGACGCGCTGCTCCAGAAACTGGGTGAAATCCGCGCGGCGGTGGACGAGGCGCTCACGGCACGTTCCCCGCTGCAACGTTATGACGACGTGGAAAAAGATCTGCGCGAACGATGGGAGGACGAACTGGCCGCCGCCATCGAAGCGGAATACCGGCGGCAGCGGGCGGATTTGCTGTTGCTGGTGCAATGGTGGTTGCGGGACGTGTGGTTGCATAGCCTGTCGATTGGCAGGGATCTTCTGGGTTTCCCGCAAATAACCGGGGCGGAAGCCGTGGCCAAACGAATCTCACCGGGCCAGGCGCTGGAAAATCTGCAAACACTGGAACAGACGCAACGCCTGCTCCATACCAACGTGCAGGAGGCGTTGGCACTGGAAGTGGGCTTGCTGAAACTTCATCTTTGAAGCTTCGAATCATTCGGCCTTGCTGTCGTTAAGGGCGCGAAACCAATGTGCGGTGGCAGTTCGCGTCAGCCTGCTCGCGATTAATCGGAGTCCGTGCGCGCCGCCAAGTGCGTTGGTGGGGCGAGGCCACTGACGAGCCGGAAGGTCGTTGGCAAAAGGTGCTTCGGCTCCCGAGCACGCTCGCCCCACCGTAGGCCGGCAGAGGACTGCCCGCCCTACCAGCGATGCCATGAATTTTCACGACAGTTTTTGGCTTTGCCTTTGTGGCTTCAATTCTTAACTTGCGCCCACATGAATGTAACCGCTCTCGCTTTCCGTTTGCTCCTGCTCGTTTCACCCGCCGTTTTCACTATGAACCTGGCTGCCTCCGAAATGCCATCTCCGCACGAGCGTCTCTTGTTGGATTTCGGCTGGAAATTTCATCTGGGCAATGAATGGGGTTTCGCCCAAAACCTGTCCAAAGCCGGCACCGGCAGCGGTCCGGCCAGCACGTCGTTCAGTGACGCGAGCTGGCGCCCGGTGAACCTGCCGCATGATTGGGTCGTGGAATTGCCCTTTGACAGTACGGCCGACAGTGGCCACGGGTTCAAGCCGGTGGGTCCGGGCTTTCCCCAAAACAGCGTGGCCTGGTACCGGCGCACTTTCGATCTGTGGGAGACCGACACCGGCAAGCGGCTGTGGCTGGAATTCGACGGCGTGTATCGCGACTGCGACGTGTTTGTGAACGGCTGGTTCGTCGGCCATCACAACAGCGGCTACGACAGCTTTCGTTATGACATCACCGACGTGGCGAATTATGACGGCAAAAACATCGTCGCGGTGAAGGTGGATGCGTCGCAATTTGAAGGCTGGTTCTACGAAGGCGCGGGGATTTATCGCCATGTCTGGCTGGTCAAAACTTCGCCGGTGGCCATCGCGCCGTACGGGATTTTTGTATACAGCGTTTTCAAAAACAACATTCCCGAAGGCCCGGCAACGATCCTGGTTGAAACTGCTCTGTCGGCTTCAACCAATGTCACCTCAGCCACCAAAGTAAATTGCCAAATTGTTTCTCCCGAAGGAAAATCCCTGAAGACGTTCGACAATTCCATCGCGGCAAGTTCGGAGCCGATTGTCGCTTTGGCAACAGAAATTGACTCGCCGGAGCTTTGGTCTCCGGAAAGCCCCAAACTCTACAAACTCATCACCACGATTGCAGTGGATGGCAAAATAGTTGACCAAAAAGAGACCGAGTTCGGCATCCGGACGGTAGCGTTCGATCCCGACAAGGGATTTCTGCTGAACGGCAAGCCTTATGAGTTGAAAGGCACCTGTAATCACCAGGACATGGCGGGAGTAGGTTCGGCATTGCCGGACCGGCTGCAATATTTTCGCGTCGAGAAACTGAAGGAGATGGGCTGCAACGCCATCCGCACCTCGCACAACGCGCCGACCCCCGAACTGCTTGAGGCCTGCGACCACCTCGGCATGCTGGTGATGGATGAAAACCGGCTGCTGGGCAGCGACGCGGCGAACCTGGCGCAGTTCGAGGGGCAGATCGAGCGCGACCGGAACCATCCCAGCGTGGCGATCTGGAGCATCGCCAACGAGGAGTTCACGGTGCAGGACACGCCCGCCGGCAAACGCGTCGCCGCGACCATGCAGACATTGCTCCGGCAACTCGACCCGACGCGGCCCATCACTTATGCCGCGCCGGTCGGTGACGACTATGAGGGCAATATCAATTCCGTTATTGAAGTGCGCGGCTGGAATTATCACGTCGGGCGCGACATGGACAATTACCATCGGGAACATCCGGCCCAACCTGAGGTCGGCACCGAACAGGCCAGCACCGTGAGCACGCGCGGTATTTACACCAACGACGCCACGCGCGGTTACGTCAGTTCCTATGACTTGAATGAACAACCCTGGTCCAACACGGCCGAACGCTGGTGGAGTTATTTTGCGGAGCGTCCGTGGCTGTCGGGCGGGTTCATTTGGACGGGATTTGATTATCGCGGCGAGCCGACGCCATACGGCTGGCCATGCATCAATTCGCACTTTGGCGTCATGGACATGTGCGGTTTCCCCAAGGACCTTTTCTACTACTACCAGGCCTGGTGGACGGACCGACCGGTATTGCACTTGTTGCCGCACTGGAACTGGCCCGGCCTGGAAGGCCGGAACATCAGCGTGTGGTGTTTCAGCAATTGCAAAGAGGTCGAGTTGTTTTTGAACGGCCAGAGTCTTGGTCGGAAAACGATGAAACCCAATTCGCACCTGGAATGGATGGTAAAATACGAACCCGGCACGCTTTCGGCCCAAGGTTACGATGCCGACAGCAAACTGATCGCCACAACGAAAATCGAAACCTCCGGTGCGCCCGCCGCGGTGCAATTGGAACCGGATCGCAAAACTCTCAACGCCGACGGCGAGGACGTCAGCGTCATCACGGTTTCCGTCCGCGACGCGCAAAACCGCATTGTGCCGGTGGCGACCAATCTGGTGGATTTTGATCTGGACGGTCCCGGAAAAATTCTGGGGGTCGGCAATGGCGACCCCAGCTGTCATGAGCCGGACGTTTATTTGCCAACGTGGCCGAGCCGGACGGTCGCCATCAACGACGGCTGGCGGTGGGAGCAGGTAACAAACGTATATAAGCCGGATTTGCCGGAGGAAAAAACTGACGTCGACGATTCAGGCTGGGCCAAGGCAGATCCGCAATCGCCCACCGGGCCGTTGGAAGGCCGCAGCCAGGGCGTTTTCCGCACAAAAATTCAAGTCACCGGACAGGAACTGGATGCCGAAAGTGTGGAACTGTGTTTTGGGATGATCGATGATGACGGCTGGGTTTATGTCAACGGCCAGAAGGTCGGGGAATCCCACGATTGGAAATCGTCGCCGGCCTTTGACGTGAAGCATCTTCTCCACCCCGGCGAAAATGTCATTGCCGTTGCGGTGGCAAACTGGGATGGTCCCGGGGGCATCAACAAGGGCGTGACCTTGCGGCTGGGGGAAAAGCCGGAACTGCCCCAATGGAAACGCAGCGTGTTTAACGGCCTGGCGCAGGTCATCGTGCAATCCTCCAAAACGGGGGGCGAAATCAAATTGACCGCGCGCTCGGAAGGTTTGACTCCAAACACGGTGGTGATTCAGACTCGATCCGGCCCCCTGCGGCCTTCCGTACCTTGAAGAAATTCAGTCGGCTTTCCGGTTCAATTCCAAATCCTCGATTTCGAGAAAACCGTGCAACTGGCGGATGCGCGTGGGATGGCGCATTTTGCGAAGCGCCTTGGCTTCGATTTGCCGGATGCGCTCGCGGGTGACCCGGAACTGCAGGCCGACCTCCTCCAGGGTGCGCGCACAACCGTCGCCCAGACCAAAACGCAATTCCAAAACCTTCCGCTCGCGTTCGGTCAGGCTGCACAACACGTCGCCCAACCGGTCCTTGAGCAGGCTGAAACTGGTGATGTCAAGCGGATTATCGGCGCCTTTGTCCTCAATGAAATCCCCAAAATTGGCATCCTCGGTGTCGCCGACCGGCGATTGCAGGGAAATGGGCTGCTGCGACATCTTCAACAGCGCGCGAACCCGTTCCACGGGTATTTGCATGTCCTCGGCGAGCTCTTCCGGCGTGGGCTCGCGGCCAAAATCCTGAAGCAATCGCTTCTGCGAACGCATCAGTTTGTTGATAATCTCGATCATGTGCACCGGAATGCGGATGGTGCGCGCCTGATCGGCGATGCTGCGGGTGATGGCCTGGCGGATCCACCAGGTGGCGTACGTGGAAAATTTGTAACCGCGGCGGTACTCGAATTTTTCGACCGCCTTCATCAAGCCCATGTTTCCCTCCTGGATCAAATCAAGAAACGACAGCCCGCGATTGGTATATTTTTTGGCAATAGAGATGACCAGGCGGAGGTTGGCTTCGACCATCTCGGTCTTGGCCTGAAGTGCCCGGGTGGAGAATTCCCGCAACCGGTCGAAGGTTTTGAGGTAATCCGGATAAGGCATCCGGACAAATTCCTCCAGGGCCTTGATCTTGTGGCGCTCGGCTTCGACGAGATGCTGCTGGGCGGAGGATTCACGCTGCGCCTCCGCTTCCGCCAGGGCATGCAGGCTGTATTGCAGCTTGTCGTGGATGTTTTCCGCCACCAGAGCCATTTCCTCGATGACTTTGTATTTGCAGGAAAATTTCGGGAATACAGCCTGTAATTTCTGGTCAGCGCGCTTAAACACCGTCTGGGCGCGGCGGCGCTGAACCGAGGTGCGGGCATCCCGCCAAACAATGTATTTTTGGTCCACCTCCTGGTCGATTTCGTGAATCCGGGCGTCGAGCCGGCGCAGGACGCGAAGGTGTGTATTACGCGTGTCCACCTTCTTGTCCAAAATGACGCGGTCGAAACGCTCGCGGGGCGGCTCCGCCAGCAGTTTTTCTGCCAGCGCAATATGTTCCTTGCCGGCAAAGCCGAGACTGTAAATGATTTTGCGGACTTCGTTTTCCGCCGCTTCTATTCGCTTGGAAATTTCGACCTCCTGCTGGCGCGTCAGCAACGCCACCTGGCCCATCTGCTTCAGATACATCCGCACCGGATCGTCGAGCGAATCCAGCCGGTTGGTCTCCTCCTCCTCGATCTCGGCGCTCTTAACGCGATCCACCTCCGCCTGATCCACAATTTCGATTTCCAGGCTGCGCAGCTTGCCGAAAACTTCATCCAGTTGCGGTTCGGTGACGTGGTCCGGCAACGCGTCGCTGATATCATTGTAGGTTAAATGCCCCTGCTCCTGCGCCAGCCGGATCAGTTCCTTGGTGATTTGCGAAAAATCGGCCGGGGCGACGGCGGAGAGGGCTCCGTTCCGCGACCTGCCGTGGGCCGAATCCAGAAGGGACGGTGCGACCGTGGTGGAGTGGTGCGTTCCCTTTTCGCGGGCGGAACCCGTCCCGAATTTACGAACCTTCGATTTCGACATACGTACTCAACATTCCCGGTTCACGGACCGGAAACGGGGTGGAAATATGGAAACCCCGTTCCACTTCGTCAATGGGGAAACTTCAAGATATCATTCGATAATTATGTTCCTGACACGATGTAAATTCCACGGCCCTTCACATTCTCCAGAATCAGGTCCACCGTCCGCCCCATCGCCCCCAGATTTTTGCGGACGACCTCAAGGGCATTGCGTCCCATCTCTTCCCGCCGGGTTTGATCGGCGAGCAGTTCGGCAATCGAGACTTCCAACATTTCCACATTGGCGGCCTGAACGGCCGCATTCTGAGAAACGAATTCCCGCGCAATATCCGTGAAATTTTGCATGTTCGGCCCAAACACCATCGCCCGGCCCACCGCCCCCGGCTCAATCGGATTCTGTCCGCCGACCGCCGTGAGGCTTTTGCCGACAAACACTACTGTCGCATGTTCATAGAAAAACCGCAACTCGCCGGTCGTATTCACCAGCAAACATTCGGCCTGACCCTCAGCAAACCGTGAATTGGCGAGGATTTCATCGCGAAAAATGAATTTGACCCCCCGCTCGCGCAATTGCCGTCCCACCTCCCGGGAGCGCTCAAAGTGCCGGGGTACCAGCACCAGAAAAAGTTTGGGAAATAATATCCGCAACCGTTGCGCCATGTCCGCCAGGGCAACTTCTTCGCCCGCGTGTGTGCTGCCGCCCACCAGAATCGGCGCCTCCGGAGGCACGCCGATCTGCCGCAGCAACGCCGGCACGTCGAGCCGGCGGGGACCGTCGAGCCTGGCTGCGTCAAATTTCAGATTGCCCACGACCCGCACGGCCTCGGGCCGGCAGCCGATTTCCCGCAAACGTCCGGCATCGGCTTCGTTTTGGGCGCAAACACCCGCGAAAGAGTTGAAGAGCGGGCGAAACAAAGACCCGAACCGCCGGTAACCCCGGTAGGAACGGTCGGACAACCGGGCGTTGGCCAGAAACAAGGGAACGCGCAGGTCGCGCGCGCGCCACAGAAAGTTCGGCCAGATTTCCGCTTCAAAAAGCACGATGGCTTCGGGATTGACGGTGTCAAACGCGCGCGCGACGCCTTTCCGCCGGTCGATGGGGTAGTATATTTTGCTGATGTGCCTGGGCAAATGCTGCTGCAACTGGGCCATGCCGGTGGTGGTGGTCGTGGATACGACGATTTTGATGTTGGGCATGCGCGGCTCCAGGGCGCGGATGAATTGTGTGCACAGATTCACTTCGCCCACGCTGACGGCATGGAGCCAGATGACCTGGCGGTTGGTCAGGGCCTGCTTGAGGTTCCGGCTGTAAAACCCAAAACGTTCCGGGAAACCGGGCACCCAGTTGCCGCGCCGCCACATCCGCAGAAAATAATAGGGTGCGGTCAACACGAAAAAAAACGTGAACAGAATGTTGTAGAGCGTGCGCACTCCCATATACGGCGGAACAGCATTATTTTCCCGCAAAAAGGCGCCGGACGCAAAGAAAATGTTTCAAATCAACCCCGAAAGAAAATCAACCACAAGATCAGAAGCACCGGGAGCAGGAACGGCAGCGTGAATTTCCAGATGAATCCCGGGAACGTCGGCGTGCGGACTTTTTCGCGGTCAGCGATGGCCTTGACCATAAAATTCGGCCCGTTGCCGATATAGGTCGCCGCGCCAAAAAAGACGGCGCCGACACTGATGGCGACCAGGTTCAATGTGTTCGTGTCCAAAACTTCCCCGATATCCTTCGCGCCACTGGTTCCAAAGAGCGCGCTGAGGAAACTGAGATAGGTCGGCGCGTTGTCCAGCAGGCCGGACAAGATGCCGGTGCCAAAATAGAAAACACCCGGCGCCGGCTGGGCCCCCAGCAACGAGCGCGCGTTCGAATCCAGCCAATCGAGGGCGGGAATCATCGTGGCAAAAATGCCGATGAACAGAATCGCCACTTCCAGAATCGGGTGAAAATCAAACCGGTTCGCCTGATGCACCGATTTGGCGGTGGTGAACCAGGAACCCAGCGCGGCGGCCAACATGATGCCCTCGCGCAGAAAGACCGGCCGGTTGATGAACACGGCGCCCAGAATGACAGCCAGGAAAAACAGGTTTCCCAACCCCTCGAATTTCCAGGTTTCGGACGCGGCTTCCTTTGGGCGGATTTCCCGCGGGGCGCGGACGAAATTGAGCCGATCCACCACATAAAAGATGGCCAGCAGCATGCCAACACCGATCGCCCACATCGGCCAGCAATGTTCCGCCACCCACCAGAAGGGAATTCCCTGCAAATAACCGAGAAACAATGGCGGATCGCCAATTGGCGTCAGACAACCGCCGACATTCGCGACGAGGAAAATAAAAAAAACAATGTGATACGCTGTGACCCGATAGCGATTCATCCGTATCCAGGGCCGAATCAGGAGCATCGCCGCGCCGGTTGTCCCCAAAAAATTTGCGAGCCCGGCGCCGACGAGCAGAAAAATCACATTGGCCAGTGGTGTCGCTTCGCCCTTGACGTTGATGTGAATGCCGCTGGACACGACAAACAGCGAGCCGACCAGGAGGATGAAGCTGATGTAGTCTTCCGCGACATGCCACACCCGGTCCGACGCTCCCAGGACCAAAAGGTAATAGCCGAGCGTGACGGCGCCGAGACCGAGCGCGACCTTGGGGTAATGTCGCAGCCACCAACCGGGGGCGAACAACGGCGCCAGGGCGATGGTCCCGAGCAACAATACAAACGGGAGGATCATCCACGGATTGGGCGTAATAATGTTTTCGACCATGCGCAGGAAGGTTGCTTGGGGAAGGGAAATCAGGTCAAACAGAATAACGAGAAGGCCAGACCATTTCAGGAGGTAAATTGGCTTGTTAGGATCCGGTTTCATTTGTTCAATTGCCGCAAATGACGCGACCTTTTGCCGCGCCCTCCGAATCTCACCGCCCTTTTTATAGGCATTGGGCCTGGTGGTGTACCCTGGTCGTTCTGATTCTCATCGCCATCATTCGACTCCGGCTGTTGGAATTGGCGCTGGAGCGCGATGAAGGTGAATATGCCTACACCGGACAACTCATGTTGCAGGGCATTCCCCCTTACCAACTCGTATACAACATGAAGTTTCCGGGAACCTACGCAGCCTACGCGGTGATCATGGCACTTTTCGGGCAGACCACGGCGGGCGTTCATTTCGGCGTAATGTGCGTCACCACGCTCACCGCGTTGATGCTCTACTGGTTTGGTCGCCGATTCATCAACGAACCAGGCGGCATGGTAGCCGCAACCAGCTACGCTGTGCTCGCGGCCTCTCCCAAGATGCTGGGACTGGCGGGTCATGCCACCCATTTCTGCGCGTTATTTGTCACCGCGGGCTTATGCTTTCTCTGGCCAGTCGGTCGGAGTTTGAACTGGAAGAACGCAGCCGCAGGCGGTTTCCTGTTTGGGCTGGCGGTCATCATGAAGCAACACGCAGCCTTGTTCTGCCCGTGGGGACTGGGAGTTTTGGCAGTTAATTGCTGGCGCCAATCCAAAGCCCCCGCAGCCGAGCGACTGCTCCCCTGCGCCGTGTTTTGTTTTGCAGCCGCCTTACCGTTTCTACTGACCTGTTTGGCTTTGTGGCATGCCGGCGTGTTCGGTCAATTTTGGTTTTGGACCATCAGTTATGCCGGATCCTATGTTTCGGAGGTGCCTTTGTCGCTGGCGCCCAGAATTTTCTTTCATGGCTTTTCTCAAATCACGCAGCACACGACCCTCCTGTGGCTGTTAGCCGCGGCTGGCCTGGGTCTGGTTTGGCTCCCAGACCGGTTTCGGAATGTGCGCCTGCCGATGTCGAGCTTTGTCTTATTCTCGTTTCTGGCCGTCTGCCCCGGTTTTTATTTCCGACTGCATTATTTCCTTTTGATGCTCCCCGCGGTGGCCCTTTGTGCGGCCTGGGCCGTAACTGTCGTCCATCAACTCCGGTGGTCAGGCACCTCTTCCGCGAAGACCATGTCATGGCCGTTCCCGGCTTACGGGCTGGTGCTGGCCGCAACGGTTTTCGCGAATCGGGAAATCTGGTTTCAAAGCACGCCGGTGCAGGCTGCACATAAAATTTATTTTGGAAACCCCTTTATCGAATCTGAAGTCGTCTCAGACTTTATCCGGACAAATTCGGCACCCGACGCGCGAATAGTGGTCTTTGGCTCGGAACCGCAAATTTATTTTCTTTCCCGGAGACATTCGGCGACCGGTTATATCTACATGTACCCCTTGATGGAACCGCAACCGTTTGCCGACCAGATGCAACAAGAAATGATCCGGCAGATTGAGTCGGCCAGGCCGGAATACACCATCGCCGTCCTGGTGTCAGCCTCCTGGGTTCCACGCCCTGGAGCGGACGAAAGATTATTCAACTGGTGGTCGCATTCATACGTAACCAATCTCACGTTGGTTGGGGTCGTCGCCCTGGATCCCCCCAACGCATCACACTATTTTTGGGGTCCGGAGATCTCGAATAGTCCCGGGCTGCCGCAACGCGGGATATTGGTTTACCAACGAAAAGCGTCCGAATAGGACGACCTGAAAATTTGGCATTGTCCTCATTTGTAGGCGACGAGGTTACGAGTCGTTTGGGGCAGCACTCCTTACGTGGTGCCCTACTGCCAAATTACGACATTACCGAAAATTTCCACAGCTTGACGGCTGGCGGAACCGCTGCGACCTTCTTCCCGCTTGGCGCAACACGCGACAGCGTCGGCGGCAAGCGATTTGTTCGCTGACATTTCGCAGACTCCCGCCGTGCAATCCATTGCCCGGCGACTGGAGAATGGCGGAGCGCTGCCAGGTGCCGGTATCTGCCAGGCGGCACACCCCTTTCTCGCCGTCCTGCTTCAAAAGCTTTTTCCCGGCCGGTCTTTGGTCCTCGTGGCACCGGACCTGAAAACCCAGGAAAGTTTTCAGCAGGACATTGAAACATGGCTTTCCTTGAGTCGAGGGTCGAAGGTCGAGAGCCGAGAGCAAAAATCGCCGAGCGAAACCGGCCCTCGAGCATCAATTCCCGACTCTCGACCGCTTTTTTATCCAGCCTGGGAAATCCTCCCTCATGAGGGAAAACTGCCGCACGCCGACATCATCAGTGATCGGCTCCAAACGCTGGTCGCCTTCGTTGACTGCTCCGCACCCCACACTCCGCACTCCGCACTGGTCGTGACCAGCGTCACGGCCCTGCTCCAGAAAACCCTGCCACCGGATGAAATTCGGAATCGGACCCGCGCGTTGCGTCGCGGTGATAAAATCAATCCGCTCGATTTGGTTGAATGGCTTGAAGAACAGGGCTATGAACCGGAAGCCCAAGTCACACAGAAAGGTGAAATCGCCCTGCGCGGGGGCATCCTGGATGTCTGGGCGCTGACCAGCCCGTGGCCCGTGCGGCTGGAATTCTTCGGCGATGAATTGGAATCACTGCGTCACTTCGACCCGTTTACGCAGATTTCCCGCCAGGAAATACCAAATGCAACCCTTCCGCCAGGCGGTGAACTGGGGATCATGAAACGGAGCGCGGACGGCTCGTCCGCGAGTTCCTTACGACCATCAACACTGCTCAACCACCTCCCACGCGAGACCATTTTTATTTTGTGCGAGCCGGAATTGCTCGCCGTTCAGGCCGAAGCCTACGGGCAGCAAATTCCAGCGGGCGATCCCTTTTTCATCTCCTGGCCGGATTTTTTTACCGAACTGAATCGGCGCGGTTTCGCGTCCATGGAATTGAGCGACAACCATGCGCTCGGCGCCCCATTGTTCGCCTCGCTCGACGCCTTCCGCCCATTGGCCGAACGCGCGCCGGAGCCCCAAATTGCCGAGGTCCAGCGTCGCGAGTTTTTCAACCAGCTTCATCGCTGGCTTCGCCAGGGTTATATGGTCCATGTCTTCTGCAACAACGAGGGCGAGCGGCAACGCTTTGGGGAAGTCTGGAACGAACTAAGGCCACAGTCCACGGTCCACAGCCAACCACCCGAGACGCGCGAGCAGCCCCGTACAGCTGTGGACGGTGGACTGTGCACACATAACGGCACGCTTTCGCGGGGTTTCCTTGGCGAGGAAGCCAAACTCGTCGTCGTCACCGACGCCGAAATTTTTGGACGGTATAAAATTCAGCGTCCACGCCGGTTGAAATCGCCACACGCGCTGGCCACCCGTTCGGCGCTCGACATCGATTTCACCGAATTGGAGGAAGGCGACCTCGTCGTCCACCTTCAATACGGCATCGGCCGGTTTCTCGGGCTGAAAAATCTGCCGGCGGCTTCCCGAACGGAATCGGCTGGGGCGGGCAGTCCTCCGCCCGCCGGTCGCACACGGACAGACGACGGCGCGCACGGAGTGACGCGCCCTTCCGGAAACGGCACCGAATGTTTGGTGATCGAATATGCGCCGGCCAATCCCGGTGACGAACCACCCAAGCTTTACGTGCCTGTGACCGAAGCGCACCTGGTTGGCAAATACGTCGGCGCGGGCAAGGCGCATCCGCCCCTGAACACGCTCGGGGGGACACGTTGGAAAAAAGCCAAGGAACAGGCCGAACGTGCCGTCCGCGATGTCGCCGCCGAATTGCTTCAAATCCAGGCCGTGCGGGAAACCCAGTCCGGCCACGCGTTCAAACCCGATGCTCCCTGGCAACGCGAATTCGAAAGCGCCTTCATTTATGAGGAGACGCCCGATCAATGGCGTGCCATTCAGGAAACCAAGGTCGACATGGAAAAACCCAAGCCGATGGACCGGTTGATCTGCGGCGATGTCGGCTTCGGCAAGACCGAGGTTGCCATTCGGGCCGCGTTCAAGGCGGTGATGGATGGCAAACAGGTGGCTGTGCTGGTGCCGACGACTGTGCTGGCTCAGCAGCATTTCAACGTCTTCCGCGAGCGAATGGCCGATTACCCGATCCGCATTGAATTGCTTTCCCGCTTCCGCACCCGCCGCGCACAACAGCGCGTGGTCAAGGATTTGGCCGGTGGCGCGGTGGACATTGTCATCGGCACCCACCGATTGATTCAAAACGACATCACCTTCAAAGACCTCGGCCTGGTGGTGATCGACGAGGAACAACGGTTTGGTGTGTTGCACAAGGAAAAATTCAAGCGGTTGCGTACCCTGGTGGACGTGCTCACGCTGAGCGCCACGCCGATCCCGCGCACGCTTTACCTTGCGCTGACCGGCGCCCGCGACATGAGCACCATCCAGACGCCGCCGCATGACCGCCTGCCGGTCGAAACCATTGTCACCCAGTTCGACGAACGCGTCATCCGCGACGCCATTCAGCGCGAATTGAACCGCGGCGGACAGGTTTTCTTTTTGCACAACCGGGTGATGACGATTCAGACGATGGCCGACCGCCTGAAACGGCTTTTGCCCCGCGCCGGCATCGTGGTCGGCCACGGCCAGATGGACGCGGACGAACTGGAGGAGGTCATGACGAAATTTGTCAACGGCGAGGCGGACGTGCTGCTCTCCACGACCATCATCGAGAGCGGCCTGGATATTCCCAATGCGAACACCATCATTATTGACCGCGCCGACCGTTTCGGCTTGAGCGACCTTTATCAATTGCGCGGACGGGTCGGGCGTTACAAGCACCAGGCTTATGCGTATCTGTTGTTGCCGCGCCATGTGAGCCTGCTCACCGATGTGCGCAAACGCATCAGCGCCATCCGCCAATATTCCACGCTCGGCAGCGGCTTCAAAATCGCCATGCGCGACCTGGAAATTCGCGGCGCGGGCAATCTGCTCGGTGCGGAACAAAGCGGCCACATAACCGCGGTCGGCTTCGAACTCTATTGCCAATTGCTCAAGCAAAGCGTCAGCGCGCTGAAGGGTGAGCCGGTGAAACCACGCATCGAAGTCAGCGTGAAACTGGATTTCCTGGATTTGAATACGATGAGCGGAGGTGGAAGGCGGGGCGAGGCGGCTGACGTGACGTTGTCGGGTTCAGCAGTCGGCTCGCGAGGCCGCCCGCCCCACCATGCCGGCTTGCCCCACGACTACGTCACCGAACCGCAGCATCGTATCGAGATTTACCGCAAACTCGCGCAGGCCACGGACAAGCCGGCGCTCGAAGCGTTGCCGCGGGAACTGCGCGACCGTTTTGGCCCGCTGCCACCGCCGGTGGAGCTGCTGTTGGGGGTGGCCGAGCTGAAGATTCTGGCCGGCGAAAAATCCGTGACTTCCATCGAAGTGAAGGATGACAAACTGATGCTCACGCGCCAGGGCGATTTCATCACGCTCGGTGGAAAATTCCCGCGCCTCACCAAAAGGGAAGCCCAAGCGCGCTTGAAAGAAATTAAACGGTTGCTTCTGGCGGTCTGAACCGGTGATGTTCCAGTCGGTAATTGACGCCAGACAGTTCAGTCGGACAATCTCAGGCCCATGTCGTTGAGGCCACTGTCAAAACCCGGGTTGGAAACTGTCGCCGCGCTGATCGGCACCGCATTCTCGGCAGCGTTGCTGGTCCTGACAGCGATGCATGCGGGACCACTTTGGCGCGACGAGACCAACACCGCCAATCTGGCCCAGATGCCCTCGTTCGGAGATATCTGGAATAACATGCCGTTTGAATCGTTCCCTCCCTTGTGGCCGCTGCTGCTGCGCGGGTTCAGTTTTTCGGGCATGATGGGAAACGACACGGATATTCGCTTTTTGGGACTGTGCGTCGGTTTGTTCTTCCTGGCCTCGCTGTGGTTGTGCTCGCGCTGGATGGGCGGGCGCGCACCCATCCTGAGCATCGCGTTGCTGGGCACTCTGCCGGCGTTCATCTTCATCATCGGGGCGAATCGCGCCTACGGTCTGGCCGGTTGTTTGCTGGTGCTCAGTTTCGGAATGATCTGGCGGATGCTGGAGTTTCCCTCGAATTCGCGTGTTCTTTGGGCCGGTCTCACCTGCCTTCTGCTGGCACACTGTGTCTATTATGATGCCATCTTTCTGTGCGCGATGCTCGCCGGCGGAGCCATGGTGACCGTTCGCCGGCGACAGTGGCGGACCCTGTGGGCACTGGTAGGAATCGGTGTCGTGTCCGGCGCATCCCTGGCAATCTATTTGCCCATCATCCATCGAGGCTCGGCTTTCCTGCCATTAATCCGGTCGCCGTTCTTTCATTCCTCGGCCCTCTGGTATGGACTCGGTGATGCCCTGGCAGCCAGGAGCAGCGGCGACCCCGGTGGCGGGGGTGGCCCGCAAATCTGGTTCTGGATGGAACTGCTGTTGGTAGGATTGGTCGTCGCTGTCGTAATGCAACGGGCACGAGCACGCGCGGCACAAAACCCGGAGACCGCCCTGGCCAGCAGGCCCGCGGCCCGGGCCGATCTGGCATTGTTCTGCATGGCAAGCATGATTTTGGGCATCGCCGGATATTTTGTTTTTCTGCTCAGACTGCGGTTCTTCCTGGAACCGTGGTATTACATCGAAATCCTGATTTTTTGCGCCATTGCGCTCGATGGGATATTGGGCACGAGCTGGCCGGCGCTGCGTCCCTGGGGACTGCTCCGCATTGGGTTCATGGTGATGATGATGGGTTTTAGTGCAAAACCGGCGTGGGAAGAAGCGCACACCCGTCGCAGCAATGTGGACCTGGCCGCCAATTTTCTGAGTCAAACGGCTTCACCGGGCGACCTCATCGTCGTCCAGGAAGCCTGGGTGGGAATCACGTTTAATCGGTATTACCACGGCCAGGCTCGTTGGTTGACCGTACCTCCGATTGACTCGCACCAGGTCCATCGCAACGATCTGGTAATGGAAAAGATGAACCACCCGGCCGTGATGGTTCCGGTGATGCGTGATATAACCGGGACTCTGCGCGGTGGCAACAGTGTCTGGCTGGTGGAGAGCATACCCATTTCGCGTCCCGTAGTGTTGCCGTCAAAGCCTGCACCACCGCCGCCCCTGCCGGCAAAATTGACGACCCGGTGGTGGCTGGGGTATTATTTATATTGGTGGAACCAGCAGGCGGCGACACTTCTGTTCGCGCAAGCATTACAGGAACAGGACCAAAAAATTCCGGCGCCCGGACCGGTCAACTCGCTGGAAGACGTTTCGGTAGTGAAATTCTCCGGTTACCGGCCGGACGCGGAGTGATCAGGCTTGGCTCCCGCAGAAACCGGTTTGCGACATCGCATAATCAGATGCGTATATGGCACATGCAACAGGTCATGCCGGAGATATGATTCCACCTCCGTGAAATGCGCCGTGGCCAGTTTCAAGTACTCCTCCCGCCGGCGGACAAATTTTCCCCGATCTCTTGCCAGCAACCAACGTGCGACGTGTGATTGCCGGGGCACATAACACCCGTCATAAGTCAAGAGGCGGCCGGCGGGACGCAACTGCCGGCGCGCCAAATCAAACAACCGGGCCGCCTGCGCATCGTTCAAATGGTGGACCACCCCTATGGCCAGAACCAGGTCGAATTCACCCCTTTCCGCTTCCAACGAAACCAGGCCGACATCACCGCACAGGAAGCGGCCCCGGGAACCAAAGCGTTGTTTGGCCGAACGGATGTAGTCCGCGCTGAGGTCGAGTCCCGTGTAATTGACTTCCGGCAGGTAATTCAAAACGTCCGCCGGTCCGCACCCGATATCGAGGATTTTTTCACCCGGAACCGGTTTCACGTACTCAGCCAGATAAGTTTTACAGGCGGATTCCCCTCCAATCATGCGGCGGAAAAGTCGATAACCGGCCGACAGGCTCAGAATCGTGGAAAACCCATCAATGATCTTCATTAAAACGGATCCGGTCAAATCAGGTGCCACAAGTGAAACTGCTCACAACCCGTCGAAACCCGGCACTTCGACGTCCATCGCTGGAGCAGCGTACAAAGCCCCGCAGCCCGGTCAATGATTGAAATCCTGCACCAGGAGAAAGGATGCTGAATTGTCCGGAGATGCATCATGGCACTGTTACCAGCGGTGCTTTGTTGCCAATAACATGCGCCTGATAGAGATGAAGCTGGCACTCCTTGAACTGCGGCATGGCATCTGTGTCCAGGACCATGTCAAACCGGATATTCAAACCATAATGCTCATGATAAAATATCCGGAGCGGTTCGAGCCATCTCGTTTCCATCAGAAAAAAGACGTCCGGTCGGTCCACCAGCGAAAGTGAGTAAGGGTGGAGATGATGTCGTTCCAGGATTTGGTTGAAGAGCGGCGAGTGGGTGATCCAGCCGCTGGGCACCATGGAAAAGGGAACGTTCTCACCGGCAGGATAGAAGAACA
>DATJYM010000005.1:0-18999 GCA_035499615.1 Candidatus Acidiferrales bacterium | reverse complement strand
CGTGATTGTTGGCGATTACGGCAAGGGCGTCGTTACCCAGCCGCTGCTCAATGAGCTCAAAGCACTTTGCCGCGCGCGAGGTGTCTGGTTGAGCTTCGATCCCAAACCCGTTCATCGCTTGAACCTGGCCGGCCTTTCGCTCATCACGCCGAACCGCAAGGAGGCTTTTGAATTGGTGAATCTGACGGACGAAACGCGCTGTCCCAATCCGCTGGCTGACAGGAATCTCATGCTCGCCGCCGAACGCCTGCTCAACGAACTCCGCCCGGCCGTCCTGCTCGTCACGCTCGGCGAATCGGGTATGTTGCTTTGCCAGCGCGGGCAGCAGCCGGTCCATATCCCGACCGTGGCGCAGGAGGTGTTCGATGTTTCCGGCGCGGGCGACACGGTCATCGCCACATTTACGCTGGGGATTGTCGCCGGGGCCTCACCGCTGGAAGCGGCGAGGCTGGCGAACCACGCGGCCGGCATCGTCGTCGGCAAGGTCGGCACGGCGACCACCACGACGGACGAGTTGTTGAACAGTTTCCAAAGGTAAGGGCGCCGCGCTGTGGCGTCCGGCCGGCGCAGCGTGCCGACCCTACCCCGGGCCAATGAATTCCAAAATCACGATCGAAACAATTCGCGCGATGAAAAGCCGCGGCGAGAAAATTGCCGCGCTGACGGCTTATGATTATCCGATGGCGAAACTGCTCGATGAATCCGGCATTCCCATCATTTTCGTCGGCGATTCGCTCGGCATGGTCGTGCTGGGTTATCCCGACACAACGCACGTAACCATGAACGAAATGGAGCACCACGTGCGCGCCGCCGCGCGGGCGAAGCCCGACGCGTTATTCGGCGCGGATTTGCCGTTCAAAAGTTATGTGACGGCGGAAGGCGCGGTCAACAATGCAAAACGCCTTGTCACCGCCGGCGCGGAATTCGTTAAGGCCGAAGGCGGGCGCGACATTCTCGACCAGGTTCGCGCCATAGTGTCCGCGGGCATTCCATTTTGCGGACATCTGGGCATGTTGCCACAACACGTGATTGACGAAGGCGGTTATCGCGTCAAAGGCAAACAGGAACCGGAACATCAGGCGTTACTGGCGGACGCACGGGCGCTGGCGGAGGCGGGAGCATTTGCCATTGTTTTGGAACTCGTAACACCACCGGTCTCACAAGAATTGACCAAAGTCCTGCCAATTCCAACCATCGGCATCGGCTCCGGCCCTGATTGTGACGGGCAGATTCTGGTCACTTTGGATTTGATTGGGATGTTCCCGTGGTTCACGCCTCGCTTTGTGAAGCCGCGGGCCAATTGTGCTGCGGAAATCAAGGCCGCCGTGGCCGCCTGGAAGAATTCCCTCAACAAATCGTAAAACTTTTCCCTGGCCCAAGTGTTGCTTTAGACAGGTTCAAATTGCATGGAATTGGAATCATTGATTGAATCGGCGGTGGCCAACGGCGCGAGCGATCTGCATTTGGAGGCCGGAATGCCGGCGGCCTTGCGCGTGCGGGGCACTTTGCGGATGGCGGGCGAACCGGTTCCGCCGAAGACCCTGCTGGACATGGCCCGGACGCTCATCGGCGAAAGCCAATGGCCGGCGTTCCTGGAACGGCGTTCACATGACCTGTCCAAAACCGTCCGCGGCGTCCGCTGCCGCATCAACGTACTGCAAACGTCGCGCGGAGTCGGCCTGGCCATCCGCCTGCTCGCCCCCTTTCAGGCAACCGTCGAGAAACTCAACCTGCTGCCCGACCTGAAAAAGCTGGTCAAGAACACGCACGGCCTGATTCTGATCTGCGGACCCACCGGCAGCGGCAAATCCTCGACCCTGGCCGCCTTGATCCAGGAAATCAATCTGACGGAAACGCGGCATATCGTCACGGTCGAGAGCCCCATCGAATATACTTTTCGCCCGCGTCGCGCCTACATCCGACAGCGCGAAGTCGGTCGCGACACCCCGAGTTTCGAGCAGGCCCTGCTGGACGCCTTGCGCGAGGACCCGGACGTGCTCATGGTCGGCGAAATGCGCGATCCGGAAACAATGCGCCTGACTCTGAGCGCTTCAGAGACCGGCCATCTTGTCCTGGCCACCGTACATTCCTCGTCCTGCGCCGAAGCGATCCAACGCGTCGCCTCGGCGTTCCCGGCGGAAATCCAGAGCGCCGTCTGCTCACAACTGGCCGATTGCCTCGTTGCCGTCATTTCCCAGCGACTCCGTTTCCGGCAGGACTTGAATATCCTGGTTCCCGAATGTGAAATCCTGATGGCGACGCATGCTGTGAAAAACTTCATCCGCACCCGCGAATTTTTCAAAGTCATCACGGCCATCGAGACCGGCGCCGACCACGGGATGTGGACGTTCCAGCGTTACGCCAAATGGCTGGAAACCCGGGGTAACTTGTTCGTCCCGGACCAGGCGGCGGAACCGCCTGACGCCGAACCGGCTGAATCGCTCCTGGCCGCCCCCGCGCTGCCCGCCCTGACCACCAGCACACCCAAGGTGGAAAAGAAAGCCAAATCACATGCAACCCACGAAACCGGCCGGATAGAAATCGAACCGGTCGAAGGCGAATTCGGAAAGATTCTTAAGAAGCTGTAGCAGTTGGCTGCGGTGAACAAAAAGCGCTTCCCAGAGAAGGCCGGCCCGGCAGCGATCAGACCATTTCCAATGTGTTTTCCGTCCAATTGTCTTTGACGGAAAATTTTAATTTCGCAAATTGAGTTGCGACGTTCTCTCCACAAACACCGACCGTCAGCAGATATTCCCCGCATTCCTGAAAAATGGGTTTGCCGCCGCTGCTCAATGCCGGCATCCCGCCTTTTATGCAGATGTACACGTTGCCCCCGGCCATGGCCAGAATATCCAAATGATATGGCGTGTTGGGGAAAATTGTCTTTGCCAAAGAATCTTCAGCCTCGGCTGGTGCAAATGGCAAATCCCGCCGGTCATCCTCAAACAGCACCAGACGTCCTTTTTCAATTTTAGCAAGGTATCCCCTGCATTTGTGAACGGTGGTGATACAATCGGTTTTCACCAGTAATCGTAAATAGCGGGTATTATTCCCAGGCCGGTCAATCACGCACCCGGGAATGCCGGTGCCGCAGGATATGCTGAATTTGGGCTTTTGCTTCTCAAGCAGGGCATAGTTTGCCATCCCCATTCGAACCACGCATACCCAAAGAGCCAGGAAAGCCAGAATGGCATAATAGTATCTCGGAGAGCCTTCTGATCGGAGGGCTAAGAATGCCAACGGAACTGAAGCGGCACCGCTCATAACCGCCAGCCATCCGCCGCAAATTGAAACGGGGAGGACCAGCCATTTGTGAGCCGCAAACATGTTGCCAGAGCATCGACAATCCGGACCGGATCGTCAAACCAGATATGTGCCATTTGCGTGAAGTACATACTCCCGGATTTCTTCGGGAGTATGTAGATAACGCAAATTGAGGGGGAACTTACTCTCGGCACACGCATTGATCATAAGTCAGCCGTTTGCCTTCGGTGCGTTTGACTGCTTCGACAACACGCTCGCCATCATTGAGTTTGCGGGTGTCCCAGCGAAAAGCGAATTCGTCACAATAACGGTGAAGATGTTCCTTGCTTACGGCATGAAACGTTCCCAGCAGGCCACGTTTGATCAGCGAGAAGAACGATTCGGCACAGTTCACGCCAGAGGAGGTGCCATCCTCATTGCGTTGGGTGTATTTCTGCTTGGAATGGTTCACAATATCATGCCGGCCCCCGAGATGCTTGGTAATCGGATAAAGGATGGTGTGATAAACAGGGCTTTGATCGGTATTGACGATGGTGCCATTCTCAATGTTTTCCAAAAGAAAATGGCCCACATTGTTCTGCGTCACATTCGGCACGACCTTGGTGCGGACATGACCGCTGCGTTCCACCACTGCGACAACCGGAACTTTGTTGGAGTTCTTGCGATAACCGGGCAAAACGGTGCGCGAATCTCCTGACCGTGGTTTTCCGCCCACAAAAGTCTCATCCACTTCGCAGATCCCCGACGTGATGCCCAGTTTCTGCCGGTTCGCCTGGTTTTCCGTCAGCGCGAAACGAATCCGGTGCATGAGGAACAAAGCCGACTTGTGGGTAATTTGGCAGTTGCGCTCAATCTCCCGCGCGCTCACGCCCTTCTTGCTGGCGCAAACGCGCCAGAACCCATAGGCCCAATGCCGCAACGGTAACTTGGAATCTTCGTAAATCGCGCCGGTGCGAACGGTGTATTGCTCACCGCAAGCACGGCAGCGCCAGAGATAGCGTTTATTACGCCCACCAGCACGGCCCGTCATCTTGTAAACGCTGGCACTCTGGCAATGAGGGCATACGGGTGAATTACCCCAGCGTTGCCGCTCAAAGAACTCAACAGCAGCTTTTTCATCGCCAAAGACTTCGGGCATGTGCTTGATCACGTTCGATTTCGCAAGTTCAGGATGCTTCTTGTCATTCATGGAAGCATCTTCCATGACGAGGTTGGACATTGGCTGGGCAACCGACCGAAATTTGCGTTATCTACATACTCCCGGATTTCTTTTAGCTTGGACAGCGTTTGTCCAACCCCACCCGCTAGGATGCCATCAAAAATGAAAGGCTAAGTATGAACAACGAACAACTCGAACTCGGCATCAACGGCAACAAATTACCATCGAACGGAAGCGGTTATCCCGCAGCGCGGAACCGTCAGGCCCGGGCCGGCTGGTGGTTTGCCCAGATGCGGAACATCGTCAGCCGCGCCATGGATTGGGAAAATACCGGTGAGCCACGGCCGGAACAAATCTGGATCCCCGGCGCCCACCGTGAAGTGGAAGTTTAACTCCGCCGGCTCATGGGCATTTTCATTGAGAAGGACGCGCTGCCAACGCGTCTGGACGGCTCGGGGAGCCATCCCTGCCTTCATGTCCCCCCGCTGAAGCCACGCGCGCCGGCTACTTCCCCACAACAGAATAGCCGGCGCGCACAAAATCGCGGACCAACACGAGTTCCTCCTCAATGATCGTGTGTACCTTGTCAAATTCACGCCATTCCACATTGATGCCGGCAGCTTTGAGCAGCGGAATCTGCGGCCGGATCCCGGCAATCGGCAAAAGCGGGTCCGCCGTGCCGTGGGTCATCAGCAGCCGTTGTTGGCGCGCCGCCGGCGGAATTTCCTTCAACAAATTCTCCGGCTCGCACACCCAGCCGCTGAGGCCGACAATTCCCGCGAACCGGTGCGGATAACGCAAACCGACGTCGATGGCCATCAAACTGCCCTGCGAAAAGCCGCCGAAGGTGATCTGCCCGGCGGGAAAATCGCGCGTGTGCAGATCATCGAGCACTTCGAAGAGCAGTTTCCGGCTACGCTGCACACCAGGCAGGATGTCGTTTAAATCGAACCAGGCATAACCGCCGTAATAATCGTCGGGGGCGTTGACCAGCAGATAATTCAGCCACGGCAGGTTCATGGACTCCGGCAGCCAGCGGTAGCCTTCAATGCTGTCGCCCAAACCATGCAGCATGACCATGAGCCGGCGGGAATTTTTCTCGCGGGCGGGAATCAGTTCACTGTGAAGCATGAACTATTTTCCAGCAGCGGCGGCCGTTTTCAAGCGTTTAGCTTCCTGATCGAGCCATTGAATCATTTGCTGGCGCTCAGCGGCGGTGAGGCGGGACAGCGGATGAATCAACTGATATTTGGCCGGCGGCATTTCGTTGTAGCCGAGTTCTTCGCTGGCGTTCGACAGCCTTTTTGCGGCGCGTTCCGGGTCGTCCACCGGCCAGTCGGAAAGATTTAAATGCCGTCGCCCGCCCGCCACGTCGCTCGCAATCAACCACGACACCGGCGCGATATGGCTGTACCACGGCCATTTGGTTTCGTAGGAATGACAATCGTAACACGCTCCGCGGAACAGGACGGCCAGGGGGGGCGGCGGGTTTTCCGCGGCCAGAAAATCATGAACGACCGGCGGGTTCGTCCGTGCTGGGTTCGTGAATTGCAGCAGGACAAAAATCACCGCCAGCACACCCGGCAACCATATCAATTTCTTTTTCATTCAATCCATCGGATGGCAAAGGTGCAAAACGTTCGTCCAGCCCTGATTGTCGTTGTCATGCAAAAAGTTTTCCAGCCTTGGTCGTACACGGGAAAAATCCCTGCCGGCTTTGAACCGGAAGCAAACGTCCGTGCGACCATTGCCCAAGCCGGTAAATTGCGCCGAACACAAAATCGGGCGCCACCCCGCCCGTCCGGCCAACCAGTTCCGCACCGCGCCGCACATTGTCAACCATCCACGCCGGCAGCCGTGCATGATAGGGATTGCGCCGCACCTCACCCGCGTGACACGCCAGCGCGGCGATCAAATCAGCGGCATCGGTGACGCCCAGTTCCACCAGTAAATTCGGTTTCATCATTTGTGCCCAAAATTCCGTTTCGACCACATGGCATCGGAAGCCGGCGGGCAGGGTTTTAAGCGCGTCCCGGACCAAAAAATGGGTGCCAATATGCGCTGGATGCCCGTCGTTCTCATGCGGAACAAAAATCGCGCGCGGCCGCTGCACCGCCAGAATTTCGGCAATGACTCTAACCGCCATTTTCCAATGCGTACCATTTTTCTTCCGTGATTTAAGAGTAATGTGCTCCAGACCTTGTTCCCTCGGCACGATCAAACCAAATCCCAGAAAAGCACAGGCGTTTCGCAATTCACGCAGTCGCGCCACCCGCCGTTCCCTTTTGCTGCCGAGCGTGACGGCGACGTTGAGGACATTCCATTTCGATTCACGCAACAGCCGCAGTGCCAGCCCGCCAACGATGCACTCGTCGTCGGGGTGGGGTGAGAAAATCAAGGCTTTGGGAGCGTCGGATGAAATCTTTGACCGCACTCTCGGAGAAACTTTCCCCGATGTCAGAAATCTCCCCTCTTTGACCAGGCTTTGAAATTGAGAAACCAATTGACGTGCGTTCATGCCTTTTTATTGGCCGATGCCGCGCCAAACAACAATCGCAAACTGTTCATCACCACGACGACCGTGCTGCCTTCGTGGCCGACCACGCCAATCGTCAGTGGAATTTTTCCAAGCATGGCGAATGACACCAATACCGCCACCGTCCCGAGCGAAATGAATAAATTCTGTCGGATGATGCTCCGCGCCCGCTGGCTCAGGCGAAACGCCGCCAGAAAATTTTCCAGCCGGTCGTTCATCAATACCACATCCGCCTGTTCGAGCGCGGCGTCGGCACCCCGCGCGCCCATCGCCACACCAATGTGCGCCGCGGCCAGGCTCGGAGCGTCGTTCACACCATCGCCAATCATGGCGACCTTCCTACCCTGCCCGCTCAATTCACGGACCGCCTCGACTTTTTGTTCCGGTTTCAGTTCGGCGCGCACGTCGTCCAGCTTCAATCGCAGGCGCAAATGTTCCGCCGCCGCCTTGCGATCACCGGTCAAAACGACCGTCCGCAGGCCTTCGTGGCGCAGTTCCTCAATGACGGAGGCGGATTGCGGACGGATGTCGTCGCGCAAAATGACCCGACCCAGCAAATCATTTTCTTCAATCCAAACCTCGGAAAAACCCGCGTCTGTCGCCGGCGCGCGCGCGACGGCGTCGGCGTGGCGGCCTTCCGCGATCCAATCGCGTCCGCCGAGGGAGCAAACGGCGCCGTTCCGTTTCGCGCGCAAGCCCTGACCGGTGACCGATTCGAAATTTTCGAACTCGATCGGCTCCAGCTTCTGCTGCTTCCCGTGGCGTGTGATGGCGCGGGCGAGCGGATGCGTGGACAGCCGTTCCAATGAAAACGCCAGCCGGGCGATTTCAGATTCCCGACCGGGCGGGAAACTTTCGATCTGCTCCACGCGCAACTCCCCGGTGGTCAACGTGCCGGTCTTGTCGAGCGCCACGATGTTGGTTTCGGCCAGCTTCTCCACCGCGGCACCGCCGCGGAACAGGATGCCATGCCGCGCGCCCCAGGCAATGGCCGCCAGCACCGCCGACGGAATCGAAAGCACCAGCGCGCACGGTGACGAGACCACCAGCAACGTCATGGCGCGGTAAAAAGCGCTGTATTCTTCAGGAACGCCCCGGGCAACGGAAAACGGCGCCAACCGGAACCCCAGCCACCAGACAAAAAACATCCCGAATGAAAGTCCGATGACCGCGTAGGTGTAAATCGAGCTGAATTTATCGGTGAACTGCTGTGCGGGCGCCTTTTGCTGCTGCGCCTCCTTGATCAACGTGATGATCTTTTGCAGCGCACTCTCGGCCACGGGCCGCGTGACGGTGACTTCGACCGCACCCCAAAGATTGATGGTGCCGGCCAGCGTGATGTCGCCGACGGCCTTTTTCACCGGCGTGGCTTCGCCGGTCAGGTTCGACTCGTCCGCCGCGGTGTTGCCCTTGACGATTTCGCCGTCCACCGGAAATTGTGCGCCGGGCTTGATAAGGAGGCGCATGCCCTGTTTTAGCAACTCGACTTTGAGTTCGCGTTCGCTGCCATGCGCGTCCAGCACGGTGGCCACCTTGGGCGCATCACGGAAAAGCGACCGGATTTCCTTTTGCGTCCGGCCGAGCGCGTAGTGTTCGAGCGCGCCGGAAAGCGAGAAGAGAAACAGCAACGTCGCGCCTTCCGCCCAGGCGCCAATGGAAGCGGCGCCCACGGCCACCGCGAGCATAAGGAAATGGACATCAATCGTGCGTTTCCGCAGCCGTTCCCAAACCTCTTCCGCGGGATAAAAGCCGCCGGCAAGATAGGCCACGACGAAATTGACGACCGAGAGGCTGGGATGGCCGAATTTCCCGAGTAAAAAACCGGCCGACCCGAAAACCCCGCACAAAATCGCAGCGGCCAGCTGGGTTTTCCATTCGTCAATCTCCCCGACGTGTTCGAGGAATTCGATGTCCCGCGGCACGACTTTCGGAAACGGCATGTCGCGCCAGCGCCAGAAAGTCGGCGCGGTCGGGCACGTGACGCGGGCAATGGTCGTCGTCGGGCCGTCGTTCCGAATCGTGATTCGCTTGCGTTCCTCCCCGGACAAGGGTGTACCACAGGACAAGCAATCGCCTTCACCGTTCAACAGGGAGCAAGCCTGCACGGGATCGGCGGCTTGGGCAGCTTGGAAACGGGTGGTGATGCGCTCCGTCAATTTGGCCACATCGGTGCGGCCCAGCGTGGCCACGGAAATTTTCTGTTGGGCGCGGTCAATCGTCACCGCCTCCAGCGTCGGTTCATCGGCCAGCGTATCCACAACCGAGCGCGCGAGGCAGGACTCGGCTCCGCGCTCTTCGGCGCGATGGGCGGACGGCGTATTCATTCAAGTCACCAGTAGCATATCCCCAATCCCGGCGCGACGCAAAAGGTGGAATCGGCGGGCCAGGCCGCGCGGATTGCGCCGGAATTTTTGATTGAGCTGTAAAATCCAGGAGTCCAAATTACCGCCATGAACGAGACACGGTATCCCCGCGTATGAAACCCCGACCCCTCATGCTGATACTGGCCGCTGCCTTGTTGGCGGGGGCAATAATGATTTTTTACTGGCAGTATTCGCGGACCCGGATCAATAGTTCCGCAAGGCTGGCCATGGCGGTGGAAAGCTATTCAAGAGACTACGTTTCACGCGGGCAGCACTTGCCGTCTTCCGTGATGCTTCAGGATTTGGTTAACGGCGGATACATTTCAGCAGGGGAAGTCCGCGCGTTTGATGGCCTGGAGGTCACGTTATATCCGACGGTCAGCACCGATCCCCGGGCCATTTTGGTTCGCGTGCGAATGCCGGACGGCGTCCTGTATGTCACACGGGCCGATGGCAGCACGCAGCAGGAATTACAAAAGTGACTCTGCCTGTAAAATTGGAGCGGTCGGATTGCAGCCGGGACCGGCCCATATCGTTTGGTGGAAAGCCACGTCCCTAAAACAGGATGGTAGAGTTGGAGAATTCAGAAATTTGGAAAAAAGCGGACCCGAAACCATCACGATGGATCAAGGCGCGAGGAACTCGAACCGTCTGACGTTTGCAGATTAGGACGGCTGCGGCCATTGCTTCCCAAGCAATGGCCTGAAAATTTTTCAATTTGGCCTGTTCAAGCCGGGCCGGTTCTGGCAGTTTCTGCGGACACCATTGCCTAACGCAACGCATTGTAACCCGTAATGAGCAAAGCATACGACAAACCGCAAACGACGAATCAAAACATCCTCAATTGGGTCCGGCAAATGGCCGACCTCTGCCAGCCGGAGAGCATCCATTGGTGCGACGGGTCGGAGGCGGAAGACCAGACGTTGTGCGAGCTGATGGTCAAGGGCGGCACGTTCACCCGGCTTGACGGAAAGAAACGTCCCGGGTCGTATCTTGCCCGCTCGCATCCGAGCGACGTGGCGCGTGTGGAAGACCGGACGTTCATCTGTTCCCGGACGAAGGCAGAGGCCGGGCCGACGAACCATTGGGCCGATCCCGCGGAGATGAAGCAAAAGCTGCTCGGCCTGTTCAAGGGTTCCATGAAAGGCCGGACGATGTACGTGATTCCGTTTGCGATGGGCCCGCTCGAATCGCCGATTTGCAAAGTGGGCATCGAACTTACGGACTCGCCTTATGTGGTGGTGAACATGCGCATCATGACGCGCATGGGCCGGGCCGTGCTGGACAAGCTGGGGGCGAACGGCTCGTTCATCCCCTGCCTGCACTCGGTGGGCGCGCCGCTGGCACCCGGTCAAAAGGACGTTTCCTGGCCGTGCGAAGGCGACCCGAAAAACAAATATATCGTTCATTTCCCGGAGGAACCTTCCATCTGGTCCTACGGTTCGGGTTATGGCGGCAACGCGTTGCTCGGCAAGAAATGTCTCGCCCTGCGCATTGCCTCCACCGTCGCAAAGAAGGAAGGCTGGATGGCCGAGCATATGTTGATTCTTTGCCTGACTTCTCCGCACGGCAAAAAGTATTACATCGCCGCGGCATTTCCGAGTGCCTGCGGGAAAACGAACCTGGCGATGATGCAACCAACTGTGCCGGGCTGGAAGGTCACGACCATTGGCGACGACATCGCCTGGATCCGTGTCGGGAAGGATGGACGGCTCTACGCGGTAAACCCCGAGACGGGCTTTTTTGGCGTCGCGCCGGGAACTTCCGCCAGGTCCAATCCCCATGCCCTGGCGACCTGCGCGAAGAACACCATATTCACAAACGTCGTGCTGACACCCGACAATGACATATGGTGGGAGGACATGGGTGTGCCTGCTCCGGCCAAGGGCGTGGACTGGCAGGGTAATGAATGGACACCCGATAACGGCAAGAAGGGCGCGCATCCGAATTCGCGCTTCACCGCCCCGGCAGCGCAATGTCCGGTCATCGATCCCGACTGGCAGAATCCCGAAGGGGTGCCTCTTTCGGCGATCTTATTTGGCGGCCGCCGTCCCCACACCATCCCGCTGGTGAACGAGGCCTTTGATTGGGAGCACGGCGTGTTCATGGGCTCGGCCTGCGGTTCGGAAACCACCGCCGCCGCGCTCGGCCAGGCCGGCGTGCTCCGGCGCGACCCGTTCGCCATGCTGCCGTTCTGCGGCTACAACATGGGCGATTATTTTGCGCACTGGCTGTCGTTCGCGCAACGCACCGACCGCGCCAAACTGCCAAAAGTTTATTTTGTGAACTGGTTCCGCAAGGATGCGAACGGCCGCTGGCTCTGGCCCGGATATGGTGAAAACAGCCGGGTGCTCAAGTGGATCTGCGAACGGGTCGAAGGCACCGCCAAGGCGCAAAAGACGGCCATTGGAAATTTGCCGACTCCGGAGGCATTGGACGTTTCCGGGCTGAACCTGCCTGCCAACGATATGCAACAGTTGCTGGCGGTGGACCCGGCCGGCTGGAAAAAAGAGGCTGAAGAGGTGGCGGTGGACTACGCGAAATTCGACGGCAAAGTGCCGAAAGCGCTCTACGACCAACTGGACGGTTTGCGAAAACGCCTCGGTTGACGGTGTCCTGTCTGCCTTCCCCACAAAGTTTGACGGCAGGCCGGATTTGTGGAACCGGGGTGTTGGCAATTCACGGATCCAGGCGACGGTGAGTTTCGGGTCCATCATTCAGATAAGCGACTGACCTGGCTGAACGAAGTTCCCCACCCTGTTGCGAACCGAACGGGAGCATGCTTTGGCGGGGATTTTTTCCGGGTTCACACAACACAACCCATCCACGAAGGAGGTGCGCCGCGCGGTTTCACTGCTCAAAACCCGGCCATACGACCACTGATGACATGCCCGGGGACGGCCGTACGGGGCAAACAAACCGGTGCGGATGCAACCTTCGGTTCCATCGGGAAAATCAACAAATTAGCCGAATCGGGCGGGGTCCAAATGGGAGCGAAAAATGCTATACGCAATGTCATGAGTCACGCCAGAACCAGCTCAAATTTGGACAGCCCCATTGACGATGGGCCCTTCGCGGCATGGTTTCGGGAGTTCCATGCAAATGTTGTTAACAAGCCGGCAAAACCGGGCCGGGATTACCGTCTCGAAGCCATGATTGTCGTATTAACTTCAATCGCAGGCGCGCAAAAACCCTTGCTTAGCCGCCCGGAAGATTCGAAGTCGAGGATCACGGTTCAACCCGCACATAAAATTGGTCATAATCCGTGCCTGAAATCGTTTCCTCTTTGAGGTCCCGAACCAGTACGTGCACATGCAACGCTCCCTGCCTCCATCTCCGGGTACATCGCGTTGGTTCCGAGGTTGTGATTCCGGCGGAACTCTTGTGACGCTCTTTACGTCTTGTATTATTTTCGTCGTGGTCATGGCGCTGGCCGCGGTCGTACGAGCGGCGCCAGGACCCGTGTCAATTCTGGTTGTTAATCAGGGCGGCTTCCGTCCGGTTTATGTTGATTATTTGTATGGGTTGCGACCGATCCTGACGACGAATTTGTCGAGGCAGGTTCAGATTTACCAGGAGAACCTGGATTTCACCCGTTTTGGCGGGAACGATTACCGTGCAGGGCTCACCGGGTGGCTGCGGAGCAAATACCGGGATTGCAAGCTGGACTTGATTGTTGCCTCGGGCCAAAAGTCCATTGATTTCGTTTTGAAGACGCGTCCGGTGGTGTGGCCTCAAGTGCCGGTGTTGGCCATTGGCAGCGAGGAAACGCTGCCCGGTGACCTTTTCGGGCAGACGAACGTGACCGGTTTCATTGTTGACACTGACGTGCGAGGCACCTTGGAGACGGCCGTGCACCTCTACCCGGAGGCACGCCAAATTGCCTACATTTCACCAGGTAACGCAGGTGGAAATAATTCTCCGGAATTTTACCGGCGGGATCTCCGCCAGGCCGAAGTCTTCTGCTCGAACCGGTTTGAGCTGACCCCGCTGGTAGGATTGACCATGGCCGAGACCAGACTGCGTCTGGCCCAATTGCCGCCCCAAACCGTTGTTTATTACGACGACATTCGAGCGGATGTCCCCGGACCCATTCTCTTCCCCTGGACCGCGGCGGAAGACCTCAGCTCGGTTTCGAAAGCGCCGATTTTCAGTTATTCCGAATTCTTTGTCGGCAATGGCGTGGTGGGAGGTATGAGCATTAATCGCGCGGTGCTGAATTTGGAAATCGCCAGACAGATTGCCGCCGTTATCCGCGTCGGTAATGCCGGTTCCGTACCCGTCGTGCGGGATCGGAGCAGTCGTTTTGTATTTGACTGGCGACAGGTGCAAAAGTTCGGCTTGGATGCACAACAGCTCCCGCCTCATAGCGAAGGGCGGTTTCGTTCCCCCACCCTGTGGCAGGCTTACCACGTAATTGTAATCATCGTGGCAGTGGCCCTGGCCGTGCAGGCGGGTCTAATCCTCGTCCTATTGTGGCAACGGCGGCGAATGGCGCGGACCGAGGAGGAATTGTCCGGCTCCCAACGAATGCTTCGAACGGTTCTGGACACCATTCCCCACCATGTGGTGTGGAAGGATCGCAATGGCATCATCCTCGGCTGCAATCGGGCCGTGCTGGAGGAATGCGGGAACATCCTCGGCAAGACTGACTTTGAAACCGGCGCCGCAAAATTTGCGGAAAGATACCGCGCCGACGACCTGGCGGTCATGGAAAACGGCCAGCCCAAACTCAATTTTGAAGAACCGCAAATCCGGAAGGACGGCTCGCTGGGATGGTATCGGACCAGCAAGGTGCCCCTGCATGACGGGAGCGGCCAAGTCATCGGTATTTTAGGGACCTACGATGACGTTACCGAACTCAAGCGAGCCGAGGAGGCGGTACGGGAAAGCGAACGGCGCATGCGGACCCTGGCGGAAGCCTCTTTTGAAGGCATCTGTGTCAGTGAACACGGGCGCATTCTGGATGTAAATGACCAGTTCCTCGCCATGTTCGGATACGGACGGGATGAATTGATCGGGCGCGAAGTTTCTCCTTTGGTCGCCCCCGAATGGCGTCAGGCCGTCGCCCAACGGATCCGGTCCGGCGAGGAGGAACGATTTGAACATCAGTGCGTGCGCAAAGATGGAAGCCTCTTTGAATGCGAGGCACAGGCCCGAACCGTTACCCAGGGTGGCCGCGAAGTACGGGTGACGGCCTTACGGGATTTGACGGAACGCAAACAACTGGAAACGCAACTCCGGCAATCCCAAAAGATGCAGGCCTTCGGCCAGTTGGCTGCCGGCGTCGCTCATGACTTCAACAACATCCTTACCGTCATTCAAGGCAACATCTCCCTCCTGCAGATGGGCCAGCTCACACCCGACGAACAGACCTCCGCCAGCACGGAAATATTCCGCGCCGCCCAGCGCGCGGCCAATCTCACCCGCCAATTGCTCACCTTCAGCCGCCGCCAGCCCATGCAACCCCAGGATCTCGACCTCAACGAGGTCGTAGCCAACGTCACCAAAATGTTGCGGCGCCTCATCGGCGAGGATATCGCCCTGGAAACCTGTTTCGCATCCGGCGGCGCTCCCATTCATGCCGACCCGGGCATGCTGGAACAGATCCTGATGAATCTGGCCGTCAACGCGCGCGATGCCATGCCCAAAGGCGGCCGACTCATCGTTGAAACCGCCCCCGTCACCCTGAGCGATACCACTCAGTTTACCAAACACGTCGCCCGGCCCGGTGATTTTGTACGCCTTTCCATCACGGACACCGGTTCGGGTGTCGCGCCGGAACATCTGCCGCGCCTCTTCGAACCTTTCTTTACCACCAAGGACGTGGGCAAAGGCACCGGTCTCGGACTGGCCACCGTTTTCGGCATCGTTGAACAACATCAGGGCTGGATTGACGTCGAAAGCAAGGTCAACCAAGGAACCACTTTCCACGTTTACTTCCCGCGGCTGGCCCGAAAACCGGTCAATGGCAGTCAGGCGGCCGCTCCCCACAAGGTGGTTGGCGGATCGGAGACCATTTTGCTGGTGGAAGACGAGCCGCCGTTGCGGCAATTGATGCAACGCGTGCTGGAACGACAGGGGTACCAGATTCACGCGGCGGTCTCGGGGGTACAGGCCCTGGAACTTTGGCGCGGGCACCATGACAAGATTGATATGCTGGTCACCGATATGATCATGCCCGACGGCATGAATGGCCGCGAACTGGCGGACAAACTGCGAAGCGACAGACCCGATCTGAGGATTATTTACTGCAGCGGTTATGCCAACAACCTGCCCGGCAAAGGCACACCGTTGCGCCATCACGAGGCATTTTTGGAAAAACCGTTCGAACCGGCCAAATTGCTCCAGAAAGTCCGGGATTGCGCCGACGAAACATAAATCGTCACCGGCAAATATGCCGCCCATCAACGGACCTTGCCATTCCGATGCCCGTTCCTGCGCCCGAGACGTTTGGGATGTTCATCCAGATTTCGCGACAGATAGACGTGCCGGGTTTCCTGACCGAAACCTGTCTGCCGCAGGAACGCCAGGGCGTCCGCATTATCCTCGTCGGTATCCACCAGCATGATGCGAGCTTCGCGATCAATGAAGAGCTGCGTCAATTGGTTCAGCAACCGGCGGGCGACGCCGTGCCGCTTGTAGCGAGGCGCCACACCCAGCCATTCCAGCCAGCCATACCGCCAGGCACTGCGCGGCTTGTCCATCATGCAACCCAACGCAAATCCGATGAGCTTTTCGTCGTCCTCCGCCACCAGACAGGTTTCTTCGTCCGAACGAAATAGTTCCAGAATCTCGTGTTCGTCCCAACTCCGGTACAATGTTGGCAGCTCTTCTGCCGTGAAAAGGTTTTGTCCCAGTCGAAAAACTGCGGGCAGATCCTTTAACTCCATCTGCCTCAATTCAATATTACCATTCGGGGCCTTGCTCAGCCCCCTGTTATGTTTCATACCGGCTGAATCTTATGGAGGCGGACTATCCAGCGACAGGGAAAAAGAAAAGTATTAACATAAGTGCTTTATAGTCAGCATAATAATGTGAAAATGGCAGTTAAAAGCTGTTTATTGACAAAAACTGGCGTGGACGGGCGCAGAGGCGCGGAAAGGATAGGCAAGATGGGCCTTTGAAGCTTAATTCAGCAACGTTCTCACCGTAGCCAGCGCTTCGTCCAGTTTGCTGGCATCCTTGCCGCCGCCCCGCGCACTATCCGGTTTGCCGCCGCCTTTGCCGCCAACAATCGGTGCAATCTGCTGAATAATTTTACCGGCCTGCACTTTCCACAGAAAATCGGGTGTAACCGCCGCAACCAGCACCACGTTTCCGGCTTGTGTTCCGCCTCCCAAAACAATCACCCCCTTGAACCGTTCCGTCAATGAATCGGCGACCGCTTGAAGAAAGTCACCATCCACTGCTCCAAGGTTATGAATAATAACCGGAATGTCATTTACCTTCTGAATCTCCTCCAGCAGCCGGCTGGCTGCATTCGATGCTTCGCGTTGCTGCGCCAACTTAAGCTGTCTCTCGATCACCTTCTGATGTTCGAGTAGCGCGTCGATTTTCCTTTCCAACTCGTGCACCGGTGAATTCACCCTGCCGGCAAGTGATTTGATCAGCTTCAACTCATCGGCGGCCTGGTGGTAGGCCTGTAAACCGGCAACGGCTTCGATGCGCCGGACGCCGGCGGCAATCGCGCCCTCACCCACGATACGGAACAATCCAATCTCACCCGTGGCCCGCGAGTGTGTGCCACCGCACAGTTCCATCGAATAACCGTTCAAGGCACCGGGGGTGCCGCCCACCTGGACCACACGCACTTTTTCCCCATACTTGTCACCGAAAAATTGCATCACATCCCGGCGCGATTTGACATCGGCATAAGGCACTTCCACCCACGACACGCCGGCGTTTTCCAGGATGCGTTCGTTGACGAGCTTCTCAATGTCGGCGACCTGTTGCGGCGTCAGCGGTGCGCTGTTGAAATCGAAGGTCAGTTTGTCCGGACCCACAAACGAACCTTTCTGCGAAGCGTCGCGGCCCGCAACCTCGTGCAACGCCCAGTGCAGCAAATGCGTGACAGTGTGGTGACGCTCAATTGCAGAACGGCGCGGTTTATCCACCGTGAGCGTCACATCAGAACCAACCACTGGAAAACCGGATGAGTTTACGACTTGCGATTTGCGATTTACGATTTCTTCAGCGGTTCCGGCGTCACTGATGAAATGAAGCCAGGTATTCCCCGATTTCTGCGTGTTCGTCACACGCCAGAGTTGGCTGCCGTGTTCGAGTTCGCCCGTGTCACCGACCTGACCGCCCATCTCAGCGTAACAGGAGCTGGCGTCGAGAATGACGGCGGTTTTATTCTTAAGTGACACAACTTCGAGTACCTTCGCCGGGGTCTCCAGTTTCTCATAACCGACAAATTTGGTGGGCGTGGTGGTTTCGATTTGCGAAAGTGAAATGACTTCCTTCTTCTGCGCCGCACGGGCACGAGTCCGCTGTTCGTCCATCAACCTTTCAAAGCCCTCCTTGTCCACGGTCAACCCACGTTCGCGCGCCATCAATTCGGTCAGGTCGAGCGGGAAACCGTAGGTGTCGTAAAGTTCAAATGAGAAGTCACTAGGAATTGGCGGCAATTTTTTTACACCCCAACCTGGGGATCGCCTCTCAGCCTCTGCTACGAGCTGGTCAAAACTCTTGGCCTCATGTTCTTTTTGGAAGCGAATGTCCGCAATCAAAGCTTTAATGTACTCATTTAGATCCTTGCCAGAGGGCGCTAAGCTTCTTGCGATTAGAGCAGCACATATTTGATTAAAACGCTTGATTCCATTATCCAAAGTCTTATTAAACGCCTCTTCCTCGTTGCGAATGGCTTCCTGAACATGCTTCTTGCGGGCGCGGATTTCGGGAAACACATCGCCCATCGTGTCGGCGAGCACAGCCACGAGCTTGTAGAAAAATGGCTCCCGGAAACCGAGGGCGCGACCGTAACGCACGGCTCGCCGCAGAATGCGGCGCAAGACATAACCGCGCCCTTCATTCGACGGCTGAATGCCATCGGCAATGGCAAAGCCGAGGGTGCGGATGTGATCGGCAATCACGCGGAAAGCCACGTCAATCTTCTCCTGTTCCGTTTCGCCGGCACTCCCGGATTTTGGCAGAGTCGAGTGGTATTTCTGGCCGCTTAATTTTTCCAACGCGTCAAAAATGGGACGGAAGATGTCGGTCTCGTAGTTGGAGATTTTCGCTTTGGCAAAATCCTTGAAATTCTTTGTGCCTTGAATGATTGAGGTGACGCGCTCGAAACCCATGCCGGTGTCCACGTGCCGGGCGGGCAGCGGCGAAAATGTGCCGTCGGGATTGGCGTTGAACTGGATGAAGACGAGGTTCCAGATTTCAATGCAACGGGCGTCGCCTTTGTTCACCAGGCTGCCGTTGGTATTACCGTTGGGTGTGAGGTCCACATGCAGTTCCGAGCACGGACCGCACGGGCCGGTGTCGCCCATCATCCAGAAGTTGTCCTTTTTGTTGCCAAAGCAGATGTGGACCTTCGGATCAAGCCCGGCAGCCTTGAAGAGCCTCTCCCAATGGCCGTAGGCCTCCTGGTCCAACTCCGACGGATCGCCCGGGCCGGGTTTATAAACCGTCGCGTAAAGCCGGGTCACGGGAAACTTCCACGT
>DATJYM010000004.1:0-28237 GCA_035499615.1 Candidatus Acidiferrales bacterium | reverse complement strand
AGCCATTCATCCCCCACGCGGCGTCGCTCCTTCAGGCTTTCGCCCATTGAGAAAAATTCTCGACTGCTGCCACCCGTAGGTGTCTGGACCGTGTCTCAGTTCCAGTGTGGCTGGTCGTCCTCTCAGACCAGCTACCCGTCTAAGCCTTGGTGAGCCGTTACCTCACCAACTAGCTGATAGGCCGCGGGCTCATCGTGAAGTGCCAGGCCTTGCGGTCCCCAGCTTTGAATTCCAGAGGAGGCCCCCCAGAATTCACATCCGGTATTAGCTCGCCTTTCAGCGAGTTATCCCGGGCTTCACGGCAGATTACCCACGTGTTACGCACCCTTGCGCCACTCCGACTTGCCAATATTGCTACCGACAAATCAGCGTTCGACTTGCATGTCTTATCCACGCCGCCAGCGTTCGTTCTGAGCCAGAATCAAACTCTCCGTAAAAAACGTTAGTTGATTCCTGCCTGATCGTAAAATCAGGCAGCTTTACTTTAATGGTTAAAACCTTCTCGGCCGGCCCACTAACAGGCCAACCTTGAAGGGGCTCTCACTAATCGCACAATTCAATTTTCAAAGAGCAGCCGGTGTCTAAACACCGTAAAATCCCATCAAAACCGCCAGACTTTGTTTCCCATTCAGGGGACAAAAAACCTGAGAGCCGAATCATCTCTTTCAACTCGGCATCTCAGATACGAGTTTTGAGGGCGCGAACTTTATCAAAACCGCGCCGCTTGTCAACAGGCTTTTCAGCCCAGTCGCTTCCTCCGCCACGCGGAAGGTTTTATAATCTTACCAATCGCCGCCCGGTGCGCAAGAGATTTCTGAAAAAAATTTGCCTCGGTAAAACCCTTATTCCAGGCCCCTTTTCGTCAATTCATCTTCGTCCAAGCCCAGATAATGACCCAGCTCGTGCAGGAACGTCGTCTGCACTTCTTCACGAAAGACCTTTGCTTCACCAGCCGCGAGATCCCAAAGATTCGCCAGGAACAAAATAATTTGCGGCGGCATCGGCACGTTGCCTTCCTCGGCGAATTCCGCCCCGGTAAACAAACCCAACGTGTCCGGTTCAATGCCATCGGCCTGCAACCCCGCGTTCGGAACGCGTTCCAGAGTCACCGGCAACTGTTTGGCCCGTTCGCGCAAAGGTTCGGGCAGCAGCGCCAGCGTCTCTTCAACTTCCGCGGACGCCATCGCGCATAATTTGTCCCAGTCGAAATTCACAGGGGAATTTTAACCGCGGATGACACGGATGAACACGGATTTGTTTCCCCGGCAGGGAGCGTCACCCCGTGCGCGCCGTCATCCATCGCCGCGCCAATAGCGGCTGAGGACTGCCCGCCCAATCATCCCACCGTGTTCATCCGGGGTTGAATCAACTTTTAACTTTTCGCTCGCCCTTGAACGGCGCATGACTATGGTTGTCTGAACATCAAATTCATGACGGCTAAAAAACAAACGTCCCAACCGGTTCTGCGCGTCTCGGTTCTTTGCTTCATGCTGGCTGGATTGCTTATCGATCGCGCGGCAGCCAATGAAACTCCCCACAGCCCGGATGTGCTGCGGGCCACGCTGACGAACGGCCTGCAGGTCATCATCGTCCGCAACACGCTCGCGCCGGTGGTCACCACCATGGTCAATTACCGGGTGGGCGCGGACGAATGCCCCACGAATTTTCCCGGCATGGCCCACGCGACCGAACACATGATGTTTCGCGGCAGCCCCGGTTTGTCGGCGGACCAACTGGCGGACATCTCGGCGGCGATGGGCGGTGATTTCGACGCAAACACGCAACACCCGGTCACGCAATATTTTTTTACGACGCCCGCCGAGCATCTGGATGTGGCCTTGCATGTCGAAGCGGCGCGCATGCGGGATTTGCTGCCCGATGAATCACTTTGGGACAAGGAACGGGGCGCCATTGAACAGGAGGTGGCGCAGGATTTGTCCAATCCGGAATACGTTTTCTACATAAAACTGATGGCGGCCATGTTCAAAGGCACGCCGTATGATCAGACCGGATTGGGCACGCGGCCGTCCTTCGACAAGACCACCGACGCCATGCTTCGCAAATTCCACAACACGTGGTACGCACCCAATAACGCCATCCTCATCATTGTCGGCGACGTGGAACCGGCACAGGCGTTGGAACAGGTGAAGAAGGTCTTCGGGGGTATCCCACCCGCCAAACTTCCCGCGCGGCCGCAATTTCAATTTGAACCGGTGTCACCGGAAACATTGAGGCAGGATACCGACCTCCCCTACGGCCTGGTCGCCATCACGTTCCGGCTGCCCGGCTCGGACAACCCCGATTACGCCGCGGCGCAAATTCTGTCGGACGTGTTGAGCAGCCAGCGCGGCAAGCTTTACGGGCTGGTGCCGGAGGGCAAGGCGCTGTTCGCGGCCTTCGAGTACGACAACCTGCCGAAAGCCGGTTTGGGCTACGCCATTGCCGGCTTTCCCGCGGGCGGCGATTCAACCAATCTGCTGGCTCAGGTGCGCGACATCCTGGCGGCGGAAGTGACGAACGGCGTCATGGCGGACCTGGTGGAAGCGGCGAAGCAACGCGAAATCGCCAGCGCCGAACTCCAGAAAAATTCCGTGTCCGGGCTGGCTTCAGCGTGGTCGGATGCGGTGGCGGTCGAGGGCCGGCAATCGCCGGATGACGATATTGACGCCATCCGCCGGGTCACGGTCACCGACGTCAATCGGGTCGCGCAGCAGTATCTGGATTTTGATCACGCCATCTCAGCCATTCTCACGCCGCAACCTTCCGGCAAGCCCATCTCTTCAAAGAGTTTTGGTGGCAAGGAATCGTTTGCCGCCTCGAAAGCCACCGGGGTCAAGCTTCCGTCCTGGGCGGAAAAGATAAACGAGCAACTTGAGATTCCCGGCTCCACGCTGCATCCAGTGGTTACCAACCTGCCCAATGGCATCAAACTCATCATCCAACCGGAAACCATCAGCGACACCGTCAGCGTTTATGGCCGGGTCAAAAACAATGACAAGGTGCAAATGCCTCCTGGCCAGGACGGGGTAGGCCAGGCGCTAGACCAGTTGTTCTCCTACGGCACGAAGTCGCTGGACCGCCTGGCGTTTCAAAAGGCGCTCGACGACATCGCGGCGAATGAATCGGCAGGCACGGATTTCTCGTTGTCGGTGCTGACCGACCGCTTTGAACGTGGCGTGCAATTGCTTGCCGACAATGAGCTTTCGCCCGCCCTGCCTGAACAGGATTTCAAAATCATTCAGCCGCAACTGGCCGCTTCGGTGGCCGGCCAGTTGCAGAGTCCGGATTATCTGGCCGGACGCGCGCTCCGGGCGGCGCTATTTCCCAAAACCGATCCGGCGCAGCGGGAAACCACGCCCAGTACCGTCAAGGCCCTCACGATCCAGGACGTGCGGAATTATTATCATTACGTTTTCCGGCCCGACATGACGACCATTATAGTTATCGGCAATGTGACGCCGGAAAATGCCGTGGCGGTCATTTCGAAATATTTTGGCGATTGGCAGGCCGAGGGTCCGAAACCCAACACCCTGTTCCCGCCGGCGCCGGCGAACGCGCCTTCCACGACGCATGTCCCGGACTCCAGCCGCGTGCAGGACAAGGTGACATTGGCAGAAACGCTGACACTCACGCGCACGAACGCCGATTATTATGCGCTGCAACTGGGTAACCACGTGCTGGGCGGCGGCTTTTATGCAACGCGCTTGTACCGGGACCTGCGCGAAAAAAGCGGGCTGGTGTATTTTGTGGACTCCTCGTTCAACGTCGGCCTCACGCGCGGCATTTATCAGGTGGAATACGCCTGCGACCCGCCGAACGTCCCCAAAGCACGCGCCGTCATTCTGGGTGATCTCAAGGACATGCGGGCGAAAAAAGTGACGTCCCGGGAATTGCGCCAGGCCACCCTGATGTTGTTGCGCGACATTCCCCTGTCGGAATCCAGCGTGGATTACATCGCGCAGGGTTGGCTGTCGCGTTCCGTGCTTGGTCTGCCTCTGGACGAACCCATTCGAGCAGCGCACATCTATGTAATACTCACCGCCGGCGAGGTGAGAGCCGCCTACGCCAAATGGCTCCGCCCGGAGGATCTGGTCGAAGTGGTCCAGGGACCGGAACCGCATTAAGCGCGAATCGGGAAGCGCCCGGTGGGTTGTCCAATCGCCGGGCGGGCAAAAAAACGAAGATTTTTTTTGACGCCTCCACTCGGCGATGCGTTAATAGCACTTCAATTAAACAAGGAAAAACAATGGCTGACAATATGAACACAACCGGCTCATCGAAAAACGTACTGAACTCGGATGTTGAAATCAAAGGCAACATCAAGTTCTCCGGCGAACTGTCGCTGGACGGCAAATTGGAGGGGGAAATCCACACCGACGGAGTCTTACTGCTCGGTGACGGCGCCGTCGTCAACGGCAACATCAATGCTCAATCGGTGGTGATTCGCGGCAAGGTCCACGGCAACATCAACGCCAAGGAAAAAATCGAGATCAAATCCAAGGCCGAATTATTCGGCGACATTCGCGCCACCAAGCTGGTGATTGAGGAAGGTGTGACCTATGTGGGCAAGACGGAGGTGAACCCCAACAAGGTTTCGCCGACCGCGCCGCCGACGCGCTCTCCGGAAATACCGAAAACTCCCGAACCCGCCAGGGCGGGACGTTAAAAACCGCGCGGCCTCCGGGCGGCGCGGCAACCCATTGAATGCCGGCAAAGAAACAGGACAAGGTCCTGCTGACCTGCCCCCACTGCGGCCATCAGCAAGCCGAGTCGAGGGACGCCTTTTCCACCATTTGCAAAAAATGCGGACAGCACTTGCGCGTCCAGGAAATCCTCAACCCGCCACGCAAGGCGGCGGAACGGGCGCCCCGGCGTAAACGCATCACCTGCTTCGAGTGCGGCGCCGAACTGGACATCCCGGCCTCCGCGGAATCCACGATGTGCAAGCGGTGCAGTCAATACGTGGACCTGCACGATTACTCGATCACCACCGCCGCCGCCAAAAATTTCAAGACCAAGGGGACGCTCGTGGTGGAACTGAAAGGTTATGTCTTCAACACCGAAAGCATTGTCGGCGACGCGGTTATCAAAGGAAAATTCCACGGCAAACTGGTCACCCACGGTTCCCTGACCATCTACTCATCCGCCGACATCAAGGGCAGCCTGGCCGCCGCGCATCTGATTATTCCGGCCGAAAATCATTTTCGCTGGCCGCACCAGCTCCAGGTGGGTTCGGCGGAAATTGCGGGTGAACTTGCGGCAAACCTTCGCGCCCGGGACACGGTCACCCTGAAGTCCACCGCCCATTTCTTTGGCAATGTGGACGCCAAAGAACTGATCGTTGAAGACGGGGCGGTGGTGGTCGGTAAAATGCAAATCGGTCCGAGAACCGGCAATGAACAATCGCCACTCCTGTGACCAGGAGCGCTGGCATGCTGCCGGTGAATTTCCGATGGAGCTACCGGCCGGCAAGATGCGGGCGCTCCCGGTGTTGGCGCACCGCTTCCGGGTGAGCTACCTTTTACCGTGCGTTATCTGGTCAAAGCCAAAGTAAGACCGGGCCATGAACAATCCCTTTGCCAAGCGATTGCCGACGGTACGCTCGGCCGGGGTTCGATTGCCGGCGATGAATATGCGTGGGACATGCAGCAGGCGCGCGTGGGTGACGACGGTGTGGCGCAATGGGTCGAAACCTGCTTCTGTGCCACACCACTGGCCGAGGAACGGCATTATTGGGAGAAATATTTCGAATTGTTAAGCGTCAAAGACGCGCACAACCGGAAAAATTGCCGGCATGAAAATGGCGCCGAACCGTGGGCGTGTTGTCATTGTGATTGCACCAAACGGCTGGAAGAACGCTTGCAACAACAGGGCGAGCCCTTTCTGCAAACTCTGCACAATTCGAAATAGGGCTTATCAAAAAATCACGGCGGACTTTTAATCCGCCGTGATTACTCAGATTGGGGCCTGCCTAGCTTTTTTTCTTCGGTTAAGGCACGGTAATAAGATAGAACCGTTGCGGCAGGCCGCTGGCCGGATCGGTGAAGACCGCCGGACCTGTGTCAAAAACACCGTTGGTGAGCAGGGTCCAGGTGCTGGTGACCGGTGTCAGCGTGAGGTTGGTTGTCGCCCAGACATGATAACCAAATCCCGCCGAGCCGGGCGCACCGGTGATGATGAACTGGACGTTTCCATTGATGTCCACCGATGGGGATGCGATGGTTGACGGGGAGGTCGGGGGATTAACCGTCAAGACGGCATTGCTGCTGGTGATACCACCGGCCACATTCGTGACGATGACGGAATACGTCCCGATGTCGAGCCCGCTGGCGCTGCCAATCGAGAGCATGGAACCGGTTTGCCCGACGAGGTTGGTGGTGTCTTTCAGCCATTGATAGGTCGGGTTCGGAATTCCGGTGGCACTGACCGTGAAAACCGCGCTCTGGCCGGCGTTGACGGTCAGGCTGGTTGGCTGGCCGAGGATGTTGGGCGCCTCTTGCGGCGACCAGCCGGAGAACCAGATTACCGGATTCGTGGCGGCCAACAGGCGCGGGTCGTTATTGGTCTGGCCGATGGTCTGGAGGCCAGGGAACGAGATGGGATTGCCGGCCAGGTCCGTATTGCTGTATTGCCAGAAAACGTACGTGTTCGAAAGCGCAACCGGCCCGACGTACATATTGGTGTCGAACCTGCTTAAAGCCCATGAATCCAGGCCCCCCGCAGTGCCATTGGAACCGGCCAGGGTGACACCGGTAACGCCAGCGTCTCCCTCAAAGGTACAGTTCACGAACGAGAAACCGTAAGCGGAATACGTTGTGCCGTTTGGATTCACCCACGGCGTGTTGGAGCTGAGCGAACTCGAGGTCTGCGTGCGCGCCGCCGTCAAGTTGTACGAGCTGGACAGGTTGTTCGTGATCGTGTCGAACGTGCAGTTATTGAAGTAGCCGACGCCGACGCCCCAAATGTAATCAAAGTTGCCCACGACGAGGCAGTTGTTGAAGTAGCCCTGGGACGTGCTGGCATTGATCAGAATGGTGTCCTGCCGGCTCTTGATATCGCAGTTGTCCACCACGCAGTGCACGCCGTTGTTGTAAATCAGCAGCGCCTCGGCCTGGGAACCGCCTTGCGGAGTGCCGTTGGTAATCGTTAGATTCTCAAGGGTGATATTCGTCGAATTGACCTTGAAGGCCATGCGCGCGGCCGTGGTGCCATTGATGTTGTTGTTGTTGGGATAGCCCACCACCGCGCCCGTGCGGCTTTGACCAACAAAGCTGATGTTGTTCTTGCCCGAGATATCCACAATTTCGACGTAATTGCCGTTGTGAATATTAACGACCGTATAATTGTTATTTCCCGGAGCAATCGAATCCACCGCTCCCTGCACAGTGTCGAAATCACCGCTGTTGTCGGCGGCTACGACCAGATTGGTCGGGTTGGCCGGACCGGCCGGCTTGGTCGTGAACGTCCAAGCGTTGGTGGCGGAGACGCCCGCGAAGTACGCGCCGGTGGCCGCGTCCGCGACGATGCCACTGTCCGTGGTCACGTAATAGGTCTGGTTGCTCGTCAACACGCCGGCATGCGGATAGATCGCGGCCGTGTTGCCGGTCACGATTACCGGGAAGTAATACATCAGTTGGGAATCCCCGGAGAACAGGCTGTGGGGCTGGATATTATTCGTCACCAGAATCGTGGGGCTGACGACGACAAAATTGGAACTCATGTCAATGATGTCCACCGGTGTGGTCGAGTTGGTGGAATCATAGATGCGGATCCGGCCGGAGTTGACGATGGAAACCGGGCCGTTGAACGTAACATACAATGGCGTGTCGTAACAAATGCCGGTCGCCCCGTTGGTCGGACCAAACGTGGTCGCGGACAGGGTCGTGGAATCCACGGTTAACCGGGCCACCGAGCTGGTGACCGACCCGGCGGAGTTGACAGCCACGAGCAGATAGCCGGCAATATCCGATCCCTGGGCGTTGGCGATGGTCAACGTACTGTTGGTTTGGTTGGTGATGGCCGCACCGTTCCTGTACCATTGCAACAATGGTGTCGGAACGCCTGTGGCCCCGGAAATAAAGGCAGCCGTGTCACCCACATTCACGGTCAGATTGGTCGGCTGCGGGTTGATGACCGGCGGCACCTGGATGGTTAATATCGCGCTGTTCGTGGTCATGCAGGCGGCATTGCTGGCAATCACGGAAACCGTGGTACCGTTGAGGAGCGCGTATTGGACGTTGGTCAGTGTCAAACTGGTATTGGTCGCTCCATCCACATTTACTCCGTTGGTCTGCCATTGGAAGGTCGGATACGGATTGGCAAGGTCAACGGTGGTGCTGAAGTTGGCGTTGTGGCCTTGTATGACCGTCTGGTCATACGGCCCGCTCAGGGAAGGACACACATTACCGACAATCAAACGGGCAAAACGGCTCGACACCGAATTATAACTGTTGGAGACCACCACGGCGTACAAACCTGTATCGGAAGGTTGGGCACTGGGAATGGTAAAGGTGGTATTGGTGGCATTAACTTCCTGCACCGGTGTATTGGTGGGGCTGTCACCATAGAAATACCATTGATAACCGATGGGCTGGCTGCCGGTGGCGCCCACGACGAAGGTCGCCGGATCATTGGTCGAAACGATGAGATCCTGCGGCTGACTGGTGATGGTCACTTGAGGCACGGCCACCAGTTTGATCAGGCCGGGCGTCGTGTCATCGACGGTCAGCGAACTGTTAAGCGAACCGCCGATCAGAGTCACCGTCGGGTTAAAGGAACCGGTCTTGGTCCCGCTATAAGTAATGATGATGTTGGTGGTCGGCGCCAGTGCTGAACCCAAAACACTGACCGCGATGGTGCTGTTGGGTTGAATCGTCAGATTCCCGTTAACCTGCAATGCATCACCACTGGAGCCGTTTTGTTCCCCAAAGAGGCTCGTGGAACCGCTTTCCAAGGTTAGGCCCGAACCCAAAGTCAAGGTGCCGATGTCGTCGCCGGGCGCAATGGTTCCTCCGCTCTTGATGTCAACGGGGCCCGAAATCATGCCCGTGCCGCCCAACGTGCCGCCATAAACGGTAAAGGTGCCGCCGCCGGAATAATTGGTTCCACCGCTCATGCCGCTCAGGAAATTGGTTCCATTGACCCAAAGCACACCGTTGCTGATCACAGTCGGCCCGTTATAGATATTGTTGGTGGCCAGCACCAGCGTACCGTTGCCCGTCTTGGTCAACCCACCCCAATCGCCCAGGTTGAGCGTGACCCCGTTGAAGGTATGAGTGGCGCCGCCACCGCTGAGAACGGGCATCGTCTGCGTCACGGTCACACTGCCCTCGATATCAAAGGTACCTCCGAGACCGGCCAGAACCACCGAACGGGAACTCGCTTCTCCCGACCCGGTATAACTCAAGGTTCCGTTGTTCATAACCAGTGATCCGGCGGCCAATTCAGCCAGACTGTTAACCACAACCGTCCCGCCATTCAGATAATTGTTACCCGACATGGTGTCTGTCCCGGCGAGGATCAGCCGGCCGGGACCGGACTTCGTCAGCGCCGTAGCGCCGCCGTTATCCGCCAACGTCGAACCGATCGTCAAATCGCCCATGCTGTACTGATGAATGATGAGGTCGGCCCCGCTGCCACCTTCAAGTGTTCCGCCGGTAATCGAGTCGGCACCGTTGCCGGTGACCAGCAGGCCGCCGGAACTCAACGTCAGTGCACCGGCCAGCGTGACCGTGGCGGGCGCCGTGATTTGCAATGAATTAATGCTCGTGCCATCCGGAACATTGGGCGACGTGCTCGCGTTCAAAGTCACATTGCTGGCCGCGCCCCAGGTCGTCGGATCAGTGCTCGACTGATAGTTGGCCGCCGCCAGCGGTGCAATCGGACTGCCCATCGCCCAATCGCTCCCACCGTAGGTAGCCCACCCCCCCAGGATACCGTTGACATTGGGAGTAGTGGTAGTAAGGGTCTTTCCACCCGTGCTCGTGCCGCCGGCCGAGAAATCCACCGTGCCGCCGATATTCCGGGTGAATGCGTTCAGGGTAATCGAATAGCCGCCGGTGCCATTGGCGGCATTGTTGGTCAGCAAAACGGAGCTGCCACCGGGTTGGATGATGGTGCTCGCAGCCGCTTCAGTGCGGCTGGCGGCGGCATTGAAACGACCGAACAGCGTGCCGCCACCCAGGGTCAACGGGGCAAGTTGATTAAGTTTTTGGCCACCCTGCGTCGAATCGCCGTTCGGCGCCGGGTTCGGATAGTCGAGAATCATCGTACCGGCGAGAACCGTTAAACTGATCCCTTGTCCATTGGCCCCCGAATTATTAACGCGGTTCTGGATGGCCATGCTGCCCGCCGTTGATTTGACGCTGAAATTGTTCGTGAAGGTTGCCGGAAATTTTGGAAAAGCTTCCAAACCGCTGCGGAAATCGAAATTGGTCACGTTCAGTTGGCCCGATCCGGTCGGCCCGTAAGCCAGGGTGCCGTTGTTGTCAAAGACGACCAAGTTATGAGTTTCCGTCGAAGTACCATTCAGACCCATATTGGTCACGGCCCCGCCATTAATCGTAAGCGTGCTCGCCGGATTCAGGCCCACGCTGCTGGGCACCAAAAGGGTTGCCCCGGGATTCACCGTCACATTGTCGTTTAAACTGTTGACCGCAGTACTGGCCATAAAGAGGGTGCCTGCGTTGACGGTGGCCGTGCCGACGTTGGTCGCCGCAACCGACGGAAGCAATACGAACTCTCCGTTGCCGGCTTTGGTGAAGCCCGTGCCGCCCAACTGGGCACTATTGGTGGCGGTAACACCGCTTGCCACGGTTAGGGTCGGAGTGCCCGACAAAACCAGTGTGTTACTGACAATGTTGTAACTACCGCTGCCGGCAGCATTGAAAGTCATGTTGGCCACGGTTACCGAAGGATCGGTGATGGTGATTAACCCGGCTGCGCCATTGTTCGCTCCGATGACCGCGTTATAACCTGGTGACCAGACACTGTCGCTGGCCCCGATCGCACCACCGGTACCGCTCGACCAGTTGGCATTGGTCGAAGACCAGTTGCCGGAACCGTCTGTCGGGACCGCGGGATTGACCCCACTGGCATCCCAAGTCATGGCATTGCCCAAACCAATATCACTCAACGTAACCGTGACGGGATTGGCAGTGGTGTTGTTGAACATAACAGCGAATTCATTGACTGTGTTCGTCCAGATGCCGGGATTGGTGTAGAGCCGTCCGGTCATGCCGGCACCATTCATCGCGATGCCGGCGGCGCCCAAGGTGGAACTGCTGCTGCCCAAGGCAACCTGGTTGGGCGCGGTTTTGAGGAACAGTCGGATCTGGTTGGTGTACGTCGTGCCGTCGGCCGGCGCGCCCGTGACGCTCTTGCCCTGACCTGTACTGGCACCGGTAAACAAATCGGCCAATGCGTTTGTGTGAACGAGGCCCTCAAGAGTACTCCCGGTCCAGCCGCCGAACATGCCGATGTCGTCCGCCAAACTGGCCGTCCCCATCGAGTTGTACAAGCCCCATTCCACGGTCTTTTGCGCCACGCCGGTAATTCCGCCGGAAGCGGAAAACTGGTACGTCACCACCGCCGAGGAATTTGCCTGCGACAGAACGATCGGCGTAAAGTTTGTGGTCACGAAAATCATTCGCGTGCCGGCCGGGACCGTAAATGTCACGCTGCCGGACGCCACATCGCCACCCGTCGCGACATTGGCGGTGACCAGATTGCCGCTGGTGTCATATGAACTCCATTGCAGCTGCCCGAAGGCCATCGTGGCGGAGCAAAGCAATGACAGCAAAGCGGTGGAAATGGGGTTGGTATTGGAATGATGCAGGACGATTCGCTTCATAAAACGCGTAATTTTGGGAACAGCTTGGGTGATTGTTATTCGGAAATGATAACCAAACCCCAGGACCTGCCTAGCCTGACGAATGTCAGGGTTAAAGCACCGTATTCTGCAACCAACACCCCGTTTTGTGCCCTGAAAAAATGCGGCCCCGAGGTCAATTTTCTCCGATCCCGCCACCGTAAGTCAGGGAACTTCGCGCTGGGACATCGCCTAGGTGGTTTTTATGGCGCGGAATTTCAAGACGGCCTCCGTGCGCGAATGAACACGCAGCTTGCCGTAGATGTTTTCCAAATGCCACCGTACCGTACCCGGGCTCAAATTCAGCCGGTCGGCAATTTCCTTGTTCGGCAGCCCCGTGGCCAGCAGTTCGAGGATTTTCCGTTCGCTGGGCCGGAGTTCGTCAACGCCCGCCGCCACCGGGTGCGGTTGCTGAAAAGAGGCGATGACTTTGCGGGCAATTTCGCGGGGCATCGGCACGCCGCCCAGCCGGGCTTCGCGGACAGCGGAAACCAGCTCCGCCGGCGTGCAACGTTTCAACAGGTAACCGCAGGCGCCCGCACCCAGGGCGGCGGAAATTCGCTCGGTGTCTTCATAAACCGTCACCATGATGATTTGGACCGCCGGGAGCATCTTTTTGAGCTGCGCCGTGCAGTCGATGCCGGACAGCCCGGGCAATTGGATGTCCATGAGAACCACCTCCGGCTGATGTTTCAAAATGCCGGCCAGCGCCTCCTCGGCCGTCGCACAGGCGAACACGCACTGGCACTCCGGATCGGTCTGCACAAAGTGGGTCAGGCTCTCCCGGATGGTCTTGCTGTCTTCGACGATGGCAACCCGGATCATAATTCGACGTGACGAGTGACGGGTAACGCGTGACGCGCCTTATTGCCCGTGGCCACTCGCCTCTTGTCATTGATTACACGCATGGCGGGTTCAATTTAATGGAACGTAAAACCGCACCGTCGTGCCGTGCCCGGGCTGACTGGCGATTTCAAATCGCCCGCCCAGCTTCTCCAGCCGCGCCCGCATGTTGGCCAGCCCGTTCCCGCCGCGCGCACCGGTGCCCGCCGCCCGCCCGCTTCCATTGTCGGCAATGGACAGCCGCAGCCGGCTGCCGATGAGCCGGAAGCCCAGCCGGACTTCGGTGGCGCCGGAATGGCGGATCACGTTGGTAATGGCTTCCTTGAACGCCAGGAAAAATTCATGCCGGTGGACCGACGACACGGTTCGGCCAGGCAAATCCACCGCGCCTTTCAACTGGCAGGTGATGTTGGCCAGTTTCAAAAGCCGGTCCGCGTACAGGCACGAATAACTGACCAGCGACATCAGGGAATCGTGCTTGGGGTTCATGGCCCAGACAATCTCATCCAGGGTCGTCACCATCTGCCGGGCGCGATCGCTGATTTCCACCAGGGACCCGCCATGGCCATTGCCGGGCGCAGACGTCGAACCGGCCACCGTGGCCAGCATGCTGATCTCGGTAATGCCGGAACCAAGCTCGTCGTGCAGGTCCTGCGCGATGCGGGCCCGCTCCTGTTCCATCGCCCGTTGATGCTCCACGCGCTGGCGGTTGTGAATCTGGCTGGCGAGTTCGACCGTGCGCTCTTCGACCTGCCGATGAAGCTGGGTAATCCACAAGACGGAAAGCACCAGTGCACAAACCAGCACGCCCACGGCCAGCAGCAGACGCGGCAAAGTCCACCAGGACGGCTTCGACAGCACCTGGATCTCAGCCGGCGAATGAAGCAATAAATCAAAAGGAGCCACGTTGCCGTCGAGCATCGCGTTCCCGCCCTGGGCCGCATACACGCCGACCAGGGCCACCCGGCTGCCAATGGGCGGCAACGGCGGGCCGGGCTTCTTCAAATTGGTCCGCGCCACAAACCTCCACGACCCGGCCTGGACCTCGAGAGTTTGGTTGGTACTGGTCACCCGCGAACTCACCAGCCAGCCCTCGATCCGTACCCGGGTTGAATCATAAATCACGTTGGGCAGATCGTCGGGCTCGAGATTTCTGGGGTCGGGCAGTGAATCGTGGCCGGTCTTGCGCGCCACCGCGCAACGCAAATGCGGCGCCGCTCCGCCCAATTCCGGGTAACCCACCACGTCCACCTTGTCGCCGGTGTGCAATTTCACCGCCGGCTGCCGCAAGGTGAACCGCACGCCGTTGCTGCCGTCCATCATGAAATAATCCCACCCGATCATGTGCAGGATCTGCCCCGACACCTGGACCCGTTCAAACGCGTTGGCTTGCGGATCGAACAGGGTCAATTCTCCGGCGCGCTTTTTCGGCGCGGAAAATTCGTCCGCCGGCGCCGGCTGGTCCACAGCGATTGAGTCCACGTACATGCGAACATGCCCCAGCTCCAGCTGATGCGTGTCCGGCGTCAAAGCCACAAAGAGACAGCCCCGCAGCCGGACGACGGCGTCCTCATAGTTTTCCAATTTGTCAAAATGAGCGCCAACCAGCCACACATCCACCCAGAGCGCGCCCTCCGTCGTGCGCAAGGTGATCTTCGACCATTGCGGCGGGTAGCCGGCCGGATGCGTCACAGCTTCTTCCACCACGCCCCGGATTTCCACCTGTTGATCGTCCAAGCTGCCGTTCATCAATCCGTCCCACGTCGGTGGCACCGGTTGCGGCAGGGTTCCGGCACCCAGAAACGACATCCGGCTCATCCGGACCAGTGGTGCAAAAGAGCCTTTGTCTGATTTGCCCTGGACCTCCAACAACTCACCTCGTTTGGGCAAGGCTGTCGTTGGCGCGGCGTTGATGACAAAAACCGCGCGGGTTTCATCCTGGACGATAAAAGCATTATGTTCCTGAACCACACAAGTGACCACCCCCCGGAGGTTCACCGGGTATCCACGCTCCGCTTCCCCGGGTTTCAAGCGCAAGACTTCATCCACCGTCGTCAATTTCGGTAATGTCCCGATGTCGTATTTGACATTCCCACCCACGACCGGAGTTTCCTGATCGTCTCCCCAATAATCCATCCCCGGTTTTAAGCCAGCCGCATTGGTGGCGGTGGAACCGGCGGCATCCATGGTCATCGCCAGGACAACATTGAGGAGGATGGCTGTGGCGATAAGAGCGCTGATGCGAAAAGGACCGCTTCCGCTCCGAATCCCGGTTGCGATTCGACGATGCCGCATGGTCTCCTGAGATTTCACGTCTTTTCCGGAAGCACATCATACTGTAGCGAAATCAGCATAAAAACTCAAGCAAACTGCAACCCTCGACGCACAATTTTCTCGTCAGCCGCGGCGAAAACGCCTTGAATCCAAAGCCGGACATGTACCCCGACCAAACTCATTCCACCCGCGGCGAGACGCGGCGGCAGTTCATCAGGAAAACCGGCATCGCCACGGCAGTCGTGGCTGGCTCCGGCCTGTTTCAATTCCCTCTGTGCGCAACGGAAAATAATCCGGCCATTTCCATCGTCCGGGATGAATCGGACCCCATTGCAAAACAACCGCCGGTGGAATGGGCGGTGCAACTCTTGCAGAATACTTTGACGGCACGCGGTGTGACTGTGCAGTTGCGTGGACAAATCGAACAGGTTCCGCCCGGGCAGGAATGTATTTTCGTCGCCGGCCCCGGCTCTAATCCCGCCCGGCAGGCGCTTGCAACCGTTGGGATTTCACTGCCGGACGGACCCGAATGTCTGGCACTGGCTCGCGGCAAGATTGGAACGCGTCCGGTTTTGGTGGCGGCCGGCTCGGATGGGCGTGGCTTGATGTACGCTGTGCTCGAGCTGGCGGACCGGGTGCGCTTCGCCGATGACCCGTCGGCCGGCTTGAAAATAACGGCACCGGTCTGCGAACAGCCGGCCAACATGATTCGCAGCGTCATGCGCGCCTTTGTCAGCGATGTGCAGGACAAACCGTGGTTTAACGACCGGGCCTTCTGGCAGTCCTACCTGACGATGCTGGCCACGCACCGGTTCAACCGCTTCAATCTCGCCCTGGGACTGGGTTACGATTTCACGACCGGGATCACCGATTGTTACTTTCATTTCGCCTATCCATTTCTGGTTTCGGTGCCCGGCTACAACGTGCGCGCGGTGCCTTTGCCCGACGCCGAACGCGACCGCAACCTGGACATACTCCGGTTCATCAGTGAAGAGACCGAGCGGCGCGGTTTACATTTTCAACTGGGCCTTTGGACGCATGCCTACAAATGGACTGATAGTCCCCATGCAAATTACCTCATCGAGGGTCTCACGCCGGAAACTCAGGCCTCTTATTGCCGCGATGCCCTGCGCACCGTGTTGCAGGCGTGCCCGGCCATCCAAGGGGTCACCATTCGCACCCATGGCGAAAGCGGCGTGCCGGAGGGCGAATATGGTCTCTGGCGAAAAATCTTCGACGGCGCCGCGCTGTGTGGCCGGCGTGTTGAGATTGACCTGCACGCCAAGGGCGTGAACCAACAAATGATTAATGCGGCGCGGGACACCGGTATGCCGGTAATTGTGTCACCAAAATTCTGGGCCGAGCACATGGGCCTGCCGTATATGCAAGGCGCCATTCGCGCACTCGAAATGCCGCCGAAAGACGCTCCGAAGGAAGGCTTCTTTGCGCTCAGCACCGGCTCGCGCTCCTTTATGCGCTACGGCTACGGCGATTTGCTGACCGAAGACCGCCGTTACGGCGTGCTGCACCGCATCTGGCCGGGCACGCAACGCACGCTGTTGTGGGGTGATCCTCAAATGGCTGCGGATTATGGCCGGGTTTCGAGTTTTTGCGGCAGCCAGGGCGTGGAATTGTTCGAACCGCTGGCATTCAAGGGCCGCAAAGGCTCGGGCCTGCCCGGCGGGCGTAATGCTTACGCCGAAACCTCCCTGGAGCCGGCGCTCGACTTCGAAAAGTTCTCCTGCACGTATCGTGTCTGGGGCCGGAACATTTACAATCCCGATGGCGAACCGGACGGCTGGCAGCGCGAATTGCGCCAACAGTTCGGGAGCGCGGCAAAGCCATTGGTAGGCGCACTGGCATCGGCCAGCCGGATTTTGCCGCTGGTGACCGTGGCGCATTGTCCATCCGCTGCCAACAATAATTACTGGCCGGAGATGTACACGAACATCGCCATCGTGGCCGAACAAAACCCGGAGCCCTACAGCGATACACAGAGTCCACGCCGCCTCGGTACCGTCAGTCCGCTCGACCCGGAATTTTTTTCGGGTATTGACGAATTTGCCGGCGAGTTGATTGCCGGCGAACGCAGTGGGAAATATTCACCTGCCTGGGTTGCCGGGCGCCTGGAGGAAGCGGCGGACCTGGCAACGCTGCAACTGAAAGAGGCGAAATCGAAAGCGCACGATCCTAACAGCCCCGAATTTCGCCGGGTGGCGATTGACATCCCGATTCAAGCCGGGCTGGGCCGGTTCTTCGCCGCGCGATTCCGCGCCGGCGTGTTTTACGCGCTTTATCAGCGTAGCGGTCATCGCCCCGCTTTACAGGCGGCGATTCAATGGAATCGCTCGGCGCGCAGTGCGTGGGCCGAATTCGCCGTGACGGCAAAGACGCCTTATCTTCCGGACATCACTTACGGTCCGGAATTTTTCCAGCGCGGCCAATGGCTGGACCGGCTCCCGGCCATTGACCGGGACACGGCAGATCTGGAAAAGCTCCTGGAACAATCATCCGTCGATGCCCAGAAACTGGATCCCAAAGTAATTGAGCAAGCCACGCAAGCGGTTCTCAGCAAATCACAGGATAGTGAGTGCTCACTGCCCGCCGGATTCCACACACCGCCATCCACTTTCCAGCGCGGCAAACCATTCCCCGTCGTCGCCAGACTCACCGGTTCCGCCGCCATCACCGGTTTGCGCCTGCGTTACCGGCACGTCAACCAGGCCGAAACCTGGCAATCGTCCGAAATGGAGCAGTCCGGAGACGACCATCATGCCGTTATTGCTGCGGAATACACGGATTCACCTTTCCCACTGCAGTATTATTTCCAAATCCGCATTCAATCCGGGAACGCGTGGCTGTACCCTGGACTCGAACATCGCTGGCGCGGCCAGCCGTACTTTTTTATCCGATCGGCGTGAAGCTTCACCGCCGGTTCTGTTCCCACCCTGAGGTAACTTCTTCAACCCGGATTCAAGCCGCTTCTTCATACTGGGTCGCGGGATCCGCCTTCGCCGCGCCGCCGCGCACAATCAATATCACGGCAGTAATAATCAACGCCCCCGCCCCAAACAGCTCATGCGTGAAGGTTTCGTGGCCGTTGGTGCAACCCAACACCACCGCAATGAACGGATTCACATACGCATAAGTTGCCACCCGCGCCGGCGTGCTGGCGTGCAACAGCCAGACGTAAGCCGTATATCCAACCATGGACCCGGCCGCCGTCAGATACAACCAGGCGACCGCAGACAGCCAGGTCACCCGGTCAATTGAGAATTGCGCCCCTTCGCCTCGCGCGACGGCGAACCCCAGCATCAAGGTGCCGCCGGCTATCATTTGCATCGCCACACCCAGCAACGGCGACGCCGGTTTGCGCGCCTGCCGGTTGAAGATTGAACCGCAGGCCCAACCCATCGAAGCCATCATCAAGGCGGCAACACCCCAGTCATAAGCCGGGCTGGAATGATTTCCACCACCCCGCGCGAGCAAGGCAACGCCCAGGAAACCCACCATCAACCCCGCGACCACGAACGGACGCGGACGGGTGCCGCCGGGCCGCAGCCAATCCAATAGCACCATCCACACCGGCGTTAATGCCACCAGCAAGGCGGCAACACCCGAAGGAATTACTTGTTCCGCCCAGGTCACACCGCCATTCCCCAGCGCCAGCATCAATCCGCCGGCGATGGTGGCATCCCGCCACTCAATCAGCGACGGCGGCGCGTTGTGGCGGGCGCGCGCCAGCGCATAAAGCAGCAGACCCGCAGCCAGATTCCGGGTGCCGGCCATCAGGAATGGCGGAATCGATTCGACCGCGTAGCGGATGCCAAGATAGGTCGAACCCCAGATCACGTACACGGCGGCGAACGCGGCCACCACACCCCACGCGGGTGCCGTTATGGATGAAGTTTCGTTTTTCATGAGCGTTGACCGGCGCGACGGTGTTTCCCGATAAAACCAAAAAAACCCACCGCCGTTTGCCAGCGATGGGTTTGGTAAATTTACTCTGCAGCCCGGCTATGAATTCAACCTCCCACCGCCCACAATCTCCGTGGTGCCGACCGTGCACGGCCACGCAGCACGCTTCGGCATCCAATTCATTTTGGCGATGACAGGTTTCATTGTCCGGACGCAGGCAAAGGTAACGCACTCCGGTCCGTGGTCAACGGATTATTTATTCAGCGGGATGATTCGGCTATACTCGCTGCTGAAAACGCGTGAAATATGGCCAGCTGAAAATCATCTCCGGCGGACAAACCGGCGTGGACCGGGCCGCGCTGGATTTTGCCATTCAACAGGGCATCGAACACGGCGGCTGGTGTCCGCGTGGCCGGCTCGCGGAGGATGGTGTCATTCCGCTGCGGTACCGCTTGCGCGAAACCGACTCCGCGGAATACGACGAGCGAACGGAGAGGAACGCGCTCGAATCGGACGCCACGCTGATTGTGGCGCGGGCAAGGGAATTGTCCGGCGGCACGGCTTTCACCAAAAATTGCGTCAAACAACGGGGTCGCCCGCTGCTGATTGTTTGCGAACCGGAGGGCGTGCCGCGAGGCGCGGCGGTCCTTTTAAGATTCCTGAGGCAAAACAAGGTGCGGACTTTGAACGTGGCCGGGCCGCGCGAATCCCAAGCGCCCGGGCTCGGAACATTTGTCAGGGAATTGCTTGCAGCGGTTCTTGGCGCTAAGCTGGCGCCATGAGTACGTTTCCCGTCAGCCCGGAAAAGGAAGCCCAACTTTTGCGCCGCATGACGGCGCTCGGCGTGCGCGAAACCGACATCGAGGAAAGCTTCGTCCGTTCCGGTGGTCATGGCGGTCAGAACGTCAACAAAACCTCCACGTGCGTGATGCTCCTGCACCGTCCCACCGGTTTGCAGGTCAAATGCCAGGCCACGCGCCAGCAGGGACTCAACCGTTTCCTCGCCCGGCGCCTGTTATTGGACAAGATTGAAGCCAGGAAGACCGGCTTTGTGGCCGCCCAACGCGCCGAGATGGAAAAGATTCGCCGACAAAAACGAAAACGTTCCCGCCGCGCCAAGGCACGGATGCTCGCGGACAAGGCTCATCATGCCGACAAGAAGGCCGCCCGCCGCGCGTTTCCGATGGATTAGGGCGAGTTGACGAATCTTGAAGAGCGCACTATCAAGAGCATAGGTTTCCGACCAACCCTGAAACTCCGGGCGCGCCGGAAGCCGACCTGCAATGCAAACCGTTCTGACGTCGGAATTCAAACGCGGCATGGTCCTGCTGCTCGATGGCGCGCCGCAGTTGTTGGAGGAGTTCCATGTCAGCGGCACCGCCCAGACCCGGCACAAGCTCCATGCGCGGTTGCGCCATTTGAAGACCGGTCGGCTCACCGACCATACGTTTTCGGAAGGTGAGCGCGTACCAGTCGCCGACGTACAACACCGCCGCGTCCAGTTCAGCTACCACGATGGAAAGGATTTTGTCTTCTCCGATGTGGAATCGTTTGACGAATTGACCCTCAATGCCGAACAGATCGATGAGCGCCGCTGGTTCATCAAGGAAAACGTTGAGTACCGCGCGCTGCTTCTCGACGGGCGACTGCTGGACATCGTCTTGCCACCTAACGTGACCTTGGAAGTAATCGCAACGGATCCACCCATTCGGGGCGGCGCCGACACCACTTGGAAATCGGCCAAACTTGATACCGGCCTGGAAATCATGGTCCCGCTGTTCATCGCTACTGGCGAAAGGATTCATGTGGATACGGCCACCCGCAAATACGCCGGCCGCGAAAGCGAGGGGAAGAAGTGAAGCAGCTCGAACACTGGTGGATTCGCATCAGCGATGAGATATCTGTAATTACTTAAGTCGCTCAATTTTTCCGTTTGTGGTCACGATGAACGCTGTGCCATGTTCAGCGTTTTTGGCCTCGTGAAGGATTTGTGGAAAGCATTTGGTAAATTTATTGGCTTGGTCCCAAAAGGTGAGATCCGTCCATCCTGGCTTCAGAAAGAAGATCGTGTGGCCAGCCTCTTTCCAAGCTCTGACTTCATGCGGGTTTCGATTGATCCGCACATCTGCCGTGATGATGATCCAATCTGCCTCCGCAGCGAGCGATTTCATCCACTTTGCGTCTTCGGTATTGGGCGGGAATTTGTCTCGAAGATGAAAAACGCTGTGCTCTGGCTCGACCATTTCGTTCAATCCGTGGGCGATTCTAGCCGCAAGATTGTTGTCGAAGAAGAACTTCACGCCGCAAGCGATTGTTCAAACTCGACTGCTTTACGAACAGAGACAGAATTGATTTCAAACCAGCGTGCAACTTCTTCTAACGAGCCGTTGGCGCGGACGCCGCGCAAGAGAATCTGTGTCGGAATGCCCTCTTGGAAAACAATTGGTTGACCGAAATTACGGCGAGGATCGAGCGCTACTAAGTGATCCTTTCCTCGGGGCCACCAGCGCCGTGGAAGTTGTCCGCTGTCAAACTCGATATTCTTGAGAAAAGGGCGGATGATCCGATCGAATACTCGCTGAAGATCACGCATATCCCAGAGGGCGACTTCGTCATGTTTCTCGCGCTCTTCCATGAAGATTGTCTGACCATCGGTCGCAAACTGATTCGTGCAGAATGGATGCGCGTGGCCAACCAGCTTCCTAGCCTGCTCATGCACTTGGCGAAGAGTCTTCCAGCCTACGCCAGCGGAGATAAAAGCATCAACACAACGAACTTCAAGAAGGTCGAGAAACCCCAACGCCACGGAGTGATCAATCTGATCGAGCTGGGTGCTCCAAATAGCAGGCGAATGATGTCGCCCATGTTTGACTTTAAATTGATACCCCTTTACCCATCGCTGAATGCGCCTATGGCTAACACCTGTTAAACGCGAAGCCTCCGAGATTGTGTAGATTCCTGTTTGCAGCAGGGTCGTTGTCATGGCGAAGCGATGTTTACCGGGACAACTTAGTCGCTCAATAGCTAAGTCTGCAAACAAAAAGACAAATTCGTTTTACTCGGTAGCAAGGACCAATTTTGTCGGCTGAGATCAGGCTGCCGGCTTCGCCGCAGCTAAGTCGTTCCGGCGTTGGGCCATAGATTTGAAAAATTCGTAGCCTTCGCGGCAGCGGCGCACCAGCACGTCCTTGTCTTCTAGCATCGTCTTGATGATGCGCAAAATTGGTTTCGGGCGCAGATAATAAGTGCGATAGAAACGGTCCACGGACTCAAAAATCTCCTCCTTCGTCAGCTCCGGATATTCGAGCGTGCTTTGCTGGAAACCGTCGTTTTCCACGAGGTCGGTTTTGTCCTGCTTCACGAACCAGCCGTTCTGTTTTGCCATTTCGTAAAGTTCGGTGCCCGGGTACGGCGCCGCCAGCGAGACTTGCAGTGAGAAAACATCCAATTCCTGCGCGAAGCGGATGGTGTTCTCGATGGATTGCCGGGTCTCCACCGGCAAACCCAGGATGAAGGTGCCGTGAACCACCACCCCGGCCTGATGACAGGCTTTCGTAAATCGGCGCATCTCGTCCATGGTCACGCCCTTTTTAATACGGGCGAGGATGTCCTCGTTGCCGCTTTCGTAACCGACCAGAAACAGGCGCAGGCCGTTGTCCTTGAAACTTTTGACGGTGTCATAATCCAGGTTTGCGCGGCTGTTGCAACTCCACGTCAAACCGAGCGGACCGAGCTTTTTGGCGATTTCCCGTGCGCGCGGCAGATTGGCCGTAAAGGTATCGTCGTCGAAGAAAAATTCCTTCACCTGCGGAAACAGTTTCTTCAGGTACGCCATCTCGTCGGCAACATTTTGCGCCGAGCGGACGCGGTATTTGTGGCCACCGATGGTCTGCGGCCAGAGACAGAAGGTGCATTGCGCCGGGCAGCCCCGCCCCGTGTACAGGCTGATGTAGGGGTGGAGCAGATAGCCGATGAAATAATTCTCAATCTTCAGGTCCCGCCGGTAAACGTCCGCCACCCACGGCAGCGTATCCATGTCCTGGACCATTTCACGTTCGGGGTTGTGCCGGATTTTGCCGTCTTTGTCCCGGTAGGAAAGCCCCGCAATCGTCGCCAGGTCCCGGTCTTCAGCCACCTCCTTGCAGGTGAAATCGAACTCCTTGCGGCCCACCCAGTCAATCGCCGGCGACGCTTTTAAAGTCTCCATCGGCAACACCATGGTGTGCGCGCCAACGAAACCAATTCGGGCATCCGGTTTCTGCGCCTTGATGGCCTCGGCCACCTGGCAGTCGTTCCTAAATGACGGCGTGGAGGTGTTGATGATGACGTGGTCGAAATCTTTCGCAATCCGCAGGCATTCGGGCAGAGCGATGTGATGCGGTGGGCAATCGAGCAAACGGGAGCCCGGCGTGAGGGCGGCGGGTTGGGCGAGCCACGTCGGATACCAAAAGCTGGTGACCTCCCGGCGCGCCTGGTAACGCGAGCCCGCACCACCGTCAAAACCCTCATAACCGGGCGGCGAAAGGTAGAGCGTCCTGCTCATTCAAACGTTGCGCGAAAACCTATTCCGGCCGCGCTTCAATCTTCTTCGCGTTCTTAAGTTGCGTGGTATCACTTTCGGCACCGCAAAACGTGCCGACATGGGTTTCCTGGTCGCCGTTGCGGGAAAACGCGCCCTGGGCGCAGGCGGCGGGATTGATGGCCGCCTTGGCCTCGGCCAGATGACCTTTGCCGATCGAAACACCGTTGTAGACGCGCCTTTCCAGCTCGGCCGAAAACGGAAACGTCCCGGGACGGGCGCCGAAGTTGTATTTGAAATTCTTCCAGTTGTCGCCGCGCTGATAATTCGTGCCCAACGCGCCGCTGGGATCATAGCCGCAGTGCACCATGCAATGTTCGCAGCGCGAGTCGCGCGCCTTGCCGTCCACCACGCCATATTTTTCCCACGCCACTTTCGTCAGCATCTCCTGGTAACCGCCGTAGTGGCTGTCGGTCATCAGATAGCACGGCGCTTTCCAACCTTTGATATTGTAAGTAGGAATGGCCCACGCGGTGCAGGTGAGTTCGCGTTTGCCGGCCAGAAATTCCTGGTACACCGGCGTGCCGAAAATGGTGAAGGCCCGGCCCCAGTCCAGAATCTTCGCGAATTTCTGCCGCGTCATGTCGCGCGTCAGGAAGAATTCCTTCGGATCCTTGCCGAGACGCTTGACCATGTCCTTCTTGGCCGCGTCGTAATCGTAACCGGGTGAAATCGTGTGGCCGTCCACCTCCAGCGAACTGAGGTACTTGAACATGTCCTCGATTTGCGCCATGTCCGTTTCCTTGTAGACCGTTGTGTTGGTGGCAACCTGGTAGCCGAGGACTTTTGCCATCTTGATGGCCTCGATGCATTCCTTGAAAACACCTTCGCGCTCCACAATGAGGTCGTGCGTGAATTCCAGACCGTCCACGTGGACGTTCCAATACATCCACTGGCTCGGCCGGATGACGCTCTTCTTTCGCGCGGCGGCGTCGGGTTTGCGAATGCCTTCGGCTTCCTTATCGGAAATCAATTTCCGGTCGAGCAACTCTTTCAGCTTGGGCTCCAGTTCCGGCGAATAGGCGGCCGCCAGATAGTCCCTCATTTTTTTGCGCATGAACACGCCGTTGGTGCAGACGTAAAGGACCCGGCCCTGCTCCAGCAGCCCGGCGATGAGTTCCTCGATCTTGGGATAAATCAACGGTTCACCGCCGCAGATGCTGACCATGGGCGCATCGCACTCGATGGCGGCCGCGAGGCATTTTTCCAGCGGCACCATGTCCTTGAGTGACGTGGAATATTCACGAATGCGACCGCAACCGGTGCAGGTGAGATTGCACGTATGCAGCGGTTCGAGCTGCAGGACCATGGCGAACTTCGGGGTCCGGCGCAGCTTGTGTTTGATGATATGGCCGGCGATTTTTGCCGACAAAGCGAAGGGGAAGCGCATAGGATCAGCGGGCTTGAGCGAATTGTTGGGACGGTCCGGTGACAAACTTCTGCACGGGCTCGCCGGTGGGCGGCGCGGGCGGGGCGGTATTCTTCATCAGGCCCGGCAAAAAGAAGGTTGCGGGCGAAACGGTGCCGCCGGCGTTGATGCCGCCGCATCCGGTCAGGAACAACGTGCCCGCCGACAGGATTGCCAGCGGCAGCAGTTTCCAATTTAATCTCACTCACTCACAGTATAAAACAACCGGACGCAATGGCAACCTTTTATTCCAGGCCCACGGCGCTGGCCCTCGGCCTATGGCTGGCGGCCACCAGGTTCGCCCTCGGGAACGAACCGGGCACAAACGATTTCGCCGCTCGCGCGGAGGCGGAATTCCACCGGGCGCAGAATCAATTTCAGTCCGACACCAATAATGCCACCGCCGCATGGGAATTTGCCAGGGCCGGTTTTGAATTTGCCGATTTCGTTTCCAATCCTGCGGAACACGCAGCGATTGCCCGGCAGGGCATAGCGGCGAGTCGGCAAGCCCTCGCGCGCGAACCGGATTCCGCGCCGGCCCACTATTATCTGGGCTTGAACCTCGGCCAGCTGGCGCGCACCGAAACGCTCGCGGCCCTGACCCTGGTGGTGGAAATGGAACAGGAATTCAAAACGGCGGCCAGGCTCGACGGGCATTTTGACTACGCCGGAGCGGAACGCAGCCTGGGCATACTGTATCGGGACGCGCCCGGTTGGCCCGTCAGCATCGGCAGCCGGCATGAGGCCCGGGAATGGCTGGAACTGGCGGAACGGCTGGCGGCCGAATATCCGGAAAACCATTTGAACCTCGTCGAATCCCACCTGCAATGGCATGAACGCGAGGACGCCCGGCGTGAATTGGAGGCGCTCGACGCCCTCTGGCCCAGCGCCCGCACGAACCTGGTCGGCCCTGACTGGGAACCCAGTTGGGCAGACTGGTCGGCGCGGCGCGAAGCCGCACGGAAAAATCTCAGCGAAAGTTCCCGGCCGGCGGACCCCCCGCCCCGCGCCCGCTGAATCCTCGAATCATTTGCGCCGGTCCGGCCGGAAATTTTTGTTGGCGTCGACTGCCGGGATGAATTAGTTTGTTTTGCAATCCGGAGTTGGACGACCTTTTGCACACATCATGGCCAAACGATTGCTGGCGACATTGACCGATACGACCTTGTTTCTGCAGGAATGGCTCGCCAATCCGCAGCGGACCGGCGCGGTCGTACCCAGCTCCCGCCAATTGGCTGCAGCCATGGCGCACTGGTTGCCGTCCGATCCGGATCGTTACGTGCTCGAACTCGGCCCCGGGACCGGCGCGGTCACCCAGGCCCTGCTGAAGCATGGCTTGCGCGAGGATCGGCTCGTGGCCATCGAGCGAAACACCAAACTGGCGCACCTCCTCCGCGAACGTTTTCCCCGCGCCCATATCATCACCGGTGACGCGTGGCAAATGGATGATTTGTTGCGCCTGCGCAACAAGCCCATTCACCATGTCGGCGCGGTGATTTCCAGCCTGCCCCTGGTGAATTTTTCGCCGGAGCAGGCTGAGGCCCTCGCGGACAAGATCCGCGCCATTCTGGATCCGCAGGGCACCTGGGTGCAATACAGTTACCACATCCACAAGCGGCGCACGCGCGGCACCTCGCGCTTTCAGCTGCTCGCCTCCAAAATCGTCTGGCTCAACCTCCCCCCCGCCCGCGTCAGCGTCTTCCAAAAGTAACGAAAACTATTTCATTGAGTTTCGACGATACGGTAAAAGCGATTCGGCTGGTCCGCTGGGACCGTCACCGACCCCTCGTTGCCAACAAAGGAAATTGTTGCCGGCAGATTCTCCCATTGTGAATCATCCAGATTGTTCTTGAACTGGACCTGGTAGCTCCGCGTCGGCACCGTTTGCCAGGCCACCGTGCTGGTCGCGCCGGGCAGGACTACGGGCGAAATCTGCATATGGAACAACACCCGGCCTGCAAAGGCATCCGCAACCCGGTTCAAATCGCCGGGAACCAGGTCCGAACCGATGCTCAAAAACGCCACGTTATCCGCCCCGGCGCTGATCACCGGCGCCGAGATCCAGGGAAATGGATTGAAACCGGTTTGCGCCGCACTTAAAATTGCGTTTGTCCCCGCGAGCTGGTCATAGAGATATATTTTGGGCGCCGGATTGGTATCTCCCGTAACGATGTCGGTGGCATAACTCCGGAAGGCGATAAATCGCCCATCGCCGCTCATGACCGGCATGTCCGATGCCGCGTTCGCCGGCCCGGCATTGGTCGCATTACTACTGATCAGGGTAAGGTTGCTCGTCGCCAAATCGCAGAGATAGACCACACTCTCCGCGTTCGTGATGCCAACAAACACGATATAGCGTCCATCACCGCCCCATTGGCCTGAGCTTTGCACCGGCGTCGTGCTTTTGAAAGAGAAGAGATTCAACCCGGTGGCAACCTGGTCCACGAGCACGGAGTTGGCGGAAGTTTGATAAAGCACACGACTGCCATCGGGGCTGATGGCCGCAGACGTGATGGCCGCCCTATTTGTGTAAAGGTCAACGCCCAGTTGAGTGTCACGAATTCTCAATTGCGCGTTTGTTGAATAGGTCACATAGCGTCCATTGACGCTGATCGAAGGGAGAGAATTACTGCTGCTGGAGCCCAACCAGACGGCGGCGTTAGAATTCACGTCGCGCCAGTACGTGCCGAAGGAAGGTCGGGCGGTCAGATACGCAATGTATCGGCCATCCGCGCTGATGACCGGATCAGAATAGTTGGTCATTCCACCACCGACGCCAGCGGCGTTCGCGCTGATCAAAATCGTCGTGCCGGTCTGAAGGTCTCTCCGGAGAATATTGATGTTCGTGACCGAATCTGCGGTCAGGTTGGTCGCTGCGCTGGCAAACGCCACGTACCGGCCATTGCCGCTGATCACGGCACTATCGCTGTTGCCGCCCAAGGCCGGATTTCCACCCATTCCGGCACTGACAAGGGTTGTCTGTCCGGTCCATAAATCGCGGAGAAGAACATCGCAACTACCGTTGGTATCGTTGGGGACCAAATTGTCCGCAAAACTCTCGAAAACCGCCCAACGCCCGTCGCCGCTGATCGAATACGGCGACAACCTCGTCATCGCGTCGCCGGTATCCGCAACCGCGGTTGGATCTCTCTGCGAAACAAGCTCATTCGTTCCAGCCACGGTGTCGCGGGCAAATACGTCCAGTGCGTTATTGAAGTCGCCGCTCACCAATTGGCCGTCCGGCGCACTAAAGACGACGATTTGGCCGCCATCGCTCACACTCGGAAAGGTGTTTCCCACATCGGTCGACCCCGCACCATTGGTGTCCACATCCACCAATTGCGTT
>DATJYM010000003.1:0-38568 GCA_035499615.1 Candidatus Acidiferrales bacterium | reverse complement strand
CCCTGCCCCCGCCGGTGTATCCATTCGGCTGGCAGCCGCCGGCGGGCTGGACACCGCTGCGGATTGTCACGGCCTTGTCGCTGGCCATCGTGGCGCAGGCGGTGTTGCGCGCGGGATTCACCTACGCCTACAACATGGTGACGGCACGGCTGACCCAGGGGGAAATTGTGCCGGAACTGCGTGCACAGCTTTACGCCAAACTGCAGCGCCTCAGCTTCAGTTTCTTTGACGTCCACGGTTCCAATTCCATTTTCAACCGGGTGACCGGCGACGTGCAGAATACGCGGTTGTTTGTGGACGGTGTGTTGTTGCAGGGCGCCACCATGGTTCTGACGCTGGTGGCCTACGCGGTTTTCATGTGGCGGATTTACCCGGCGCTGACGTTGGCGTGCCTGGGCGTGTCGCTGCCGCTGTGGTGGCTGGCGCACTTTTATTCGGCGCGGCTCCGGCCGGGTTATCTGCGCAATCGCGAGTTGTCGGACTCCATGATCCTGCTGTTCAGCGAGAGCGTGCGCGGGATGCAGACGGTGAAAGGGTTCGCCGCCGAGCCGCATCAGGTCCGGCGGTTCGAGGAAGCAAACGACCGGGTGTCTTCACAACAGCGGAACATTTTCCGGGATTTGTCCATCTTCACCCCGGGCACACAGATGTTGTCGCAGTTGAGCCTAGTGATTTTGTTCGCCTACGGCGGCTGGCTGTATGTGCAGGGAAAAATTCCATTGGGCAGCGGGCTGGTGGTGTTCGCCGGCCTGCTCCAGCAGTTCACGGGACAGGTGGCGACCGTTTCCACCATCGCCAATTCGGTGCAGCAGAGCCTGGCGGCGGCGCGGCGCGTGTTCGAAGTGCTCGACACGCCGTTCGAGGTGCAAAACAAACCCGGGGCGCTCCAGCCCGCGCGGCTCACCGGCCGGCTGATGCTCGAAAACGTGACTTTTGGATATCATCCCGACAAACCGGTGCTGGCGGACGTGTCCTTCGAGGCGAAACCGGGGCAGATCATCGGCATTTTCGGCCTGACCGGCGCGGGCAAAAGCACGCTGCTGGGGCTGGTCCCGCGCTTTTACGATCCGCAACGCGGCCGGCTGCTGGCGGACGGAAAGGATGTGCGGGAACTGGACCTGGACGCGTATCGGCGACAGATCGGGATTGTGTATCAGGAGAGCTTCCTGTTCTCGAACACGGTATCCGCGAACATCGCCTTCGGCTATCCGCACGCGACGATGGAGCAGATTGAGCGGGCGGCGCGCATCGCGTCGGCGCACGAATTCATCACCGGGCTGCCGCAGGGTTACGAGACGGTGCTGGGTGAATCGGGCGTGGATTTGTCGGGCGGTCAGCGCCAGCGGCTGGCTCTGGCGCGGGCGTTGTTGCTGCAGCCACCCATTCTCATCCTGGACGACCCGACGGCGTCGGTGGACGCGCGGACGGAGAACGAAATTGTATCGGCCTTGCGCGAGGCGATGGCGGGGAGGACTACGTTCGTGGTGTCGGGCCGGCTGAATTTGTTGCGCCGGGCGGATTTGATATTGGTGCTGGAGGACGGGCGGCTGACGCAGACGGGTACGCACGCGGAACTGGCGCTCCGCCCCGGGCCGTATCGCGAAACGGCCCTGCTGCAAATCATGGACCTCGGCGAAGGGGAAACATCGAACATCGAACATAGAGCGCCGAACGCCGAACGCTGAACGCCAAGATGAACGCGCAGACAAACATCAAATCCACCCGGCCGTCGGTGTCCGGGGAGAACCTTTCCAACCGGGAAGCGCTTACGTTTTACAATCCGATGGAGGAGCGGGAAGCGGACAAGGCGCCGCTGCAGCTGGCGCTCATCCGCCGGATTTTCCGCTACACCGCACCCTATGCGGCCAAACGGAACTGGCTTTTTATTCTGACGTTCACCCGCGGTCTGCAATTGCCGGCGCTGGCATGGCTGATCGGCCGGACCATCAACGGCCCGATTGCCGGGCGGGATTTGCCGGGCATCGACCGGTATGCGGCGGCTTATTTCCTTTTGGCGCTGGTCACCGTGCTGGTGTTCCATTTCCGCCAGCGGTTTGCGCTCGAACTGGGCGAGGCGGTGGTGCATGACATGCGGTCGGATTTGTTCCGCAAGCTGATGACCCTGCCGATGTCGTTTTTCAACCAGACCAAATTCGGCCGCATCATCAGCCGGTTGACGTCGGATATTGACAGCGTGCGGGCTGGGGTGCAGGACGTGGCGTTCGTGCTGGTGGTGCAATGCCTGCAAATGGCGGGTTCGGCGGCGCTCATGGCGTGGTACAACTGGAAACTGTTTTCGCTGATGCTCCTGCTGGCGCCGGTGATCTGGATGGTGAATGAGCGGTACCGCCAGGAAATGAGCCGCCGCCTCCGCCTGGTGCAGGAATCCTGGAGCCGCGTCACCTCCACGCTGGCCGAATCGGTGGGCGGCATCCGGGTGACCCAGGCGTTTGTGCGGCAGGAAATCAACGCCGGGTTTTTCCGCAAATTGATCAACGTGCACGGCGAGAACAATGTCGGGGTCGCGCAGGCGTCGGCGGTGTTCGTGCCGCTGCTGCAATTGAAGAGCCAGTTGTTTCTCGGCGCGATGGCGCTGTTGAGCGCCTACGGGGCGTTGAGCTGGCACGGATGGCTGCACATGGAGGTGGGCGATCTGGTGATGTTCTTTTTCCTGGCCAACCTGTTCTTCGACCCGGTGCAGGTCATCGGCAATCAATTGAACCAGGCGTTGATGGCGATGGCGGGCGCCGAACGGTTGTTCCGGATGCTGGACCAGAAGCCGGAATGGCAGGATGCGGCGGAGGCCAAACCGCTGCCGGCCATCCGGGGCCGCGTGGAATTTCAATCGGTCCAGTTCGAATATCAGCCCGGCCGGCCGGTGCTCCGGGATATTTCGTTTGCAGTCGAACCGGGGCAAATGGTGGCGCTGGTGGGCCATACCGGCAGCGGCAAGACCACGCTCGTCGCCCTGTTGCAGAAATTGTACCTGCCCACGGGCGGGTACGTGCGGGTGGATGGCATGGATTTGAACACGGTTACCAGTGATTCATTGCGCTCGCAGATGGGCAGCGTGCAGCAGAATAACTTCCTGTTCTCGGGCACGGTGCTGGACAACATCCAGTTGGCCCGGCCTGACGCGACGGAAGCCGACGTGCAGGTGACGTTGAAAGCGCTGGATTGCGTGGACTTGATAGACGCGCTGCCGCACGGATTGCATTCCGAGGTGGCTGAACGCGGCGCGGCACTGTCGTTCGGTCAGCGGCAACTTGTCTGTTTTGCGCGGGCGATGCTGGCGAATCCGCGCATCGTCGTGCTCGACGAGGCGACCAGCGCGATCGACTCGGTCACCGAGGCACGCTTGCAGCGGGCGCTGGAAATTCTTCTGCGCGGACGCACCGCGTTTGTGGTGGCGCACCGCCTGAGCACCATCCGGAAGGCCGATCTGGTGTTGGTATTGGACCAGGGCCGGATTGTCGAGCATGGCACGCATGATAGTTTGTTGCGAGAGGATGGTGTTTACGCCCGTTTGCATCGGGAATTCGTCAGTGCCCGGCCGGCGGCAGCAAGGTAGCCGGATTCAACAGGCTCCCGAAAAAAACGGCGGTCTTCTGACCGCCGCTGCCATTTGAGATGAATGTTTTCCGACCTTCAGGTTGTCAATGATGCCAGCCACCACCGCCGCCATGCCCACCGCCGCCATGCCAGCCCCCGTGATAACCACCCCAATAGCCGCCGTGATAATAACCACCCCAACCCCAGCCGAATGAAAGCGACACCGCCGGCCAGCCGTAGTAGTAAGGATAGTAGTAGGGATAGGGATAGGAGTAATAGTACGTCTGCGTATTGGGGACGACATAAACCGTGGAGGCCGTTGTCGCCGGAACATAAGACACCGAAGATTGTCCCGCGGGGGCGCTGGGTTGCGCGTTGCCGGTGTCCGGAGTGCCCGATGTCGAGGCGGACGGAGCGGCCGATGGGGGAGCGGTTGTCATCGTGGGCTGGGCCGTGGCCGCGCGCTGGGTCAACATGGCGTTGATGACGGCCTCGGAGACGCCTTGTTGCCGCAGATAGATAATCTGGGAGGCATTCAACCCGTAATTGTTACCCGAATTCTGGATGTAATTAATGATGACACTGTCGCCGACTTTCGCCTGCGTCAGCTGCAAGACCTCCGGCACGCCGTAGGGCAATTGCGGCGCGGGCTGACTGACGGCCGCCGATGGGGCCGGGCCGGCAGGGGCGGAGGTTGTGGAATTCTGCGCCAGGACATTGCCGGTTACCAGCGCCAGCGCGGTGACAGCGGCGAACATCACTGACAGTCTCTGAAAGCTTCGAGTTTTCATAGGATCCATACAATATAGACACTTGAACTGTTCAATAAGTTCAACACCAAAAGGTGGCGCGAGTTGTTCGGGCTGTCAAATGCGGCCGGTCCGATCAATAGCCGCTGAGACGCCGGGACGCAGAGTTTTCAGCATTTGTTTTCTCCGCGCCCTGGCATTTCTGCGGTGAAACCTGGATAAGCTTTTCCCGGTGGCGGAACGCGCGTTCGCGTCGCTTGCTTTCCCTGGATAATAATTCCTCCGCCGACCAACCGTGGCGCTGCGCCAGTTCGGCCAGCTCAAAAAGCTCGCTGGCCAGCGCTGCCCGGGTGGGCCGTCGTTTGGATTTTTGGCTGTCGTCACCGTGGCCGTCCGCCAGGACCTGGCGCGCCTTTTTGACCAGTTTTTCAGCGCGCAGCAAGGCCGGCAGATGTTTCGGAATACCGTCGAAGGCCGAGGCGCGTTCATGCCGTGTCCCCTTCTTCTCGGCGTGTTTGATTTTCTCCCAGTTCGCCCAGACTTCGTCCACGCCCTTGACTTTGGTCTGCCCAAAGACATGCGGATGCCGCCGTACGAGCTTTTCCACGATCAGCCGGCAGACCTTTTCGAAATCAAACGCGCCGCGCTCGCCCGCCAATTGGCAGTGGAACACGACCTGTAACAGCAGGTCGCCGAGTTCTTCGGCCATTTCGTGATCGTCCTGCGCCTCAATCGCGTCAATCAATTCATAGACCTCCTCGATGGCGTGGCGCCGCAAGGTCATGTGGCTTTGCTCGCGATCCCAGGGACAGCCCGTCGGCGAGCGCAGCCGGGCCATGACATGGAGCAAATCTTCTATTGCTGGACGTTTATTCATTTGGATAAACATCCAACGTCCAACATCGAACAACCAACATCCAATGAACGGCAATGACCGTGAGCTCCAGCCTTGGGCATTGGCTGTTGGGTGTTGGATGTTCGATGTTTCTTCATTTACAAAATCACCAGGTCATCCCGGTGCACGAGTTCCTCCTTGGGCAGCTGGCGGGTACGGATGGCGGCGGCATCGAACCGCGCAATGCCGCGCGCGAATTCCGTTCCGTTTAAATCGCAAATCCGCACCACGTCGCCGGCGGCAAAATCGCCTTCGCAACGTGCGACGCCCGGCGGCAGCAGGCTCCTGCCTTTTTCGCGCAGCGCCAGCTTCGCGCCGTCGTCCACAAACAACGCGCCTTTGGGATGGTGAAAGAATGCGATCCAGCGTTTGCGTCCCTGGAGCTTTTTTTCAGGCGCCACAAACAGCGTGCCTTCATCCTCCCCGGCCAGGATTTGCGCCAGCACGTTTTTCTTCCGACCGGACGCGATGACGAGCGGAATGCCGGAGCGCACGACGATTTTCGCCGCCTGGATTTTTGACGCCATGCCGCCCACGGCGGTTTCGCTGTCGGTGCCGCGCGCGATTGTTTCTAGCGTGGAATCGATCTTTTCGATGACGGAAATCGTTTTGGGATTGGGCTTGCCGAAATTTTCGATGACGCCGTCCACGGTGGTGAGAATCACGAGCAAATCCGCGGGCAGCAACGACGCGACCAGCGCGGACAGTTTGTCATTGTCACCGAATTTCAGCTCGGTGATGGAAACGGCGTCATTTTCGTTGATGACGGGCACGACGCCGCGGCCCAGCAGGGTGACGAGAGTATTGCGGGCATTGAGATGGCGTTCATGATGTTCGAGGTCGTCATGTGTCAGCAGCACCTGCGCCACCTGCAGGCCGTGCCGGGCGAACAATTCCGCATAGGTGGCCATGAGCCGGGACTGGCCGACGGCGGCGCAGGCCTGCAATTCGGCAAGCTCGGTCGGGCGCCTTTCCCATCCGAGCGCGCCCATGCCGGCGCCGACCGCGCCGGAGGTGACCACCACGATTTCGCGGCCGGCCCGGCGGAGCCCGGCCATCTGCGCGACGAGTTGTGCCAGTTGCGCCGGGTCGGGCTGCTTGCGGCTGTCCGTGAGCACACCCGTGCCGAATTTCACCACCACGCGGGCGGCGGATTTGAGCGGGTCACGATGCACGCGCCGAGCTTAAAAAAGATTCGGCGCGCGGAAAATGTTAAAATAGCGCTGGTTTCATTGGGCGAGCAGATGGAGGAGGCCCGGTTCCGAATTTTTCCGCGCCTGCAACGAGCTGAAGAAATCCCCACTGCGCAAGGCGATGAAAGCCGCCAGCCCGCCCAGGTCGGCCGGTGATTTCACATTTTTGAGCACGCAATCCTGGATGCCGATGACCTGAGTGCGATTGTTCCGTTGGTTGTTCAAGTCAATATATCTGGCCGTACCGATGGAGACGTTCAGCACGTCGATGCCTTTGAATTCGAGGCCGGTCTGCTGCGTGAACGACCGTTGGGCGTTGCGACCGGATTTCCCGGAGGGCGCGGCCAACCCGAGCGAAAAGAGGTTGGTTTGTCCCGCCTGGTTTTTGACGATGTCAATTTCCCCGAGATTGAAACGCATCAACGTGATGTGCAATTCGTGTCGCGCCAGCGCGGCCGGATCGTATTCCACGTGGATTTCTCGGACATCGAGGAACGGCGTGCCGGCAAAAGCGGGCGGATTGTAGAGTCGGAAATCCTGGAGGGTGACCGTCGGTTCGGTGAGCCCGACGGAAAGCCTTCCGATCTCCGCGTCCATGCCGGTCCGGGCGCGAATCTGGCGTTCGAGATAAACCCGCAGGATCGCATTGTGCGACAGCAACAGGAGCACTGCCACCGCCACCACGAGAACGGCCAGCCGGATCAGCCACTTGAGAAACCACTTAATCATTTTCGATTTGCGATATACGATTTACAACCCGCATCGAGTGACGAATCAAATCGTAAATCATATTGCCACGTCCTCGGCCCTTACCTCCAGGCATTCGTCCTGGTCTTCCCAGACGAGGGCGGGAAAGAGCGCCAACAATTTCGGCGCCAGTTCCCGGCCGGCGCGGGTGAGGAACTGTTCGGCTTCTTTTGCCGCGTTCTCAAAGGCGGCGTCGTAATTGCCGACCCGGCGGCGCTGGTGGTCGTCCCAGTGGGCCACGGCATGGACCGGTTCGTATTCTTTCGCCCACGCGTCGAGTCCGGCCCGGACGTCATGGGCAATTTCGTCGAACGGCACCAGGGTTTCGTTGCAATGCTGGCAGAGGAGGCCGGTCTCGCGCACGTCGCGGGTGAGCAACGGCAAAAACGGTGCGCGGCAGCAGGGAGACTCGGTATAAGCCGCCGGCGGCGTGGCGAGGCGCTTGAACCAGATCTGGCGGTTGTGGGCCAGTTGCGCCCCCAGCCGGTAGGCGCCTACCAGCGGATGCGACAGCCGCCACGCCTTCCCTTCGAGCTGGCCGAGAGTCTGGGCCAGCCAGCGTGCGAGCGTGAGGTCGTCCCATTCCTGAAACGGTCGCCCGTATTCCTGCCAGAGCCGGTCGAGCGGCGACTCGGATTCAAATGCCATCCCGGCAGGATGGCGCGGGGAAAAAGCTTTGTCGAGCGGCGTTGCAGCCGACACGGTGCCGGCTGGCGCAAAGGATGAAGGATTATCGAGTCCAGTCGCCGGTTGGCCGCAGACCCGCTCCCTCCATGAACATTTTTGCCTGCGAATTGTCTTTTCTATTGTCTGAAATAAACCATTGTGGATGACCGATCATTAAATGGGAGCAGGTGGTTTAGGAACGTAAAGTGCTTGGAATGGAACGTTTGCGAGGGAAAAGTTTTCTCCGTCGGCGCGACCGCAGAGTCAGTTTGATGCCGGTCGCCGCCGGCTATTGCCTGCTCCTGCTCTGGCTGATGGTGGCACCGGCTCACGCCGCAACCTTCACCGCGTCACTGGACAACGACACGCTGACATTGGGCCAGAGCACGACGCTGTCGCTTACCTTTGAGGGCGGCTCGCCTCAAAACACGCCCGGGTTACCGGATATTCCCGGCTTGCAGATTTCCTACGTCGGCCCTTCGAGCCAGTTCAGCTTCATCAACGGGCAGACCAGTTCAACCGTGACGCATCATTTCACCATCACGCCGGTGCGGACCGGCGTGTTCGTCATTCCCGCGCTCACCGCCGACGTGGGGGGGGTGCGACTGACCAGCCAGCCATTGCAATTGCGGGTGGTCCAGCCCAGTGCGGCGTCCACGCCGCAAATCAACTCCGGTTCGCAGATCGCTTTCATGAAACTCACGTTGCCGGATACCCGGTTGTACGTCGGAGAAGTCACCACCGCCAATCTGGAGATTTTTTTGCGCGATGACGTGCAAAATTACGGCAATATCCAGTTCACCGGCACGCCGGCCGACGGGTTTGTTCTGGGCAAGAACTCCAGCGGCCAGCGGTATCGCACGCAAATCGGCAGCCGCGGCTATACGGTCATCCCGATTGCGGTCGCGCTGACAGTTACCAAAACCGGCAACGTGAGCCTTGGCCCTTTCACCGCCAGCATGATTGTGGTCCTGCCCTCGCCGAACCAGGGTGGCGACGCGTTCTTCGACCAATTCTTCAACCAGGGCCAGCAAAGAGCGGTGACGCTGGCGACTGACCAGATTAATGTCGAATCTTCGCCGCTGCCGGCGGGAAACGCGCCGCCGAATTTCAACGGCGCCATCGGTCAGTATACCATGGCCGTCACCGCCGGGCCGACCAACGTCGCCGTCGGCGATCCCATCACGGTACGCATTCAAATTTCCGGCCGGGGCGATCTGGGTTCGCTGACCCTGCCGGTGCAGACGGCCTGGCACGATTTCACCATTTACCCACCCACGGCCAGGGTGGAGACGACCGATCCGCTCGGTTTGCAGGGCACTAAAACGTTTGAAGAAATTGTCGCACCACAGAATACCGACGTTCACGAATTGCCGGCTTTTGACTTCAGCTATTTTGATCCCGACACCGGCAGCTATCGCACGCTCACCGAACCGGCGGTGTCGCTGGCGGTTCGGTCCGCCGGGTCAACGCCCGTGCCGACGATCGCCGGCACGCCGTCCGCCGGCGCGGAAAATCAAACCAAACCGGGGGATATTCTGCCCATCAAAGACAACCTGGGCGCGCTGGGTCAGGCCGGGCTGCCTCTGGTCACACGGCCGGCGTTTCTGGCGCTGCAAGCCGTGCCGGTGCTCGCGTGGCTCGCCGCTGTGATCTGGCGCAAACGCACGGACAATCTGGCGAACAACCCGCGGCTGCGGCGGCAACGGCACGTCGCGCAACTCGTCCGCGAAGGCCTGAACGATTTACGACAATTCGCGGCGGCGAACGAATCCGACCCGTTTTTTGCAACGTTGTTTCGTTTGTTACAGGAGCAATTGGGCGAACGGCTGGATTTAGCGGCCTCGTCCATTACCGAAGCGGTGATTGAGGAGCGATTGGCGCCGCTTGGCGCGCCGGAACCGGTGTTGGGCGGCCTGCGCGAATTGTTCCAGCTCTGCAATCAGGCGCGTTACGCCCCGATTCGCGGGAGCGCGGAACTGAATTCGGTCATCAATCAGTTCGAAAAAACCATTTGTGAACTTCAGGATTTGAAGGCATGAAAAATTGCACGCAATTCAGCGAGGTTGGCAGGGCGCGTCACTGCGTGCGCGCCGCTGAAAGGCTTGAGAGCATCAGTTGGCAACCGCGGCGGGCAGAGGACTGCCCGCCGTGTCCGCGCGAAGGGTCCCGGACTGCGCCAACCCGCCGGCGCCTTTGGGTTTTGCTGCTTGGGCTGCTTTTCGCCGGGAAGGTTTTTGGGGCGGACGTTTCGGCCGATTTCAACGCCGCCAACAAACTTTATGCCGAAGGCAAATTCGCCGCGGCGGCCGCCGCTTACGATAAAATCCTGCAAACCGGCGCGGTGTCGCCGGCCCTTTGGTTCAATTACGGCAATGCGGAATTCAAACTGGGACAACCCGGGCGCGCCATCGCCGCCTACCGGCGGGCGGAATTGCTGGCGCCCCGCGACGACGAAGTGCGGGCCAATCTGGATTTCGTGCGCAATCAGGTGGCGGGCCCGACGTTGCGCCAGAGCCATTGGTCCCGTATGGCGGGTGGACTCGGGATTTTGACACTCAACGAATGGACGGCGCTGGCCGCGGGCGCCTTTTGGCTGACGTTCATCCTGTTGGCCGTAAGACAGATCCGGCCTGTCTGGCGCCTGCGTCTGCGCGGCCTGACTTCCGGCATGGCCATCCTCACGATTTTGTCGTGCCTGGGTGCGGGAATGGTGGCTACGATTCATTTTTCGAAACCCGTCGCGGTGGTCATTGAAGCGGAAGCGACGGCGCGCAGCGGACCATTTACCGAGGCACAGGACGCGTTCGAGGTCCGGAATGGCGCGGAATTGGCCGTGCTGGACCACCATGACACCTGGTGGCAGGTATCCGACGGTTCCGGCCGGATCGGCTGGTTGCCGGCCAGGCAGGTGGAAGTCTTGCCCGGTGCGTAAAGATGTTCATGGTGGGCGAGCGTCCTCGCGAGCCGGACCGATCATCAGGACGGCACGCCAGCAGCCCCGCCCCACCAGATTTTGGTTGAACGACGTTCAAAAATTTGTGTCCATCGATAACAATTACTGCAAAAAATGAACACTGGAATCTCTGCCATCAACGAAACAGTCAAGGAAGCCGGCGCTTTTACTCATCCGCTCTTCGCCGAGCTGGGCAAGGTCATCGTGGGCCAGCAATATCTGGTCGAGCGGCTCGTCGTCGGGCTGCTCGCCAACGGCCACGTGCTGCTCGAGGGCGTGCCCGGTCTGGCGAAAACGCTGTCGGTCAAATCCCTCGCCGCCTGCCTCAACGTCAAGTTCGCGCGGCTGCAATTCACCCCCGACATGCTGCCGGCCGACGTCATCGGCACGCAGATTTACAATCCGCAATCCGGCGGGTTCAGCACGCGCAAAGGACCGATCTTTGCCAACCTGATTCTGGCGGATGAAATCAACCGGGCGCCGGCCAAGGTGCAAAGCGCGTTGCTCGAAGCGATGCAGGAAAAACAGGTCACCATCGGCGAACAAACCTTCAAACTGGAGGAACCGTTCCTGGTGCTGGCGACGCAAAATCCGATTGAACAGGAAGGCACGTATCCCCTGCCGGAGGCGCAGGTGGACCGGTTCATGTTGAAATTAAAAATCGGCTACCCCTCGCGGGACGAAGAGCGGAAGATTCTGGAAACCATGGCCAAAACCTCCGGCACGCCGGTGACCCACGCTGTCGTCGACCCGCAGGACATTCTCAGGGCGCGCGAGGTCATCAACGACATTTACGTGGATGACAAGGTGAAGGATTACATTGTGGACCTGGTCTGCGCGACGCGCGAGCCGGAGAAATACAAGATCCAGGTCCGCGACTTCATCCAGCTTGGCGCCTCACCGCGCGCGACCATCAACCTCACGCTGGCGGCCAAGGCCTATGCGTTTCTGAAAGGCCGTGGTTACGTGACGCCGCAGGACGTGAAAAGCATAGGCATGGACGTATTGCGGCACCGGGTGGCGATCACTTACGAAGCCGAGGCGGAGGAAAAGACCAGCGAAACAGTCGTCCAGAAAATTTTTGATGAACTGCCGGTGCCGTGAGCTGAAGACAAAATGAAAATTCCGGGATTGCGCAGTTCATATGAGAAAGTCAGCGGCCTCGTTTTCTTCGGGCGGGTGCTCGACAAAATCCGCCTTTACGCGCAAGGCAAATTACCCGCGGACTATAGTCATGGCACGGGCATGGATGGCCGTTGCGTCCGCTTTCTTCACGTCGAATATCCCCGCCTGGTCGAACGCACGTTACAGGGTGGCACGGATGAGGAGATTCTGGAATGGTGTTTCTGCCACGGCCGGCGGCCGAATGACGAGGAGATTCTGGTCTGGAACGCGTTCATGAGCAAACGGGGCTGGCGCGATGAGGCGAGTGAGGGGCTCGCCGAGGAAAAGCGGAAACGCGGTTTCGCTCACCGCGATGATATCCAGACCTTCTTTGATTTTCACAAGGCCGACGAGGCGGGAGACTGAGCGGTATGAACAAACCGGATACTGAAAAACAACCCGGCCCGCTTCGGTTTGTCGAAGCGAACGAGGCGGAACTGGTGGTGGTGGGCGAATACCGGCAATCCGGGCGCCGGGTAAAAATGCGGACGGACGCCGCGACTGCCTGGCGTCGGATGATTCATCAGGCGGCGGCCGCCGGCGTGGGAATCATTCCCATCTCTGGTTTTCGCAGCGCTGAATATCAGGAGAAGCTTTTTCGGAAGGCGGTGGCGAAATACGGTTCGGAAGCTGAGGCCGTTCGCTGGGTGGCGCGCCCCGGTTTTTCGGAACATCACACGGGTTTGGCCATTGACCTCGGTGACGGGGAGCATCCCGCCTGTGACGTCGAGCCGCCCTTTGAAGAGACACCTGCATTTCACTGGCTGGAAAATAACGCGGCGGGATTCGGGTTTGAACTCTCCTATCCCCGCAACCATCCCGGCGGCGTCCATTACGAACCGTGGCACTGGCGGTTCGTCGGCACGCCGGTGGCCGGACGGATTTTCCCAAAATGATTCCCCGCGAGATTCTCAAAAAAATAAGGCAGATCGAGATCCGCACCAACCGGCTCGTGACCGAGACGCTGGCCGGCCAGTACCACAGCGTCTTCAAGGGCCAGGGCATGAACTTCGACGAGGTGCGCGAATACCAGCCCGGTGACGACGTGCGTGCGATTGACTGGAACGTCACCGCGCGGATGAACCATCCGTTCATCAAAAAGTTTGTCGAGGAGCGCGAGCTGACGGTGATGCTGGTGGTGGACGTGAGCGGCTCCGGTCTGTTCGGTTCGCGCGACCAATCGAAACGCGAACTCGCCGCCGAGATCGCTTCCGTGCTCGCCTTTTCCGCCATTCGGAACAACGACAAGGTGGGACTGCTGCTGTTCACCGACGATGTCGAAAAATTCATTCCCCCGCGGAAAGGCCGCGGCCACGTGCTGCGGGTCATCCGCGAGGTTTTGTATTTCGAGCCAAGGCGGCGCGGAACGGATCTGGCGCACGCGCTGGAATTCATGGGCCGGGTTCTGCCCCACAAGGCGATTGCGGTGGTGATTTCGGATTTTTTGATACCGGAAGGCAGCGGCGCGCTGCCGCCACATACCCAAATTGCCCTGCGCATGGCGAATCGGCGGCACGATGTCGTGGCGGTCCACATTGCGGACCGTTACGAAATGGAGTTGCCCGCGCTGGGGCGGTTGGTTTTGGAGGACGCCGAGACCGGCGAAATCGTGGAGCTCAATACCGCCCACGGGGCGAGCCGCGATGCGTTCGCGCTGCGCCAGGAGAAACAATACGCCGAGGTCGCGCGCCAACTCCGGTCGTCCGGCATTGACTCCATTCAATTGCGCACGGACGAACCGTACGCGGCGGCGCTGGGGCGGTTTTTTGAGAACCGGGAAAAACGGAGGTTAAGGGGATGATGACCACCAGTTCGCCACCGGTGATGGCCTCGTCCGTCGGTGCTGCCAATGACATCCGCGACATCAAGCCGCCGCTGGCCATTCCCAACGTCTGGGAGTGGGTCGGTTGGGCGCTGGGCTTGTTGGTGGTTCTGGCGATTCTTTTATTAGCCTGGCGATTCTGGCGGAGGCGGCGTTCGCAAATTCTCCTGGAACCGCCGGTGCCGGCATCGGTCCGGGCGAAACAGAAGCTGGAGGAAGCGCTCGCGCTCATCGCCCAGGCCAAGCCGTTCTGCATCATGGTTTCCGATACCGTCCGTTCCTATCTCGAGGAGCAGTTTGATTTTCACGCGCCGGAACGCACGACCGAGGAATTTTTACGGGAACTGAACGCCACGGATTTGTTGTTGCCGGAACAAAAGGTGAGTCTGGGTAAATTTCTGGAAAGTTGCGACCTCGTGAAGTTCGCGAAATATGAGCCGGGCGAACCGGAGTTGCGCGCGCTGCATGGCTCCGCTGTCCGCCTGGTTGAAGAAACCGAACCAAAACAAATTTCGAATTCCGAATTGCAAATTCCGAATCGAGAATCGGAAATGCCGCCGGAGGCGGAGGAACGGGAAATCGTAAATCCGAAATGATCTTTGCCCATCCCTATCTTTTACTGTTGCTGCTGCTGCTGCCGTTGTTGGCGTGGTTGAAGGGGCGGCGCGGTTCTCCACCGGCCTTTCTCTATTCGTCCGTGCGGCTGGTGGAGGGATTAACCCGGGTACGCCGGTCGCGGACGGGCGCATTTTTGTCGGCGCTACGCTGGCTGGTGCTGGCGTTCTTCATCGTCGCGCTGGCCCAGCCGCGCCTGGTGAAAAGCACGACGGAGGTGAAAGCCAGCGGCATTGACATCGTGGTCGCACTCGATTTGTCCGGCAGCATGAACACGCCGGACTACGAGGTGGATGGTCAGCGCGTCAGCCGGTTCAACCTGGCGAAATCGGTTCTCGAAAAATTCGTGGCGGAGCGGCCCGATGACCGCATCGGCCTGGTGGTGTTTGCCGTGCGGGCGTTCCTCGCCTCGCCGTTGACCCTGGACCACGACTATTTGCTGGACAACATCGAACGGCTGCAAATCGGCACCATTAATTCGGATGCCACGGCCATCGGCGACGGTCTGATCACCGCGCTGAACCAGTTGCGCGATTTGAAGGCCAAGAGCAAAATCATCGTGCTGATGACCGACGGCGCGAACAATTCCGGGCAAATCGACCCGGACACGGCAGCGGCAGCGGCGGCGGCGCTGGGGGTGAAGGTCTTTACCGTCGGTCTGGGCAACCGCGAGCTGGTCGAGGCGATGGGGCTGCCGCCGGGCTTTTTACCGGATGACGACGCGCTGAGCAAGATTTCGCAAACGACGGGAGGAACCTTCTATCGGGCGGAGAATTCCGAGAAACTCAGGCAAATCTACGCGGAGATCAACCGGATGGAAAAAACGGAGGCGGTGGTGAACAAGTTCACCCAATACCGTGAGTTGTTTCCGTGGCTGGTATCCGCAGGTCTGGTGCTCCTGCTGCTGGAAGTCGCGCTGGGGCAAACCGTCTTTAGAAAACTGCCGTGAAATTTACGATGTACGATTTACGATATACGATTTGAAGATGCGCTTCGACACTCCACAAAGTCTTTGGTTGCTGCTGGTTTTGCCGGCGCTGGCGCTGTTTTTGTGGCAGGCCTCGCGTCAACGACAACGGTTGTTGGCGCAATTCATTCAAATACGCCTGTTGTCCGCGCTGACCGTCGGGGTTTCGCCCTCCCGCCGAAGAGTCCGGTTCGCTCTTTTGCTTCTGGCCGTGGCGCTGCTGGTGATCGCGCTGGCCCGGCCACAATACGGATTTGATCTGCAGAAAGTGGAACAACGAGGCCTCGACATCGTCGTGGCGATAGATACCTCCAAGAGCATGCTGGCCGAGGACATCGCACCCGACCGGCTTGAACGGGCCAAACTGGCTGCGCTGGATTTGATGCAGCGGGCGAAGCCGGACCGGCTGGGCCTGGTGGCGTTTGCCGGCGACGCGTTTCTGGAATGTCCGCTGACGTTCGACAACTCGGCGTTTCAACAGAGTGTGCAGGCGTTAAATGTGAACACCCTGCCGCTCGGCGGCACGTCCTTGGCGGCAGCCATCCAGACGGCGCAGGCGGCGTTCAAGGAAGGCGACCATTTCAAGGTGCTGGTGCTGTTCACGGACGGCGAGGACAACGTCAATTCCGGCGAGGCGCTGGCGGCGGCCCGGGACGCGGCCAAAGCGGGCTTGAAAATTTTTACCATCGGCATCGGCACGGAGCCGGGTGATTTGTTGCGCGTCACGGACGCCAATGGGAACAGCGACTATATCCGGGATGAAAACGGCAACGTGGTGAAATCCCACCTGAACGAGACGCTCCTCCGGCAGATTGCCTCGGCGACGGATGGTTTTTATCTGCCTTTGCGCGGTGCGAACACCATGGAAATGCTTTATCAACGGGGCCTCGCTCCCCTGCCGAAGTCGGAAGGCGAGGAACGGCTGATCCGCCGTTATCACGAGCAATATCGCTGGCCGCTGGCGGCGGCGATCCTGTTGTTGCTCGGGGAGATGTTTTTGCCCGAAAGAAAAAAGTCAACCGTCCGAAGTCCACAGTCCAAAATCGAAGCGCCGATCATGGCGGCACTCATGGGAGTTTTGTTGCTGCCGACGGTCACCCAGGCGTCGCCCTCCTCCGCGATGCGCGAATACAACACGGGCAATTACACGAACGCCCTTCAGGAATTTGAGCGGCTGGCCCAGACGGACACCAACGACTTGCGGCTCGTTTTTAATGCGGGGGCGGCAGCCTATCGCGCCACCAATTACGACGAGGCGCTGAACGATTTTCAAATCGCGGCCCTGTCGCCGGATTTGAGTCTGCAAGAGCAGGCGTATTATAATCTGGGCAACGCGCTGTATCGGCTGGGCGAAATGAAATTCGAGCCGGACGCCGAGGGTTTGAATGCGATCGAGGAACGCTGGCAACAAGCCGTGAAAAGTTATGAGCACGCAGCGGAATTGAACACGAACGATACTGATGCCGCCTATAATCTGGCGTTTGTACAGAGGCAGATTCGACTGATCGCCGAGTTGCGCGAGGCGATGCGCCGGGCCAAGCTGGCGGCTGATGATGCGGTCCGGCGCAACGAATATCACCGCGCGCTGGAAATCATGGAGAGTCTGAACAACCCCATTGCCTCCAAGAAGTTCCAGGACTACACCAAGAAATTGAAGGATATTGATGAGATTGTTACTCCCCATCAGCGCTAGCCTGTTGTTGGTCTGGCAGACCGCCTGGGCCCAGTCCGCGGACGATTTTTTCAACCGCGGCGCGCACTCCTACATTTCCAATAACATTCCCCAGGCGCTGGAATCGGTGGAAACCGGATTAAAACAGTATCCCGATGATGTGAAGCTGAAAAAGTTGTATGAACTGTTGAAACAACAGAACCAGCAACAGTCGCAAAATAATCAATCGCAGCAAAACCAAAATCACCAGTCGCAATCGAATCAATCGCGACAGCAGCCATCGCAGAAAAACCAGCAATCATCCCAACAAAACCAGAACGCCCAAAACCAGGCCGGCCAAAAAAATACCGGTCAGCAAAATCAGCAGCAAGCGCAGGCCTCCAACGGGAAGCCCCGTGGCGACAAGCAGGAGAATCAGAACGAACCGGGCCAGGCGGTGCCGGCCGGACAAATGACGCCGGAAGCGGCGAAGCGTTTGCTGGATGCCCAAAAAGACGGCGAACAATTTTTGCAATTGAAACCGCAGGGAAAACCGCAGGACAATCGGCAGCCGGTGAAGGACTGGTAACCGCCGGAAGGCCGCCCGCCGACGGTCGCGAACAAATTGCATGACCTGTTCCGGGCCCGCCTTGAGGAGGGTGAGTTCCATCTCCTGATTTGGCTTCTGCGGCGCCTGTTTTGTTTGACAAATGTAATCACTGCGGTTACTTATTAAACGCAGATTATGAGAACAAGTTGTCGATTCGGCATGGCGGTACATGTGCTCGCGGTCCTCGCTTACAAGGAGGGCGACCGGGTCACATCCGCCTTCCTGGCCGGCAGCGTCAACACCAACCCGGTCATTGTCCGGCGGCTCTTGTTGTCGTTGCAGCGGGCCCGGCTGGTGGACACCTGCAAAGGAGCCGGGGCCGGTTCCCGTCTGAATCGCTCACCAGGACGCATTAATCTTGCTGAAATATACCGGGCGGTTGAAGAAGCAGAACCATTTGCCACGCCGTCGCGAAAACCCAATACCGCCTGCCCGGTAGGCCATTGCATCCGCAAGGAGTTAGACCGGATTTTCATGTCGGCGCAGAAAGCCATGGAACGCGACCTGGAGAGGACCAGCCTGGCGGATGTGATTGAGGCGGTCAAGGCCTCCTGCGCTTCCAAGAAAGCCGTTTGACATCAAATTTTTTTGAACGATTATGTAACGCCAGTTGTTACATATGGTGGAAAGGACTGGAAGAGATGAAAAGGAAGCATGCGAATCAAAATGGAAGCAGTGGACCGGGCGTAACGACGCTTAAAAGGGCCTGCCTGGCGGCATGCGGGAAGGTGCTCGGGCGGATCGCCGGGGCCAAACAAATGATTTTCAACGAGTCCCGGGGCGCGCTGCGGGAGCAGGAACGCCTGCTTCGGCTGGCTTTGAATGAAGCCGAGGCCGTGGCCTGGCAGACGGGTTATCCCGAACTGGTCTTTCCGGCTCTGGCAACCGAGAAGGTTCAAGCGGTCGCCGCGTGGGACGCAAAACTGCAAAAGTTACGCCGGACCAGATATGCGTGGTGGAGCGCCCAGCTGGCCAGAAACCATGGGCGTCATCAAGCGAGGGCAGGACTATGAAACCAATCCTGGAACTCAATGAAGCCAATTTCGAAGGCGAAGTCCTGAAATCCAGCCAGCCGGTCCTGGTGGACTTCTGGGCGGAATGGTGCGGACCGTGCAAGATGCTGGCGCCGGTCCTGGAAGAAATTGCGTCTGAGCAGAATGGCCGCTTGAAAGTAACCAAGGTGAACGTGGACGACCATCCCGCCCTGACGCAGCGCTTTGGCATCCGGTCCATTCCGACACTGCTTTACTTTGCCGGCGGCGAATTGGTCCATCAAACCGTGGGGGTTGCGGGCAAGAAAACAATTCTATCCCAGCTCGAAAGATTGGCGGTCAAGGCCTGAAGATAAGGAAAAACATATGAAGACAACGTTTAAACGAGCCAACGGACGCGGAGTCACGCCGCTTGCGTCGTCGGACCTCCCTGCAATCGTGCCGCGTCTCGCCAGGGACCCGGCATTGTCGAGAGCGGCCATGCTTCCCCAGCCGGCGCAACCGGCAAAGGAAACGATTCCGGCGGAACCGCCGTCCCGGGATTTGCCGCATGGCGACGTTTTGCAGCTTTATCTCCGTGAAATCGGCCAGGTGAAACTGCTCACGCCGCAGGAGGAAATCGCCCTGGCGAAACGGATTCGGCGGGGCGACCGGCGGGCACGTGAGCAGATGATCAAGGCGAATTTGCGGCTGGTGGTAAAGATTGCCCATGACTACGAGGGGATGGGCTTGCCGTTGCTGGACCTGATCAATGAAGGCAACATTGGTCTGATGAAAGGGGTCGAACGCTTCGATCCCCGGAAGGGGGCCAAGCTTTCCACGTATGCGTCCTGGTGGATCAAACAGAGCATCAAGCGGGCGCTGGCCAATCAAGGCAAGACCATCCGGTTGCCGGTGCACGTGGTGGACAAGGTGGCGCATATCCGGCGGGCGGAGGTGAAGCTGCGTGAAGCCTTTGATCGGGATCCGACCGACGAGGAACTGGCGCACGAATTGGACCTTGATCCACGAAGGATCCGGCAGTACCGCCAGGCCTCCCGGGCACCGGTTTCACTCGACGCACCCATCGGCGACGACACGTCGGAACGCGTCTCGGAAATCGTGGCGGATCCGAATGCAGCGGCACCCTTCGACCGGCTGGTCTACGAAACCGACACCCAGCTGGTACGGGAGGTGTTGGGAACGCTGGACCAGCGTGAAAACAAGATTCTGACCATGCGTTTTGGACTGAATGACGGCCGGCAACGGACCCTGGAGGAAGTCGGCGCGCAATTGGGGGTGACGCGTGAACGCATCCGGCAGATTCAGGAACAGGCACTGAAAAAGTTGCGGGACAAAATGGAAGAACGGGATCGGCCCGCCGAAGAGAACGGCACATTGGCTGTGGCGGTCTGAACGGGCGGCCGGGAACTCCTTTGCCAGACTGAATTTGCAGAGGAGCCGGCTTCGCGTTGTGTGGCGTCGCGCTCCGCCGGCTGGGTGCGGAATTTTTTAAACCGCTCCAACCTGACTCCGCGGAGCGGTCGCGTTATGCCGTTCCGGCATCGGTCACAATATTCTCGAGCACGACCCACGTGAGCATTTCATAAGATTCTACATGCTTTTTCTCATGGTACCGTTTGATTATTCAACGAAAGCGATTAACGTTATCTGACCCATGAACGACAAAAATGGAATCAACGCCGGAGGAAAGGCTCTATTTTTTGGCGTCTGAATTGTTGGAGCATGGCAGACTCCTGGCAGCAAACTATTTCGGCCTTACCAATCCATGACAAGATTCATAATGCAGCATATTCCGAGACTTTTATTGCCGCTGTTGCTGGCGATATTCAGTGTGTCAGGCCAGGCGCAAACCACCAACTTCCTCACGAATCCCGGCTTTGAGACGGGCAATACGACGGGCTGGTTTGCATTTGGTTCCCCGACGCTTATGGTTGAGAGCACCCAGGTGCATTCCGGCAGCTACGCCTGCGCGGTGACCGGCCGCACGGCCACCTATATGGGCATCGCCCAGTCGCTCGCAGGCGTGCTTTCGTCGGGGCAGACTTACAATGTTTCTGCATGGGTCAGGTTGGTCAGTGGCGGGAACCAGAATATGCAGTTGACCATGCAGAAAACGGATGGAAGTGGAACCGGTTATACGCTGATCATTTCGAACTCTGTGTCTTCGAGTAGTTGGACGCAGCTCTCCGGAACATACACGTACAATCCTTCGGGTACGGTCAGCGCGCTGAATTTCTATGCGGAAGTGCCCACCAGCACGAACGCCTCGTATTACATTGATGATGTCCAGTTTAACGGAACCATTGTCACTGTCACCAACTCGTCAACCAATGGCGTGTCCGTTGTGGATTGGAATAACGTGCATCAGCGCATTGACGGTTTCGGCGCCTCCTCCGCTTATGATGTTAACGGTACTTGGAGTACCGCCGAGGCGGATCTGCTGTTCTCCACCAACAACAATATCAGCTACCAATCGGCTACCTACAACGGAATTGGTCTTTCGTTATTGCGTAATCATATCGTGCCAGCCGGCTCAAGTTCCGCGAGTGATGCCCCCACGACTGCGGAAACGAGCAATATGCAATTGGCCCAGGCCCGCGGCGCCAGAGTATGGAGTGCTTCGTGGTCGCCGGCGGCTGGATTCAAAAGTGTCAATGATATCTACGACGGGAACACCGCCACCGACGGTGGCATCGATGGTGGCAGTTTCCTGGGCGGCGACGCCACGAATCAGGCTTATGCCAGCCAGCTCGCCAACTATGTGGTCAACATGAAGAATACCTACGGCATTAATCTTTATGCCATCTCCATCCAGAACGAACCCGACGCCAATGTCACCACTTACGATGCGTGCCAGTGGACCAACACCTATATCCATGATTTCGTCACCAACCTGTACAATGCGCTGGCGGCCAAAGGCGTGGGTTCCACCAAAATCATTCTGCCGGAGAGCCAAAATTGGCAGGATTATCATAATCTGGCGGGTCCAGCCATGACCGATCCCAATGTCGCGGCAGACGTAAGCATTATCGCCGATCATAATTACGACGGTGCCACCGGGCCAAGCAGCCTGGTCAAGAATAATTACGGCAAGGCGCTTTGGGAAACGGAGGTTTCCCAGCTCGGCGGTGAAACCAGCGACATTGGCAATGGCGTTTATTATGCGCAACGGATTTACCTGTTCCTGACCCAGGCCCAGGCCAATGCCTGGCATTATTGGTGGATCGTCCCCTCCGGGAGCGAAACCGGTCTGATGACCCAAACCGCTGCGACTACCAAGCGGATGTTTACCATCGGCCAGTACAGTCGGTTTGTGCGCCCTAATAATTACCGGATTGACGCGACCTCATCCCAGTCGTCGATTTTGATCAGCGCCTACAAAGATACAAACTCTTCCGCTTTTGCGATTGTCGTGGTCAATACCAACCCTTCAACCGATGTGCTTCAGACATTCAATCTGACTAATTTTACGGCCGGGGCGGTGACGCCGTGGGTTACTTCTGGCACGCTTTCGCTCGCGGCGCAAACACCGGTGACGGTGACCAACGGTTCATTTACCTGCGACATACCGGCCATGAGCGTGGTCACGTTCGTGGGACAGGGCATCGCGGGACAAATCAGCCCGCCGCCGACCTTGGCACCGGTGGCCGATCAGATCATCAACGTCGGCCAAACGCTGCTGGTGACGAATGTTGCCATGGATGCGTCTGTCCCGCCGAATACGCTGACCTTTAATTTGTTGAACAATCCGGCTGGTGCCACGCTTGCCAGCTTGAACCCCACCAACGCCCTCCTCACCTGGCGCGCGCCGGTGAGCCAGGCCAGCACGAGCAATCGGGTGACGGTTGCGGTAACGGATAACGTAACCGGCTTGAGCGCGACCAACAGCTTCAATGTGTTCGTCAACGCCGTAACCAATCCTGTGATCGGCTCGGTCACTCTTTCCCCGGGCCAGCTTAGCCTGACCGTCAACGGGCCGCAGGGACCCGATTACATCCTGTGGACTTCAACCAACCTGTTGAATTGGCAGATGTTATTTACCACCAATTCGCCGCCGATTCCTTTCACCGTAATGGATACCAACTCCGCGAATCCGGCTCGATTCTATAAATTCCAGATTGGGCCATAAAGCGCTGACGGTATCAAACTGCTTAAATGCAAAGCGCACAACGATGGGTTGTGCGTGACGAAATCAACTTGCGGAAAAATGTTGATGCTGGATTGGCGGCTTCAATTTTGGATGAGGGGTTTTCATCGAGTCTTGTTTTCATTTGCTGCCTCCGTAAAAATGCCGTTTAAACGGTGTTGCGCCAAACATGGAACCTGGTTTTCAAGACAATCTGGTCCGGAAACTGGCCGGCTTTCTGAACGGCATCGGTTTGGAAGTCATCCCCGGCAGGGTCCAGGGCGAAACGTTCCTGCCCGGAATTGAGGTCAGGGATGGCCGGCTCATCGTGGACGAACCCCGGTTGCTTTATCCGGGCGATTTGCTGCACGAGGCCGGGCATTTGGCAGTCATGTCTGGTGCCATGCGAAAGGGGCTAAACGGGAATCTGATGGAATCGGGGGCGGACCCGGGTTTGCTTGAGGTGGCGGCGATCGCGTGGTCGTACGCAGCTTGCATTCATTTGGGCATGGATCCCGGGATTGTGTTTCACCCCGCCGGTTATCACGGCAAGTCGGCGGCGTTGTTGCTCGGGTTCAGCCTCGGGGTTTATCCGGGGGTGAATCAACTCCAGTCAGCCGGGCTTGCTGTCGCTGGCGCTGAAGCCAGGGCCGCGGGCGTCCCGCCTTATCCCCACATTTTGAAATGGGTTCGTGATTAAACTGAATCGTCAGAAAGCGCGCCGGATGAATCAACGCGACAGTCGGGTGGACCGCGCATGCCGAAACGGGGAAACCTCGTCATATCGGACCAAAGCGATGGACTCCCAATGAATGACTACGCCGGCTGGATGCCTGTTCGAGTCAACTGGACGCCGTCCGGATTGAGGCTGAAGTGGCAATACTTTGGCGACGTCCGCTTCACTGACCCGTTTTTCGAACAGACCGTTGGCCGGTGCGTCGGGCTGCCCAACCAACCCGCCGGACAGCGGGAAACTCCCATTGAGACATTGGCGGAACTTGCCGATCGCAGTCCGGGCCTGGCCCCGACGGGTTTTATTTTCCATATGTCGCGTTGTGGTTCGACGCTGATTTCGCAAATACTCGCGGCCCAGCCGGAGAACGTGGTGATTTCGGAGGCCGACCCCATTGATGGCGTACTCCGCGTGCATTTGCGCGATCCGAAAATAACCATGGAGCAACAGGTGATGTGGCTGCGCCTGCTCCTGCAGGCCTTCGGCCAACGGCGTTTCGCCGGGGAGACACACCTCTTTGTAAAATTCGATTGCTGGCACACGCTCTGCCTGCCGTTGATCCAACGGGCTTTCCCCGGTGTGCCGTGGATCTTCATCTACCGGGAACCGGTGGAGGTGCTGGCATCGCATCGCCGCCAAATCGGAGGGCAGATGGTTCCCGGCAAGCTTGAGCCGGCCTTCTTTGATTGGGATTCACAGACGGTCAGCCGGATGAGCCTTTCAGAATACGGCGGGCGGGTGCTCGGCAAAATCTGTGGGGCCGCGCTGGCTCAGGCCCGGGCCGGACGCGGAAAGCTGGTCCATTACCGCCAGTTACCCGCCGTCGTCTGGTGTGATCTCCTGAAGTATTGGGGCGTTCACGGTACACCGGATGCCGTGGAGGCCATGACACGGGTTGCCCGGTTTAACGCCAAGACCCCCGCGTTGCCTTTCGAAGATGACCGGCGAATCAAGAACCGGGAAGTGACCGAAGACATCCGGCAGATTGCCCGGCAATGGCTGGACGGGACCTATCGGCAGTTGGAGGCCTGCCGGATGCGCCAGGCCCTTTAGTTGCCATTAACCCGGCGCGACGGCGTCGGCGGCCAGCAGGAGTTCCCGTAACCAATCATTGACGACGCAATCAACGACCAGATGGATGCGGTCGCCGGTTCCCCGATTGGCGACGCGATGAGGCAGGTTGAAATTGAGATACCAGCATTCCCCCTCTTTCATGTTGATGCGGACTCCGTTGAGCACAAATTCCACCTCGGAGTTGGTAACGACCGGAATATGCACGCGGATTTCGCCGTCTTCATAACCGAGTTGATAATCCTGATGTTCCTTGATCGAGGAACCGGCTTTGAGGCGCATGAACCGGACAGCCTGTTGCGGACAGAGGAGTGTCGCCAGAACCTGCTGGACGTACGGGCAGCGCGCGAGCAACGGAGTGTCGGCGAAGGCGGCCTTTGCGGTCGGGTCCGGGTAGATCTGATCGGCGCGTCCGCCCACCGAGCGGAACGGCACCACGCTCCAATCCCCTTCGTAATACGCCGTGTTGAAGTGCGGCACAAATTCGTGCGCGACGATCCGGTTCAAATCGGCCTGCAGCAACGCGGCATCAAATTGAAGCGGAAGTTTCAGGCTGGCTTGCATTTAGTTTTGTTGGATTCCGGATCGCGATCGGCGGGACGCCATTCCAGTTCATCCCGCAGGTCCGATTCGCCGATCTTCTTGAATCCCAATCGTTGGTAGAGACGGCCGGCCCGTTGGCCTTTAATGACGCTCAACTTCAATGGCCTTCCCGAGGCCTCTGCTTCGCGGAGAAGTTGTCGCAGCAATTCAGTTCCGATGCCTTGACCGCGATGTTCCGGCAACAGGGCAATATCCACCAGCAGCAGTTCGCAGGGCGCGCGGTTGATGATCATCCGGCCGACGGCGTGGCCATTGGCCAGAATGATCTGGAAATCCGCCTCCGGGAACGAACTGCGATAACCCTGACGTTGGGCTTTGAATTGCATTTTCAGGAATGACTCCCGCTTGGCAGGTGGCCAGCCGGTTGCGTCGAGTTCCTCCTGCCGGGTGCCGGCATAAACCGTGGACAGAAATGATTCGTCCTCTGGCCGCTCGGGCCGCAGGGTTATCGCGTCAAGGTTCTCAGGCACGGTTGATTGGAACCGGAACCACTTGCAACTCCGGTTGACCTGAGCGGTCTAATCGAAAAACGGGCCTTAAACAAGAGCGATCCGCGGCGGCAACCGATTTCAGTTGACTATTAGCGAAACATCACTAACGTATAAGTCAGTCCAGAAGTGCCACCATGTCCACCATGCTAAAAACCAGGGTTGCTGGCTGATGAGTAACCGCCGGCAATTTATCCTCAGGTGTACCGCCCTGACCGCGGGGATGGTGGTGGCACCGCTGGGTGCGATCGGCGGATCATTCAACTTCGGATTGCCCGTTGTCTCCATTGACCAGTTGAGTTTTTCGGAATTGGCGGCGCAGGTGAACACCCGGTTCCGGGTTTACGCCACACCCGCGCGGGTGGTGGAACTGGAGCTGGTGGAAGCAAGCCTCGACCCGAGACGTCCGCAGCATGGCCGGCGGCCGCCGCCGGATGCGGATTGCGAAAAATTCTCCCTGCTCTTTTCCGGGCCGCGCCATGAACTGCTGGAACAGAAGATTTTGAGATTTGAGCATGACCGGCTTGGCCGGTTCGAGTTGTTGGTCCTTCCCGTCTTCACCCGGAAACCGGATCGCATGAACTACCAGGCGGTCTTTAACCGGCCCTGTCGGCCCTTGAACCGGGCGACGTCTGCCGGCACCGGATTGATGGCTTAGAAACAGCATGTTCAACACTCCACAAAACCAAACCACAGGATAACACTATGTCAAATCCGTTTCTCGGTGAGATCAGAATGTTCGCCGGCAATTTCGCGCCGGCAGGCTGGGCGATGTGCAATGGCCAGATCCTGTCCATTTCGACGAACACCGCCCTGTTCTCCTTGCTGGGCACGACGTATGGCGGCAATGGAACTTCCACCTTCGCGCTGCCGGATCTTCGGAGCCGGGTGCCAGTCCACTTCGGGCAGGGAAACGGACTCTCGCCTTATGTCCTCGGCCAGAACGGTGGCTCTGAGAATGTGACGTTGCTCACTACCCAGATTCCCGTTCATAACCATGGCGTCAATTGCAATACCGGAGCAGGGACCCAGGCCAGTCCGGCCAGTGGCTATCCGGCGGTGGAGTCCACCGGCACATCGCTGGACTATGCGGCTTCCTCGAACGGCACCATGAACCCGGCGATGATTGGAAACACGGGCAGCGGCCAGCCGCATGCCAATATTCAACCGTACCTGTGCGTGAATTTCATTATTGCTTTGCAGGGTATTTACCCGTCACGCAACTGACGATGACGTGAAGCCGTCCCCGCGCCATCGCGGAGGGCGGACACCACCCAGCATGCTTCCCAATCGTCAACTCCTGGTTCCCGGCTTGCTGGCCCTGGCGTTGTTGACCGGGCTACGGTCCTCGGCGCAGACGCTGTTTTATGCCACCAGCAGCGCCGCTCAGGGAAACAATTCAGTCCAGCACGTCACGCCCCTGGGTGCGCTCAACACCTCTGTTTTCACGGCGACCGGTTCCGGCGGCAATGGCGTTAGCCGCTGCACGGCACTGGCGGTGGACGTCTTACTTCAGAAGGTCTTCCTGGTGGATGCGGGCAGTAATGCGCTCTGGAGCATGAACCTGGATGGCAGCGGTCTGAGTCTGGTCAAAGCCGGCTTGACCAATACGCCCACCGACCTGGCCCTGGACACGGTCAATCAGAAGATTTATTACACGACCAGCAGCGCGACCACGAGCAACAACACCATCCAGCGGATGGATTATACCGGGAACAACAACACCGTGCTGTTCACGGCCGGCGCCGGTGGCAATAATGCCACCCGCTGCACGGCTCTGGCGCTGGATTCACTCAACTCCCGAATCATATTTTCGGACGCCGGGGTCAAAGGCCTGTGGAGTTTGAACCTGAGCAGCCTCACCCTCAGCCTGGTTGAAAGCAACCTGACCGCCGTGCCGCTGGATCTGACATTGGATGTTACGAACCAACTCATTTATTACGCCACCAGCAGCTTTGGTCAGAACAGCAACACCGTGCAGCGCGTGAGTTACAGCGGCAGCGTTAACTCGCTGATTTTCACCGCCACCGGAAGCACCATTAATGGAGGCAATGGCGTGAGCCGCTGCACCGCCCTTGAATTTGACCCGACCGGTTCAAAACTTTACCTCGTCGATGGCGGCGCCAACGCGCTGTGGAGCCTGAATCCCGATGGCACCGGCCTCAATCCGGTCCTGGCCGGTGTGCTCTCCAGCCCGCGTCGCGTTCGACTGATCCCGCTGGTTTCACACTTCACAGTCTTGAATCTCAACGACAGCGGCCCCGGCTCGCTGCGCCAGGCGATCGGCAGTGTCGGGCTTTCCGGTCTGATTGATTTCACCAACACCCTTTATGGCTCAAGTCCCGGCGTCGTGCAGCTTGCCACAGTTGGTGACAACACGTTTGGCCCATCGGCGATTATCATTACCAACCAGATCGTCATCGCCGGACCCATGGGTACAAACGGAATTGCCATCGCCCGTTCGAATGGCGCGCCGGTCATGCGCCTGTTTTACGTGAGTCCGGCCGGAACCTTGAGTCTGAAGAACCTCACCTTAACCAACGGCCTGGCCCAAGGCGGGGTGGGCGGTTCCGGTTTCCAACGCGGTGGCAGCGGCGGCGGGGGCGGCGGCGTCGGTGGCGCGATCTTTAACTGGGGCACTCTGGATCTGGAAAACACCACCCTCACCGGCAATCGGGCCTTGGGCGGCGCGGGAGGAGGACCCGGCGGGCTTGGGCAAGGCAGTGGTGGTGGAGGCGGGGGAATGGCGGGAGATGGCGGCGTTGGGGGCGGCTCCACCACGGGTGGAAATGGTGGCGACCCATCGGGCGGATTGGGCGGTTCCGGGACGGTCGCCGGCGATGGCGGCGGCATTGGAGGAGGCGGCGGGGGTGGCGGAAGCAGTCCAACGTCCGGATCCGGCAGCGGAGCTGGCGGCTTCGGTGGATTTGCAGGCGGCGGTGGCGGGGGCGGAGCGTATAACGCGCTGGGCTATGGTGGCGGCGCTGGCGGTGCCGGCGGTGGCGGAGGTTTTGGGGCCGGTGGCGGCGGCGGCGGTGGCGGCACTCCCGGAGGCAGTATTGGTGAGCCCGGATTCGGTGGCGGTGGTAGTGGCGCAACTTCGGATAACACGGGTAATGTTGGCAGTGCTGGCGGCGGTGGCGCCGGCTTGGGCGGCGCGGTCTTTAATGTGTACGGGCTGGTCACGGTGACCAACTGCACCTTCTCCGCCAACCAGGCCATTGGCGGCCAGGGCGGAACGCTGATCAGCAGCGTGGGTACCAATGGCATGGGTCTGGGCGGCGGCATTTTCAACGCGGATGGTGTCGTCTCCGTGCTGAACAGCACCTTCGCCTACAACCAGGCAAATCAAGGCGGAGGGGGTATTTACAACCTGGCTTTTGGTCAGGGGGCGGGTGTTTTGCTCCGCAATTCCATTCTGGCCTACACCCCGGCGGGCGCCAGCGACTATGCCGCCACGGGAATTTCCGGAACCTCCACCAACCTGGGCAACAACAATCTCATCCAGATGAACAATGGCTTTACGGGTGGCATCGTTTCCAGCGCCGACCCGTTACTGTCACCGCTTCAGAATAATGGCGGCCCCACTTTGACTCATGTCCCGTTCAACCATAGTCCCGCAATCGATGCCGGGGACAACGCCGGCCTGCCGCCCACCGACCAGCGCGGGTATCCCCGCATTGCGGACGGCAATGACGATGGCGTGGCCACGGTTGATCTGGGCGCCGTGGAAGATGGTTTGGTGCTCCTGACGACCGTGCCACAGACGTCGCAAAGCATCCTGCTGAACGGATATGAATTTTCTCTCACTGGCGAGACCAACCGGAATTATGTCATACAGGTTTCCACCAATCTCGCCAGCTGGACGAGCGTCAGCACGAATCTGGTACCGGCATCGGGATTAATCACCCTCTTTGACACCTCCACGGGCTCTTCCCGAGATCGCTTCTATCGTGCCCATAGTCTGCCCTAGCCTGTTTTTTGGTTTTCGCAGAGACAGGAACCATCCCGTTCGTTAGCGACGGAAAGGTGGAATGGATTTCAAACTGACAATCGCGGATCATTGCTTCCGTGTTGGACCAACGAAGATGTTCTTTCAAATCGTCGTATCAGGCCAAATCAACAACATCAAGCCAAGCCGGCAGAAGGGGTCGTTTATGAACTCCTTTTGCCGTCGGGTGATCAAGGTTGTAAAGGTTGACCTGCCACCCCGTAATTCAAACGGAGAAATGCGAGGGAAGCCACCTTCGGGTTATTTTATTTTTAAGCCGGGGATTCACTCCTTCAGCGCTCGCTGCCGGAAAAAATCCGGCCTCGGACGTGGAGGAATTGGGAGCGCAGACGATCCAGGCATTATACGACATTCGTCGTATTGAAGGTTGTCGCTCAATTTGTTAAACACTTTATCCTAAGTTCCCAAGTCAGATGTCGGAGTGATGTTCTATTTGTTTCCGGCAAACGCCGATCAGTAGTGGAGTCGGTGAAGCAGCACAAGGTCGCACAAACACAGGGGTGACGTTTTATCCCAAACAACGAACAAATGCTCAATCAAGCTTCGGTCCCATGAAAACCCAAACGATCAAAATCTCCCTGGTTTGTCTCGCCGCCCTCGTGAGCGCGGTGGGTTCGCGCGCCGGCACGATCACCAAAACCAACAACACCGATAATCTTAACCTGACGACCAGTTGGGTTGGTGGAGTGGTTCCCGGCCCATTAGACGTGGCGAAATGGGACTCAACCGTGACCGGCGCGAACTCGGTGGCGCTCGGCGCCAACTCAAGTTGGGCGGGCATACTCATTGCCAATCCGGGCGGTGCGGTGGCCATCACCCCCGGCAATACGCTGGTACTCGGCACCAACGGCATCGACATGAGCAGGGCGACACAGAGTCTGACGATTGGTTCCGGGTTGACCCTTGGCGTGGCGCAAGCGTGGAACGTAACCAACGGCACGATTCTCGCGGTCAATGGCACGTTGACGCGGTCTGCAGGAGCGGCGCTGGTGGTGGGCTCTTCATCGGTTGCCACCGCTGGTCAGGGAACGGTGACGGCCACTCCAACTCTTGAGAACGGGGTTCTGCCGTGGGCGACCGCGAGCAGTTCCGGCGCCGCTGCCAACGGTTCGGCCGCCGGTAATACTTTTGCAACCGTCTCCGGCGGGAACATCGTTGCCTACACGAACGCAACCGCCGAGACCACCCCCGGCGCCGGCGTTTCTTTTGGTGGCATTCCGACCGGGGACAATTCGACGGTCAATTACGACCTGAGCGTTGCCGATACGGGCGGAAACATGACGAATGACACCTATGTAAACACATTGCGCAACATCGGCGGTGCCTACAGTCAGCCGGGCACGGCCAATTTCCGCGCCAATGCCATCATGAATGCCGGCACGGGCATTCTGGCCATCTTCACTCCCCTGCAACAGGCGGATACGACGTTGAACGAACTGGTGTTGTCCGCCTGGACCTCGGGTATCACCATCAGCAACGTCATTTCGGACAATGTTCACCCGCTGACTGTCACGATTTTCGGAAGCAACGCCCCGTCATCAACCCAGGGAGCACCCGGATCCGTCCTTTTCGCGGCGCAGAACACCTTCAGCGGAGGCATCACCATAAATTCACGCAGCACCGTGGGAATCCGCTCCAGCAGCACGCCCGCCAGCGGAACGGTGACCAGCGGACCTTTGGGCACGGGCACGATCACAATGAACGGCGGGCTGCTCTTCTCGTCTGGAGCCGGTTACGCAGTCGGCAATCCGGTCTTTATGGGCCCTGGCGGCGGCCAGTTTCAATATGCCAATGGAGCCTCACCGGATTTAACCATCAACGGAAATATCACGGGCAGCGGCCCGGTGATCATGAACGGGTCCTACAACCAAAACGGCTTGTTCTTTAATGGCGATGATTCGGCGTACACCGGCACTCTGACCGTATCCGGATCCAATAACCGGCTGGGTAATACAAATTCGGGCAGCGTCTATGCCAAATTTGTGGTCAATGGAGCCTTGCAGGCGCAATTAATCGGGGGAGGCACTTACGAGCTGGGCGAGTTGAGCAGCACGACGACCGGCGGCGGTCTCGTCGGACATGCGGTTAACACGACGCCGTCCATACAGGAGTTTGTGGTTGGATTCCTCAATACCAGTTCGATTTACCAGGGGATTTTTCAAGACAACGCTTCGGGCAATGCAGCCACCGGCAACTCGGATGGCGCGGCCAACAATTTGGTGGCCTTGACCAAGGTCGGCACCGGCACGCTGACGCTGTCCGGGAACAGCACCGCGTCGGGTCCGGTGAAGATTAACGGAGGCAGCCTGCAATTGGGTACCAATGGCACCACCGGCAGGCTTTCGGCCAACGCCGCCATCACCGATAATGCCAACCTGACGATCAATCGCAACAATGCGGTGGCGCAGGGCACGGATTTCAGCAGCAAACCCATCACGGGGAGTGGATCCTTTACCCAGGCCGGCGCCGGCACAACCACCTTGAACGCCGCGAATACCTACGCGGGTGATACAACCGTCATGGGCGGCACCCTTTTCGTGAACGGCTCCATCTCGGGCACCGCGACGGTCATGTCGGGAGCAAGCCTGAGCGGCAACGGCACTATTGGCGGCGTGGTTACCGTCATGAACAGCGGCCAACTGGGAGCGGGGCCCAACGCCACCACTATCGGCACCCTGACGCTGAGCAGCACGCCCGTGCTGGGCGGCTCGGTTTTTGTGAAAATCAACGCCGCCACAGCGCAAGCGGACCGGATCACGGTGACGGGTGGCAACCCGATCAACTATGGCGGTTCCCTGGTGGTGAGCAATATCGACGGGCCGCTGCTGGCGGGTGACCGGTTCACAATTTTTTCCGCGGCGACGCAAAATGGCAGCTTTGGTTCGATTGTGGGATCTCCTGGTGCGGGGCTGGCTTACACCTTCGCCAATGGCGTCCTGTCAGTGGTTTCGACCGGAGCCTACGCGACAAATTCGAATCCGACCAACATCAACGCTACTGTCAGCACTATTGGCAATAGCAGCGCGGGCTTTACCAACACACTCACGTTTGCGTGGCCGTCCGACCATTTAGGCTGGGTGTTGCAGTCGCAGACCAATGATGTGGACGGTTCCATTAGTAACAATCCCGCGGCGTGGTACGATTTGCCGGCTTCGGCTTCGGTGAACCTGCTGAATCTCACCAATCCGTCGGACCTCGCAGTATATTACCGTATGCGGTACGTCGCGCCGCCGCTTCCGGCCGGTGCTCCGACCGGGCTGACGGCAAAGCCTACCAACACCGCGGTGGCGTTGAGTTGGACGGGTCCTGCCTATGCCCGGAGTTATAACGTCAAGAACGCGACTACGAGCGGAGGGCCGTACGCGACCGTGGCCAACACCATCGCGACCGCCTACACCAACTCCGGCCTCGTCAATGGCACCACGTATTACTTCGTTGTGTCCGCGCTGAATTACTACGGTGAGAGCACCAATTCCTCGGAAGTGAGCGCCACGCCCCTGCGGGTGCCCCCGGTGGCTCCGACCGGACTGGCGGCGCAGGCGGCCCACGGTCTCGTGCAATTGACCTGGAACACCACTCCCGGCGCGCTCAGTTACGACCTCAAGCGCGGGACCACGAGCGGCGGGCCGTACACCATGATCGCCAACGTGACCACGACCAACTTCCCCGATACCAATGTTGTCGATGGCACAACGTATTACTACGTCGTCTTCGGGGTGAATAACGATGGGGAAGGCCCCAGTTCTTCGGAAGTGAACGCCACGCCCCAGTCGCTGCCTCCGGCGGCTCCGACCGGACTGGCGGCAACGGCCCAATATCTCCAGGTGAGATTGAACTGGACGGCTTCCTTCGGTGCGACCAGTTACAACGTCAAGGTCGCGACCACGAGCGGCGGGCCGTACACCACGTTCACCAACGTCACCGGGACCACCGTTTACAACACAGGTCTCTCCGCCGGCACGCCCTATTACTACGTTGTGTCCGCGGTGAATGGCATCGGGGAGAGTGCCATTTCCTCGGAAGCAACCGCTACGCCGACGTCCGCCCTGCCTCTCTACTTTGATTTTGAGAATACGAGTGCGGGTTACTCGGTGACGTTGCCGGCTTTGCCGACTCCGGGCACGTTCGCAAACATTTACCCGCTGCCCGATCCGTTCTATTGGGTCAGCGACCCCTTGAACATCGGCGGCACCGCCAGCACCAATTTCAGCGACTGGGAACACCACCGCGCTGAGTTCCTGGCCGAGATTCAAGCTTATGAAATCGGAACCAAGCCGACCGTTGCTCCTTCGATGATCTCCGCCAGCGTCTCCGGCAGTGGCACCACCCGCACACTTACCGTGGTGGTAACCAATGTCGTGTCCGGCACGAATCGAACCCTTACGCTGACCAGCGCCATTTCCCTCCCGGCGTCGAGCGGGACCTTCCCGGTATGCATCGGGATGAACGGCCCGAGTGGCAGCGTCAACCCCAGCCTGCTGACCGCGGTGGCCAAAGTCACCTTCACCATTAATCAGGTAACGACTTATGGCGGCAAGGCCAACACGGACCCCTTCTACGTCCTTTACGCGGCTCCTTCCGTTCCGACGTGTGATACGGTTTATACCGGACAATACGCCGCGTGGGCCTGGGGCTGCAGCCGTCTCATTGATGGCTTGTATAAACTGAATGGCAATCTCGGCGGCGGGGTCCAATTGGATCTGACACACATCCTGGTCACCGGTTGCTCGTACGCCGGCAAGATGGCGCTCTTCTGCGGAGCGCTGGACGAGCGGGTCGCGCTGACCATAGCCCAGGAATCGGGCGGCGGCGGCGCCAATTCGTGGCGCTACAATGAATTCGCCGAGCCTCCGGGTTCCGTGGAAGACATTGATAATACCGATTACGGTTGGTTTGGGAATCAGATGAGGAATTTCCAAGGCACCAATGTTGTCTTCCTGCCGGAGGATCATCACATGCTGGATGCCCTGGTCGCACCTCGGGCGTTGTTCGCCACCGGGAACGCCAGTCAGGTCTGGCTGGGAACCCGGTCGTGCTATTGCACCTGCCGGGCCGCGCAACGGGTCTATGACAATTTTGGCCTGGATGACCGGTTCGGCTTTAACCTTGATGGAGACCATAGCCACTGCGCCACGACGGCCAACGTTGACGCCAACATGGGCGCTTATATCAATAAGTTCCTGCTGGGTCAGACGAACGTGAACACAGTCATCCGAAGCTACCCCGCGAGCTTCGATGATCCCTCCATGACCAATGCGCCGCCAACCTATCCGACCAACTATGTGAACTACACTCAGTGGACCAGCTGGTGGGGAACGACCAATCCAGTCCTGGGACCTTAGTGGTCCTTTGATTCATACCTTGCCCCGGCGGGAAGCCCGAAGTGGCGACTCGCCGGGGCAAGTTTGTCCCGGAGCCGGAGGTGCCAGGGGCAGCCCCTCACCGCTGAAAAGGGATTGCCCCAGGGCGCATGGATCCCGGCCGATTTGACGGTTTTAGACCGACCATAGGTTCAAACACATCAAAATGATATTGCGTGCGTTCATCGACAGATGTGCCAATGTTCTCGTAACGACGCGACCAAACTCCACAACGACCTTGATCGGCCAAAACAAGACATGGAGCCAATACGATGCCCCCCACGATTAAATCAGCTGGTTGTATGAAAAAGTTCGCGCTGCCTGTGGTTCTGATCTGGGCGGGCGCTCTTGGCCTCGCGGCCAATCCCCTCACTCTGGTCAGTGTGCCCACCTATCACTACGACAATGGTCGGACCGGACAGAACACGAACGAAACCATCCTTTCTCCCGTTAACGTGAGAACCAACACTTTTGGCAAACTCTTCTCGTATGCCGTGGATGGTTATGTTTATGCGCAACCGCTTTATCTCTCCGACCTGACCATTCCAGGCCGGGGCACGCACAACGTCCTCTTCATCGCCACCGAACACAACAGCGTCTACGCGTTCGACGCGGACAACAACGGGCCGGAAGGCGGTTTGTTATGGCAGACTAACCTGGGACCGTCCGCGACCACGCCCACCTCCAATTTCGGCACCCGGTACGGTGCCTACAACAACATCGTCCCCGAAGTCGGCATCACCAGCACGCCCGTGATTGATCCCGTCTCCGGATGGATGTATGTGGACACGTTCAACCAGCAAGGAACCAACTATTCCCATTCCCTCCACGCGCTGAACATCACCGACGGGACCGAGGCGCCGTTCAGCCCGGTCCTGGTAACGGCCACTTATCCGGGCACCGGGGTCGGCAGCTCAAACGGCATTATCACATTCATTCCCAAGCAACAAATCCAGAGGGCCGCCGTGACGCTCGCGGGCGGGATTGTTTACCTGGCCTTTGCTGGCTACGCCGATACGGATCCTTACCATGGATGGATCATCGGATACGGCGCCAGTAGCCTGGTCCAACTGACCAATTGCATTTTCAATACCACGCCCAATAGCACCAACAGCCCGAATCCGGGCGAAGGTGGCATCTGGATTTCCGGCTGCGGCTTGTCGGTGGACGCCAATACGAATTTGTATGTCCCGATCGCCAACGGGTCGTTCACCGCGACGAACGGCTCCGGCGGGACGGATTACGGCGACTCGGTTATTAAACTGTCCACGACCAACGGGCTGGCGGTGGCGGATTATTTCACGCCTACCAACCAGGCCATCTTGGAGAGCATGGACTGGGACCTGGGCTCGGGCGGGTTATTGTTTCTGCCGGATCAGCCCGGGCCGTTCCCGCATCTGATGGTGAGTGCCGGCAAGGAAGGCCGCATTTACCTGATTAACCGGGACCAATTCACTGTTGGTGACAATCATTACGATTCGACGGGCACGGTGGATTATGTGGTGCAGCACATCCCCGGTCAACTCGGAGCCGGCTGCTTCGATACGCCGGTGTTCTTTAACGGCAGCGTTTTCTTTGCCGCCAGCGGAAAACCATTGAAGGCGTTTGCCCTCACCAACGGCATGTTCATCACCAATCCAATCTCAACCGGGCCGCGCAATTTCGGTTCGCCCGGGGCGACCCCGTTCGTTTCCGCCAGTGGCACGAACAATGGCATTATCTGGGCGACGGCCAACGCGAACCCGGCCGTCCTGACTGCTTACAACCCGTCGAACCTGACGGCGGAACTTTACAACAGCGCCCAGGCTGCGACGAACCGTGACCGCCTTGCCAACGGGGTGAAATTTACCTCGCCCATCGTGGCCAATGGCAAGGTTTATGTCGGCAATCAATACAGCGTCTCAGTGTTCGGCCTGCTCAGTCCGTCGGATAATTGGAGGTATGCATACTTCGGCAGCAACGCCACCAATCCCACCCTGGCGGGTGACACGGCAGATCCTGATGGCGATGGCGTGGTTAATCTCCTGGAATATGCCCTGGCCACCGACCCGACTTCTTCCGGGTCGGACAGGACGATTTCCGGAAACATCGGCGGAAACCATTTCCAGCTCCAGTTCCATCGCAACGTGTCGGCCTCCGACCTTACCTATACCGCACAGGTTGCGAATTCGCTCGATGGACCCTGGACAAATCTGATGACCTACACGCGGGCAACCGATTGGGAGGCCGATACCGAGGGAGCCACGGCTTCCGAATCGGTGCCCTTCGATGTTCCGCCGGATCAATATGTGATCGTGACCATTACCGATCCCGTCGATTTGACATCCGGCACAGGAAGTCGTTTCTTCCGGCTGAGTGTGAGCCGGTAATTGTTTTCATGCTGAATCGCGCGTTCTACGCGGCGATTGCCTGAAGCGGCCTGTTGGCCGGGCAACCGGGACAGGGAAGTGGCGAACCATCGATTGGCGGAAGAGGTCCTTTCTGCGCGCTTTTTGCCATCGGGTGATCAAGGCCATAAGGTTATGATTCGCCACTCCAAAATCGTCGATCTCCTGACATTTTAATATTTCGAGACGCTATCCAGCTATCCGGCAATTTATGGCCACACAGGTCGAACGCCCAATCGTTCGTGGCGAGCGCCATAAACTCGCCGTTTGAGCAGGCAGCGAACCTGCCATAAAGCCTGGAATTGGTTCTTGGTAAGTGCAGCCGCTTAGGACATTATAAGAATTGTCAGCATAGGCCGGTTTGCTTGTGCCACTGCCAACGATTCATGCAGCACACCTCTGCCATCCGCAAGGTCGCGTTTCTCGGCGATTACCTGCCCAGGAAATGCGGCATTGCTACATTCACGACGGACTTGCGTTGCGCCATGTCGGCTGAGTTTCCGGCGCTGCAATGCTTGGTCGTGCCGGTCAATGACCTCGCGGGTGGATACAATTACCCGGCAGAGGTGCGTTTCGAGATTGCGGAACAGGATCTTCCCTCCTACCTGCGCGCGGCGGATTTTCTCAATATTACCGACGTGGACGTCGTTTGCGTGCAGCACGAATTTGGCATTTTCGGCGGGCCGGCGGGCAGTCATGTGCTGGCGCTGCTGCGCGAATTGCAAATGCCCGTGGTGACCACCCTGCATACCGTGTTGCGTGAGCCAAATATGGAGCAACGGCGCGTGATGCGCGACCTGATCCGCCTCTCGACCCGGCTGGTGGCCATGACCGAGCGTGGCCGGGAGTTGCTGCGCGAGGTCTACCATGCGCCGATGGCGAAGGTTGATCTGGTCCCGCATGGCATCCCGGATATGCCTTTTGCCGACCCGAATTATTTCAAGGACGAATTCGGCGTGGCGGGCAAGCAGGTGTTGCTCACATTCGGATTGCTGTCGCCCAACAAAGGCATCGAATTTGCCTTGCGGGCGTTGCCGGAAATCATCCGGGAATTTCCCAATATCGTTTACATCGTGCTTGGCCAGACGCATCCAAACCTGCTGCGCGACGAGGGTGAGGCTTACCGCTTGAGCCTGGAACGGCTGGCCAAGGACCTTGGCGTGCAAAAACACGTCGTGTTTTTCAATCGCTTTGTCGAGCTGGAAG
>DATJYM010000002.1:0-3623 GCA_035499615.1 Candidatus Acidiferrales bacterium | reverse complement strand
CAAACCAGGCGCGTTCCGGATGCCGACCTGGTGACCGAACGCGTCGGCACGATGGTCGGGCGTTACAAGCTGCTCCAGAAGATCGGTGAGGGCGGATTTGGCGCGGTGTATATGGCCGAGCAAACCTCGCCGATTCAGCGCAAGGTGGCGGTCAAAATCATCAAGCCCGGCATGGACAGCCGGCAAGTCATCGCCCGTTTCGAGGCCGAACGCCAGGCCCTGGCCATGATGGACCACCCCAACATTGCCAAGGTGCTGGATGCGGGCGCCACCGAAACCGGCCGTCCCTATTTCATCATGGAGTTGGTGCGCGGCATTCGCATCACGGATTATTGCGACCAGAACAAATTGCCCACCAAAGACCGGTTGGACTTATTCATTAAGGTTTGCCAGGCCCTCCAGCATGCGCACCAAAAGGGCATCATCCATCGCGATATCAAACCTTCCAATGTCCTGGTGACGCTGCACGACGGTGTGCCGGTGCCCAAGGTGATTGATTTCGGCATCGCCAAAGCCACGGAAGGGAAATTGACGGACGCGACGGTATACACGCAGTTGCACCAGTTCATCGGCACGCCGGCTTATATGAGCCCGGAGCAGGCGGAGATGAGCGGGCTGGATATCGATACCCGCAGCGACATCTACAGTCTGGGCGTCTTGCTCTACGAACTCCTGACCGGGATGACGCCGTTTGACGCTCAACAGTTGATGTCGCAGGGCATAGACGCAATGCGCAAAACGATCCGGGAGAAGGATCCGATGCGCCCGAGCACCAGGCTCGCCACGTTGCAGGGTGAGGAACTGACCACGACCGCCCGGCGCCGATCCGTGGATCGCTCGAAATTGCTGCACCAGCTCAAGGGAGATTTGGACTGGATCGTGATGAAGTGCCTGGAAAAGGACCGGACACGCCGTTACGAGACGGCCAACGGTTTGGCGTTCGATCTGAAGCGGCATTTGAACAACGAGCCGGTGCTCGCCCGTCCGCCGAGCAAACTATACGAGTTTCAAAAAACCGTCCGTCGCCACAAGGTCGGCTTCGCCGCTGCCGCCGCCGTCGTTGTCGCCCTGGCCGGCGGCGTCCTGGTCAGCACCTGGCAGGCCGTGCGGGCCACACGCGCGGGAAAGGCGGCTGTGGCAGCCCAGGCCAGTGAAACGGTCCAGCGCCAAAAGGCCGAGGCCAACGAGAAGAAAGCGGTGGCCGCGCAGGCCACCGAAGCCGCTTTGCGCGAGCAGGCCCAGGCCGAGGAACTCGCCGCCCGCCGGCGCGCCTACGCCTCCGATATGAATGCGGCCCTGCAGTCGCTCGACGAAAATTATCTCGGTCGCGCCCTGGACTTGTTGAATCGCCAACGCCCTCAAGCCGGTCAGAAGGATTTGCGCGATTGGGAGTGGCGATATCTCTGGCAGCAAACCCGCAGCGACGACCTGTTCGCCCTCTGCCAGATCAAGGGCCAGGTCAATTCACTGGCTGCGTCGCCAAACGGCCAATGGCTGGCCGTGGGAGCTGCCCACGAAGGCGGCGCGACCGTGTGGGATCTGAAGACAAGGCAAGTGGTGGCCCGCCTGGCAAATGATGAAGAAATGGCACGCGCCGCCTTCTCCCCCGCCGATCCGTTGCTGGCTTTCTCAAGCCTCGTGATCACTGCCGCCGGCACGGATAAGTCTACTTTGCACTTTTGGAATACGGCGACCCGGCAGATGGTCCGCGATATCCCTCTGGATAATCGATGTGTCGGGTTGGCGTTCTCCAGCGATGGACGGACGTTGGCGGCCTCCACCGAATACGGTCACATCACTCTATGGCGGATGCCGGATGGAACCGAGCTGGCCAGCTATCCGTCCGAACAGGTTTCCTCTGCTGGAACAAGTTTTGCCGCAACCGCAGACCTGAGCCTGGCCGCTTATTCGTCAAGCGGCGCGATGATACACGTCGTTGACCTGCGCACCGGCAAGACACTCGGAACGGAGGCGGCGGGAAGACAATTCATCACGGCTTTGGCTTTTTCGCCGGACGGCAAGACGCTCGCCTCGGCGGCCGGGTTCGGCGAATCCGACATCCGGCTGTGGGATGTGGCCACAGGCAAGGAAATGGGGCGACTGGAAGGCCACGGGTCCTGGGTCAGTTCGCTGGCGTTCTGGCCGGATGGCAAAAAATTGGCCTCCAGCAGCGCGGATCAGACGATTCGCGTTTGGGACATCGCCGGCCGCGCGTGCGTGGACGTGTTGCGCGGCAGCCCCAGCCAAATCTGGCAACTGCTGTTAATGCCGGATGGCAAAACCTTGGTCAGCGGCAACAAGAACGGCGAGGTCCTGTTGTGGAATGCGTCGGTCACTCACCCGACTCAACCCACGATCACGATTCCGGCAAATGTGATGGCGTGGTGCTTCACGCCGGACAGCCAATCGGTTCTGACGCTGGACTCACAAGGCCAGGTGACCCGATGGAGCGCCCCCGGTTTCCAGCGGGCAGAAACCTTGATGAAAGCCCCCAATGGAACAAGCGCGCGCCCGGTGTTCTCCGATGAAGGCCGATTCCTGGCCGTCAGATCCACCAATGGGCTGGTGCAGGTCTGGGATGTGACTCATCAAACGTTGCGGCGTCAGTGGACGAACTCGGCGGGTGAGGTTGCAACCATGCAATTCTTCTCGGGCGGCGACAAATTGCTTACCCGGACCGAACCAGGCAATTTGATTGAGGAATGGGACCTGAAAACCGGTTTGGAAACGGAATCGTGGATGGCACCCCCCGGAAACTCTTCGACCACGGCGGTCAGGGTCTCACCCGATGGCCGAACGGCGGTGGCCGTCGGCTGGGACGGAGGTTTCCTTCGGGACTCGTCGGATCAAAACAGCACAAACCGGCCGCTCGATGTCCTGGAAGGCGGAGGTGCGGCCATCTCTCCCGATGGGAAAAAGGTGGCCGTGAGCAGTCACCTGGGATATTTCCGCGTGTGGACAACCGCCACCGGCCGTGAAGAGGTGACCCTCTCCACGGCCATCGGCGGCTTGGCTTTTTCTCCGGACGCAAAACGGCTCGCGGCCGACTCCGGTGCCGGGGTGAGACTGTGGACCACCGACAGTTGGCAAAATGTGCTTACGTTGACGGGACCCGGAGCCGGCTATGTTTTCATCTCCATCGCGTTTTCACAGGACGACAATGTGCTGGGCGCACTCAATCTTGTCGGCACCTTGAACCTGTGGCGGGCGCCGTCGTGGGAGGAAATCAATGCGGCAGAGGCGACGCGCAAATGATCGGCTCGTCCCGGGTCGCCAGAGCCTGTTGGCGACGGCGGACTTGTCCGCCATAGCCGCCAAGGCGACGGCGGAAGCGCTGCGAAGGCATACTGCAGCGTGATCTCCAACATTGGGATTCTCCGGATGAGGACAGCTGCCTTCGCCATGACGCTTCGGCAAGCCAGGGGAGGTAACCGCGGAAACGGAGATTTACTCTTCCGTCTCTGTTAACTCGGTTTGCTCCTGTAAAGTGTGCGTTTCAATTTCGCTCTCTTTTACTGGCGAAGTCGCCGGGAAAAACCACCTCAGGATGTGCCGCGTAAATGGCGCGGGTTGCCGGGGCGAGATCCTTGAGACTGCCATTCCCGTCCACGCCATTCGAAGTC
>DATJYM010000001.1:0-2308 GCA_035499615.1 Candidatus Acidiferrales bacterium | reverse complement strand
TTGAAGGCCTTCAGCAGACCACGGCAATACACCGGAAGAATCGGCGATTCCGAAGCGCCCAGGTCAAATCCCAGGGAGAGCAACCCTTGCTTCATCCGCTCGGTGTTGCGCCAGAGCTGACGGATGCGGTCCGGCTCCGAGAGCATGATGTCCAGCGCCGCCATGACCGCCGCCGCGTTGGCGGGGCTCATGCTGCAACTGAAAATCAGCGCCCGCGAGCGGTGCTTGAGATAGTCAATGGTCTGGGCGTCCGACGCAATAAAGCCGCCCAGGCTCGCCAACGACTTGCTGAACGTGCCCATGATCAATTGCACTTGATCGGTCAGGCCGAAATGGCTGGAAGTCCCCGCCCCTTTTTCACCCAGCACCCCGATCCCATGGGCGTCGTCCACCATCACCGCGGACCCGTATTGCTTGGCCAGACGGCACACTTCCGGCAGCCGGATGATGTCGCCCTCCATGCTGAACACGCCATCCACGACGATGAGCTTGCCGGCTGCGGGGTCAATTTTCGTGAGCTGGTTTTCCAGCGCCGTCATGTCGTTGTGGGCGAACCGGACGAATTGGCCGTGGCAAAGCTGACATCCGTCAACGATGCTGGCATGGTCGCTCTTGTCGGCGAGGACGAACTCGCCTTTACCAACCAGTGCGCTGATGACACCAAGGTTGACCTGAAAGCCCGTGCTGTAAAGCAGCGCCGCTTCCTTGTGGACCAGCTCGGCCAGCCGGCGCTCGAGTTCCAGGTGGATGTCCAGCGTGCCGTTGAGAAAGCGTGAACCGGCGCAACCGGTGCCGTACCGGGTGACGGCGGTTCTGGCGGCTTCCATGATTTTCGGATGATTCGTCAGCCCGAGGTAGCTGTTCGAACCCAACATCAACACCTTGCGCCCGTTGATGATGACCTCGCTGTCCTGTACGGAAGAAATCGTGCGAAAGTACGGATACAGCCCCATCGCGCGCACCTGTTCTGCGCTCCGGAATTTGCGGACCTTGTTGAACAGCGCCAGTGGCCCGGTTTTGACATTGAGGGGCCGCTTGTTGTGGTTGGCCAGGGGCAGGAAGGACCATTTTCTCCAAAAACGCCCTTCAAACTCCCGCGGAAATTTGTCCAGTTTCTCGCGCCAAAATGATTTCTTGAGCACCCGACCGGGAGAATTCTCGTGCGCTTTGCTCGACTGCGTCGGTGTAAGACGCTCGCCTTTCCTGGCTTCGTTTAGTGTAGGCATCGGTTCTGAGGCCACATTTTGGGCAATCGGCGGCCCGAAACCAAGCAAAAATTCGCGGCCCATTCCAAGGCATTTCCTCAGGTAACGGGGCTGCTACCCGCCGGGGTTCGCTTTGCGGTCGTCCGCCTGGACGCAGGTACTCCCCATGCTTGACGATCCCGTGCGCAACGTCCAATGTTGCTCGCCTCCTGGCCGACCAGGTCGGCGGGAACAATGTAATATGAGCGACGCACACGATTTATTCGACACACTCCGGCTTTTTGATCTCGGAAACGGCCGGCAAGGCCGCTTTTATTCGTTGCCCCAATTGGAAATGTCCGGCGTCGGGCCGGTTTCCCGGCTGCCGGTTTCCATCCGGCTCGTTCTCGAATCCGTGTTGCGCAATTGCGACGGCAAAAAAGTCCATGAAAAGAACGTCAAGGAACTGGCCAACTGGAAGCCGACGGAAACGCGGACGGCAGAAATTCCCTTCATCGTTGCGCGAATCGTGTTGCAGGATTTCACCGGTGTGCCGCTCCTCGTGGATTTAGCGGCGATGCGCTCGGCGGTGCAGCGGCTCGGCAAGAATCCCAAAATCATCGAGCCGCTGGTGCCGGTGGACCTGGTAGTGGACCACTCAGTGCAAGTGGACTTCGCCGGTTCAGCCGACGCGCTGAAAAGAAATCTGGAAATCGAATTCCAACGCAACCGCGAACGTTATCAGTTTTTAAAATGGGGCATGCAGGCGTTCGACACGTTCAAAGTCGTCCCGCCCGGCATCGGCATCGTCCACCAGGTGAATCTCGAATTCCTCGCCAAAGGCGTGCTGTGTGGCGGCGACGCCTCGTCGCCATCCGCGAATTCTGCGACGAAGACGTCGCAGCTACTCTACTTCCCCGACACTCTGGTCGGCACGGATTCGCATACGACGATGATCAACGGGCTGGGCATCGTCGGCTGGGGAGTCGGCGGCATCGAAGCCGAGGCAGGTATGCTCGGGCAACCGGTCTACTTCCTGACCCCGGATGTCGTGGGGGTGCACCTGGTTGGCGCGTTGCGGGAAGGCGTGACCGCAACGGACCTCGCGTTAACTCTCACCCAAC